>CBDVAP010000144.1:0-6425 GCA_965372015.1 uncultured bacterium | reverse complement strand
AGTGAAACAGCGTCCCGATGGAAAAATTATACGCCTCCACCCGGTTCTCCCGGATCACGTCAGTCACCTGGGGCCGGGCCAGCGCCAGCACCAGCAGCACCAGCAAAAGGTAGCGCCCAGCTAACAGCAGATACACTTTCCGGTTGCCCGAACGCAGGGCTGCCCGGTCGAACATCTCCAGGGAGGAAAAACGCAACACCCCTTCCTGCCCGCGGCCCCGCCGCACATACCAAGCAGACAGCAACGGTACCACCAGCAGTAGCAGCAGCCACCACGGTTGTTGAAATTGAGGCATGTATCAGACCGAGTAGTTTTGCTCTATAAAACGGCTGAGCTGGAAAATAGTTTCCTCTTGGAAGTAATTGGCGGTCAGTTGCAGCCCCACCGGCAGACCTTTGCCCGAGAGGCCCACGGGGATGTTCAGGGCCGGCACACCGGCCAGGCTCATGGGCACGGTAAACACGTCCGACAGGTACATGGCCAACGGATCTTCCACCCGGCCGCCGATGGGGAAGGGAAAAGTGGGGGTCGTGGGGGTCAGCAGCAGGTCCACCTCCCCGAAGACCTGGCTGAAGTCCTGCTTGATCAGGCGGCGAACCCGTTGCGCCCGGGTATAGTATTTATCCATGTAGCCCGCCGAAAGCACATAGGTCCCCAGCATGATCCGGCGTTGCACCTCCGGACCGAAACCCTCGCTGCGGGTTTCGCTGTACAACGCCTCCAGGTCATCCTCAGCGTGCCGCCGCAGTCCGTAGCGCACCCCGTCGAAGCGTGCCAGGTTGGAGGAAGCCTCGGCGGTGGTGAGGATGTAGTAGGCCGCGACACCGTATTCCGTGTGCGGTAACGAGACCTCCTTGACACTCAGCCCGGCCCCTTCCAGGAAAGCTACCAGGCTGCCCAGCCGCTCCTGAATCTCGGGATCCACCCCTTCCTGGTATTCCGGGGCGATACCCACCGTCAATTGGCTGGCCCGCTCCGCATCGTAGGTGAAGGTCGTCACCGGCTCCGGGGCGCAAGTGCTGTCTAAAGGATCGTGCCCGGCTATCACTTCTAACACCCGGGCGGTGTCCTTGGTGGTAGTGGCAAACACACCCACTTGGTCGAATGAGGAAGCGAAGGCCACCAGCCCGTAACGCGAGACCCGGCCGTAGGTGGGCTTGAGTCCGTAGACGCCGCAGAAGGCCGCCGGTTGCCGCACCGAACCGCCGGTATCGCTGCCCAGGGCCGCGTCCACCAGTCCGGAGGCCACCGCTACCGCCGAACCGCCGCTGCTGCCACCGGGCACCAGCTCGGGATCATGGGGGTTGCGGGTGGGACCGAAGCACGAATACTCCGTCGAGGAGCCCATGGCAAATTCGTCTAAGTTGGTCTTGGCGGCGATAGCTGCCCCGGCGTCCAGCAGCCGTTGTACAGGGGTGGCGGTGTAGGGCGAGATGTAGCCTGCCAGAATCCGGGAGGCGCAGGTGGTGGGAACGCCTTCCAAGTTCAGGTTGTCCTTGACGGCCATCAGGCAGCCGTCCAGGGGACCGCCCCCGGCCGGATCCAATCGCTCTAAGGCTCGGCCGGAAATGTCAGTAATAACGGCGTTGAGCGCCTGCCGCTCCGCCAGGGCGGCCGGGAACTGCTCCAGCCTGCTGCGAATGTCGGCGGACAAAAACGGACCGGGGACCTTACTTGTCCCCTTCCTCGGCGGGCGTTGATTCCACTTTCTTCGCCGGTTCGTCCAGGTTGGTCGCCGATTGAATCTCATCCTGGATTTCGCTAGTGGCCTGCTTGAATTCCCGCAACCCGCGGCCCAGCCCCTTGGCCAGCTCGGGGAGTCTCTTGGCCCCGAACAGCAGCAGGACGATGAACAGTATAACCAGTATTTCGCCAAAACCTAACGACATATCAGCCTCCTGAATAATTGTTCGCGCGTAGGCGGGCCCCTCGGCCGCTCAACGAAAGTAGCGCAGGAAATAGTAGACCGCGCCCAGTCCCACCACGCTACTGATGTTGAACTTGACCCGCAAACCAAATGTGACCGTCACCACCAGCAGGTCCAGGGTCACCGGGCTAATGCCCCAGCTCACCGACTGGAGGAAAAATTGCTTCACCACACCCTCGGGCAGCGTCACCCCCAGTACCTCCCCGAGGATAGTCCCCACCGCGGCGCCCAGGATCAGGGAGATGAAAATCATCCCCAAGGAGCGCTTCCGGAACTCGCCAAATGCCATCAGCTGCGCCCAACGATGGATTCGAACAGAGCCAGTCCGTCCACCGACCCCAGCAGCGCCTCGGCGGCCCGCTCCGGGTGGGGCATCATCCCCATGACGTTCTTCTCCCGGTTGAGCACCCCGGCGATATTGGCGCAGGACCCGTTGGGGTTGGCGTCCTTAGTGCGCTCACCTTCGGCCGTCACATAGCGGAAGGCGATTTGCTCATGCTTTTCAAGCTGCTCCAGCTCCGGCGCCGAAACCAGGTAATTCCCGGCCTGGTGGGCGATAGGCATGGCGTAACTGCGGCTGGGGTCCAGGCCTGCCGTGAAAGGATTGCCGCTCCCCCCGGGCCGCAGGTAGACCCGCCGGCTGATAAAACGCAGACCGCTGTTGCTGATCAGCGCCCCGGGCAGCAGGCCGGCCTCGATCAGGATCTGAAAACCGTTGCAAATGCCCAGCACCAGCCCGCCGGCGGAGGCGAATTGCCGGACCGCCGCCATGATCGGTGATAGGCGGGCGATGGCTCCGGTACGCAGGTAATCCCCATACGAAAAGCCTCCCGGTATAATCACCACATCGAAGCCCTCCAGGGAGGTCTCCCGGTGCCAGATAAACTCCGCCCGCTCTCCCAATATATGCCGCACCGTGTGGTAAGCATCGTAGTCGCAGTTCGAGCCGGGAAAGACCAACACGGCAAATCGCATCAGTCGCCCTTCACAACTTCAAAAGTGTAGCTCTCGATGTTGGGATTCACCAGCAGGCGCTCACAGGCTTCCCGGGTCACCTTCTCCGCTCCGCCCCGTGCCAGACCCGGCAGGTCGATCTCGATAAATTTGCCCACCCTGACAGCGGCCACTTTATCGATGCCCAGGTTGCGTAGCGCCTGGCCCACTGTTTCCCCCTGGGGGTCCAGGATGCCCTCCTTGGGGGTGATATACACGTGGGCTTTCAATGCTCCTCGTCCACCGACTGAAAGTCTACGGCTGTATCGGTACGGGTCATCCAGCGCATGATCCCGATCAGCAGGTAAATGGTCATTAGCGGCAACAGGAAGCGTCCGTCGATGAAGAAGGTGAGAAACAGGGCAGCGATGCTTGCCAACAGAAAGAGAGTGTTCCCCGATCCGGCCCGCAACGAGAGGGCTGGTGTTTTCGGGTACCTGATCTGGCTGACCATCAGGAAGGAGACCACCATCACCATGGGCAACACCACTTTGGCCGCGCTTACCTCCTCCTGGGGTTGATAAAACAACACCAACGCCACAATCACAAAGGCCGCCACCGGGGCCGGCAGCCCTTCGAAATAGGGCTTGGGCTGGCTGTGTTGGTCCACGTTGAATCGGGCCAGGCGGATAGCCCCGAATATCAGGGGCGTGCCGGCGATTGCGGCCCCCAGCACCGGGTGCAGGTCCCGGGTAAAAATGGCCCAGATCATCAACGACGGGGCCAGGGAAAACGACACCAGGTCCGCCAGTGAGTCCAGTTCCATCCCGAACGCCGAAGGCACATGTATCCAGCGGGCCAGCTTGCCGTCCAGGGCGTCGAAAATGCCGGCCGCCATCACCAGGTAGGCCGCCCGGATGTAAAATCCCTCGACGATGCTGATAATTGCCAGAAACCCCAGGAACATATTCATCAGCGTGAACAGGCTGGGGATGTGGTCCTTCTTGAGGGGTTGCCTAATCTTCTTCCTGGGTCTGGTGATCTTCATGTTGCAAAATACCCGATAATAGTGGTTGTCCCGCTCACCCGGTCGCCTACTTTGACCCGCACGTCGAAGTCCGCGGGCAGGATAATTTCCACCCGCGAGCCGAACCGGATGAAACCCAAACGTTCTCCCCGGCGCACCTGTAGGCCGGGTTGCATATAGCTGATCACCCTGCGGGCCAGGAGTCCGGCGATCTGCTTAACGGTGAAGTTACCGCCGTTTGCCTTGAAAAATGTCACCGCTTGTTCATTTTCCGCACTGGCCCGCTGGTTGAAGGCCGCCAGGAACTTCCCGGACCGGTAATCGGTGCCGGTCACTTCCCCATCGTATGGGACCCGCTGAGCGTGTACGTTGAACAGCGACAGGAATATTGAAATCCGCAGCGCCTCCCCACCGATATGATCGTCCCGGCCGATCGGTTTGACCTCCACCACCCGGCCGTCGGCCGGGGCCAGGAATGCCAGGGCGTCCGGTGGCGGCTCCCGTCGCGGGTCGCGGAAAAACACCAGTGAGAACGCTACCAGCAGCCACCCCAGCAGGGTCAGTCCCTTCAGGGCCGGGTGGGGCGCCAGCAGCAACCAGACACTCACCGCCACAGAAATTGCCAGCAACGGCAACAGAATAATCCGTCCCTCCGCCGCCATCTCAGCCGCCCGTCACCCGGCTGAGCATCTCCTGGTAGACCTCGTCCACCCGGCCCAGGTCGAAACGGAAGCGGTCCTTATCCAGCTTCTCCCCGGTTTCCAGGTCCCAGAAACGGCAGGTATCGGGGGAAATCTCGTCCCCCAGCAGCACCCGGTCGCCCGCCAGGCCGAACTCCAGCTTGAAGTCCACCAGGGTGACCTTGATACCGGTAAAGAACTGCCGCATTAACTCGTTGATCCGCCGGGCATAGCCGCCGATTTCGTCCAGGGTCTCCAGTGAACAGAGGCCGAACTGCACCACGTGCTCGGCGTTCATCAGCGGGTCGTGATGCGGGTCGCTCTTAAAGTACAGCTCCAGAATCGGCTGATCGAATTTGCGGCCCTCCTCGATGCCGTAGCGTTTGCAGATGCTGCCGGCGGCCACGTTGCGCATGATCACTTCCACCTGGATCATCTCCAACCGTTTGATCAGCATCTCCCGGTCATCCAGTTTCTTAACGAAGTGGGTGGGCACGCCGTTCTCCGCCAGCAGTGAGAACATGTGGCTCGAGATGGCGTTGTTCACCACCCCTTTGGAGGCGATGGTGGACTTCTTGGTGCCATCGAAGGCGGTGGCGTCGTCCTTGAAGTGCTGGATCAGCAGATCAGGGTTGTCGGTGGCGAAGACCTGTTTAGCCTTGCCCTCGTATAGCATTTGACCTTTTTTCATAAGAGTTCCCTTGAAATTAAACCTTTTCTGCCACTAATGGCTAATCGTGGGGCTACGCGCAGGGTAGCCTACGGCGAGCCGGATTTGGGGGAAGGCGCCTAGCCCGCTGTTCCACCCACCCCATTCACTTCGTGAAGTCCCCTCCCTCACTGAGGGAGGGGATTAGGGGTGGGTGCTTTCCCGCTAATGGCGGGGCAGTGAGCGGAGCGAGGTCGCTTCCACATCTCTAGAAAACAATAGAAATAATCATATACTTTATTTTAACAATCCATCAACACATTTTTTTCTAAGTTCTACTATTTGTGGAATTTCTTGAACTGATTCAGGAAGTTTATTCAAAGCACCAATAGCATCATTATATTGACCTAATCCGTAATATGCAGTAGCAACACCAAAATACTGTTGATAATGATTTGAATCAATATGCCCAATTTTATTATAATTTAATAGAGATAATTCAAAATCTCCTTTTTTTAAGTATGCAGCACCAGTTGACATATGAAAATTTGCATTAGTATGGTCTAAATCAACAGCTATTTTTGCATATTCTATTGCTTTTCCAAACTCCCCTTTAGTAAAATAAACTCCACTAAGATTATTATAAGTGTGAGGGTTATTTGTATCTTCTTCAAGAGCCTCTTCAAATTTTTCAATTGCTTTGTCATATTTTCCTTTGTTAAATAATGAAATTCCTTTATTGTTGATTTTCCCGACTTTTCTACTATCCCTCCACTCACTCCTTCCTTCTAACCCATAATCAACAGCCAAACCAAACTCAGATAAAGCTTCATCATAATATCTTCCAACATCCTCTTCATAAAGTTTACTTAATTCAAAATGTAAATCAGGATTTCTAGGATTTGCTTGTACTTCTTGCTGTAATTGTGCTATTCTTCCTTCCAAAGAATTATCTTGTTGAGCACCTTGCACGGCTTGATAATTGAAGGCCGGGCACAACGGCAATAGCACCGTAGCTGCCGTGGCAAACATAAATCTTACTGTGTTGCTCATACTATTTGATCTCCCGCTTGGTGCACGTATAGACGTTCACCTCTCGCCCGGATCCCGCCCTCGCCGTTGACAGATTACAGGCCCTGTCGACCATCCACCAAAAACCTCTCCCCTTTACTCCGTAAAGCCCCTCTCCGCATGCGGAGAGGGGACGGC
>CBDVAP010000143.1:0-6463 GCA_965372015.1 uncultured bacterium | reverse complement strand
CTGAGGCTCTTTACCCAGGAGAAAATCTATCAGACCTTGCTCTTCAAAAGGGCCATTATAAGCTTCCTTAACCTCTACTCCCGAAGGTGCTTGTCCATCACTAATCGCCGCCGATTTAACAGTCGTCGCAGACCTTGCTAATACCTGCGCTGTGCCAACTGATGATTTCGTGCTGGTGGGCGCTGGCCGGGATGGGTTCGCAGCTTGGGCAGAGCCCGCAGCAGGCCTGAGCGATGTATCTCCCCGATTAAACAAATAATTGAGCAGGCCTCCTTCAGGTAAGGGACCCTCTACCGGTTCCGGTAAGGGCTTATTCGCCACATGGATACTGGAGGCAATAACCAGCGGCTGAGGCTCTTTACCCAGGAGAAAATCTATCAGGCCCTGCTCTTCAAAAGGGCCATTAGAAGCTGCCTTAACCTCTACTCCCGACGGTGCTTGTTCACCATCTTCCGTTCGTTTGCGTTTGAATAAATATCCCAGAAGTCCCAGCTCAGCAGGAGTATCATCCGCTGTTTGACTAATGGCCTCAGTGGCGGCCTGGGTTGTATCGCGTCCTGAGGGTGATCCACTAGCACTTGCCTTGACCAAGGCTGCCGGGACTAAGAGTAAGCCACCAAAAAGTAGCCATTTATAACTTGCCCTTTTCATGAGTTCTCCTGGTTAGGCTTAATAAACTTTAATTGTCTTGGTCCACTGCAACTGTTTACCCGGCAGATGCCTCTCAAGCACCGTTTTCAGGTTTTTGAGTCTTAAAGAACACAAAGCTTGTGACAATCAGACTAAAGTAGGTTTCGGCTGTAGATCTTACTCCTGACATGACTAATCCGCCAATAGGGTTCCCGTAAGCCAAGTAGTAGTTGTCGTCGGAGACAACTGTAATAGCCGCCGAGTTATCATCTTCAAATGTAGCTTATGATTCATGAGCCCATATTTTATTTTTCTTGAATCACAGCACCGCACCCGGTAGATTCCGATTCCACTGAATGCTGTGCTTCTAGGGATATATTGTGCCAAACACCGTAACACGGGGAATTTCCAATGCATACTACCTCGGATCTGCATAAGAGTATCATCGGCCTGCAACGAAACCTGCGCTTGGCTTGGGCCGCCATCCTGCTGTTGTTGGGTCTTGGAGTGCTAATTGGAATGCGACCTGCCGGTGAAAGTATTTCTGCCCAGGAAATATTTCTTTACTCGCAAGGGGGAGAATTGCAAGGCTGGATCGGTGCGGACGAAGATTTTGCAGGGATAACACTTTACGACCAAGCCGGGCAACCCAATATTACGTTGGGAACTAAAACAGGGGGTAGACCGGCATTGACATTCATTTCCGGCGGCACCGAACGGGCTGTGATGTCCATCGGTAAGCGGGGCAATGGGACGCTGGCGCTCAATGCCAAAAACGGTAAAGCAATCACCCGCTTAGGGCGCTCCGCCGATGGAGGCGGATTGTTGTCGCTTTCCAACGGCAAGTATAAGAAAACAGTCCATCTGGGTAACGATCGCAACGGCCGGGGCTTAATGGAGCTATTCGATAAGGGCGGTCGGCAATTCTCGTACCTGGGCACAACCGTGGACTCCGATGGCCGTACGGCACCGATGTTTAAAATCTCTAATCCGGCCGGCAAAGAAGTGTTGGTGCTGGGCGCTACACAGGAAAATAGTGGCTTCATCAGTGTCATGGATGCCTCTGGGGAACCGGTATGGGGTAAGGTAGGACAGTGAATAAACTTATTCCCGCCACGGTCCAGTTCCTTGTCGATCTCCAGCCCATCAAAACTGAAACCCAGATCGGCATTGTCTACCAGTAGGGTCGTGCTACCATCGACAAAGCCGGAAATGGAAAGGTCGCCCTGCGCCATTGCCAGGGAAACCATCCCAAGCATTGCCGCCCATAAGACCGGATATTTCATTGTACTGTTCTCATTCTTTGTTGTTTCATCTCCAATGTAGTCAACCAGCGCACAGCAAAACCTCAATACTTCACCCGCGATAGTTTTCGCTTCAGCATCCCAACGCCTTTGTTAAGCTCCTTTACGCCCGAAGCCATCTGCTGGGAAGCGGCGCTGATCTGCTTGCCGGTAGCCACCACCTCCTCCATCTGCTCAGAGAAAAGCCGGGCCAGCTCAGTGAAGGTCATGGTAGGGAACACTTGTCCCGCCATCGGCGGGGCTGGTTCCGCCATCGGTGAGTCGGTCAGGGTAGCGAGTACCTGCTCCTCGATCGGGTGGGGCTTTGTCCCCTCGATGGAGGCTTGCCGTTCCTCCGCCCCGCCGTCTAGCATTATTTCAATTAGATTACCATCCGCCGCCAGTCCCTGCATCTGTCCATGGACCTTATGAATCAGCAGGAACGCTTCCCGGTACTCCCGAACCAACTGTCCGTCGGTACCAACCGGAACCGGCGCCCCATGAGCGGGACCCATCTCCGAATCTGGCTGGCGGTTATCAGATGGCTCCATCGCGCTAACCAGGATCGGGTGTTTATTGTCAGACATTTCGTTTCACCTCTTTTAAAGTTGGTGGTTGGTATCCCGCTTTTTCCTTAGAATCGTTCCCCCAGTTTGGTAGCAGCACTTTCCGGAGTGTTAGAAAGTGGTTATCCACCGGCGGGTTCATCCGCCAAAGCTCAATCAGGTTCCGGCGGCGCAGTTCTCTCATGCTGTAATTAAACGGTCCCGGGGCGCAAAACGACAGTCGCCCCTGCTGCACTGCGTCCCATACCGTATCGCCAACGGCTCGCCGCCAAATCACGCCTGAAGTGTGCACCGGATCCCAATCGATGCCCACGCTGAGGCTCATCACAAATTGGTAGTGCTTGGAGCAATTGTGGCTCATGTTCAATTTCCCGGTCTCATTTTCGACCAATGGCCTGATTCGCTCTTTGGTTGTAGACTTTGCCTTTTCGCTGGTAAAACTACCACCCGTGCGAAAATGCGTCAATCGGGGTGAACTAGGTTGTTGGTAAGAGGCGATTTACCAGCCGGGGAATCAGGGAAAGTCCCTCCCCAGCCGGGGGAATGCCTGACGCGTGGTAGGGGTTTCCCTTACTTCCGTCAGAGACCGGAAATTTGTGGCCGGTGATCGATACATTGACGAGGCGAAAGACCCGGGCGGGGCTGGCATTCTTGTATCCGCCCGGGAAACCGGTGCTTATGGACCCGGCCTGTCAGCCGCCGCCCTCCGTCTGTACCCATTGTACGGCGTGCTTTACCATTTCCGTGGAAGTTTCTAGCTGTAGTTTTTCCTTGATGTGAGCCCGGTAGGACTCAACCGTCTTAATGCTTAAATGCAGATTTTCTGCAATCTGACGAGTACTCAAGCCGTCGCCGATCGCGCGGAATACCTCCAATTCTCGATCTGTGAGCAGGTCGATGGGCGAGGCGATGCCTTCCTTACGGCCGGCGGCAAACTGCCGGAGTATTTTGGAAGCGATGCCCTCACTGACGTAGAGCTCGCCGGCTAGCACCTTGCGAATGGCGGTCACCAGGTTCTCAGCGCCCTTGTCCTTCATGACATAGCCCTTGGCTCCGGCCCTGAGCGCCCGCCCGGCATATAATGATTCGTCATACATGGACAGGACCAGCACCGGCAGCTCCGTGTAGCGCGCCCGGATGGCCTTGATGAGCTCCAGCCCGTCCACCCCGGGCAGCGAGATATCCACGATCGCCAGGTCCGGCCTGAGGGTCTCGATAGCATTCAAGGTTCCGTGCGAATCCCCCGCTTCCCCACAAACGACCAGGTCCCTTTCCTGGTTGATCAACTGGATCAATCCCTGGCGTACCACGGGGTGATCATCGACGATCAGTATCTTGGCTTTGACTCGTCCGCTGGATACATCTGCTGTGGCTGCCATTTTAATCGTCCGTTAATTGCTCTTGATCGAACAAACTATTTTCGTGCCACCTGCAGTGCGCGATCCGATCTCCAGCGAACCCCCCAGCGCGTTGGCCCGGTATTGCATATTATGCAAACCCATCCCCGTTGCAGAAGTCAATTCTTTCGGCAGGCCCTCACCGTCATCGCGCACCTCCAGCTGGGTCAGCCCCGATCGGATGGTCAACTTGACCTGAATTGCCTGGGCCCGGCTGTGCCGGACAGAGTTGCTCAGCGCTTCCTGCGCTATCCGGTATAGATGGGTTACGACTTGATGATCCTCGAGGGGAACGGTGATATCGCAACTTAATTCGCAGGAAATCCCGGAGTAGGATTCCACCCCGGCCACCAGCTCCGCCAGGGCCGATTCCAAATCGTTTCGCTCCAGGTTCACCGGATACAGCTCCCGGGCCAGACGCCGGGCGCTGTTAATGGCCTCGTTGGCCTGCTGGGCTATTCTGGTGGCATCATCCGATAATTCTTTGGAGGTGCCCTCCAACCGATGAGCTAATGCTTGCCCCAGAAAGGCCATCCCGGTGAGCTTTTGGCCTAAGTCGTCATGGAGGTTCTGGCTGATGCGGCGCTGCTCACGTTCACTGATCTGTAGCACCTCCTGCTCGATCCGTCTGCGGTCGGTTACATCCCGGATAATGGCGGTGATGAAGTTATCACCTCCCACCGTCCAGCCCGACAGTGAAAGTTCCGTCGGGAATTCGCTGCCGTCCTTCCGCTGGCCCCATCCCTGGAGGGCTTGCTGTTGGGCGGGTAAAATGCCGCCTGTTAGTTGAGGTAGCACCGGCTCCCTACCCAGCTGCTGGTAGCGTTCCGGTATTAATGCGGTAACCGGCTGCCCCAGTATTTCTTCTTCGCTATATCCGAACATGGTCTCGGCGCCCTGGTTCCAGGAGATCAACCGGCCGGAGGCATCGGTGGAAACGATGGCGTCCCGGCCCGATTGGATCAGGGTGCGATATTTTATCTCGCTGTCCCGGAGGGCCTGTTCAACTTCCTCCCGCAGCCGGCTGTTACGCTGGTCTATGATCAGACTGGTGGCTGCCGTGGTTAACGGTTTAAGGAAATCCAGTAAGGCTTCATCGTAGCCACCCGGACGATTAGCCACCCCCGCCACGCCCACCAGGGTATCGCCTTCATGGAATGGAAGACCTAGAAAGGAGTTAAGTGGCGGATGTCCGGGCGGCAGGCCCTGGCTGCGGGGATCAGTGGCCGGATCGTTGGAAATGACCACCGCTCCGCTAGTTACAATCGCTCCATGGATCGTATTCAGATTGGTGAGCTTCAGCCCATCCGGAAGGTACTTGTTATAGTATTCCCTGATCTCTTCATTCCAGGCGTTATCGGAGACGGTCATCTTTAGCAGATAAGGCTGGCCGGCCTCAGTCTCGCGCACCTCACCAATGAAACCGAATTCGCTCTCGGTCACTGAAACCAGAACCTGCAACAGCTCTTCGAAAACCCTTTGCGGGCCGTAATCAGAAATATAAAGCGCCAAGACTTGGCTGATTCCAGATAGCAGGCAGTTGCTGGCCTGCAACGCCGTTTCCGTCTTCTTCCGAGCGGCGATGTCTTCCTCTAGCCGGGCATTTACCTGGGCCAACTCAGCGGTTCGCTCCTGGATGCGCTGTTCCAGCTGGTCGTGGGCGGCCTGTAGGGCCCGCTCGGACTGTTTGCGTTGGATGGCATAGCGGATGGCGCGCACCAGCAGATCACCGGCCACCTGCCCCTTCACCAGGTAATCCTGAGCGCCCGCCTTGACCGACTCTATGGCGGTGGCCTCGTCGTCCAGACTGGACATGACGACAATGGGTACCAACGGGGCATGGGCATACAGTTGCCGGAAGGTATCCTGGCTCCGGCTATCCGGTAGAGACAGGTCCAGGAGCACCGCGTCGGTGTTGTTTTGGGCCAGCAGGCTGATCCCGTCGCCCAGGGTGCCGGCCGTAATTACCTCAAAGACTGGGCTAGCACCCCCGCCCAGAGCTGCCTCCGCTAGCGTGCTTTGCAGCAGTTCCAGGTAAGCCGGATCATCCTCAATCACCAGCAGTTTGATGTGGCCTGTTTCCATAGTCGCCGTCAGCCCGATCAGGTGTGGGTCGTAAAACTAACCCCTTACGTGTACCTTTTCAAGGATTCAAATCACCCCGGTCCGGGCGAACCGTTGATAAATTGCCGGTACATTGGACTCCCCTGGTAGCACCTGCACCTAAAACAGGAAGCCCCCGGCTAACGCCGGGGGCTCCAGGGTTTTAAGCAAGCTAACCTGCCAAAGGCCGCCTCAAGCCGGCTCTCCGGAGGTTAGCTTCCATTCGTGACAAGACAATGGACCACCTCCTTTCGTTAGTTCTGAGTTACCAACGCCGTCAATTTACAGCCGGTGCCATAAAAGGCAAATGAGAAATATCGCGGCGGCGCACCCTCGCATTGCATCAAATTAAATGTACCCGAAGGGATTTCCCGGCGGGGTTGTTGCCTTCCTGAACCGTCGGGATAACCGAAAAATGGAGAAGCGCGAGGTCATTTACGGCCTCCCTGCGTCTCCGGCCCAATTTGTCGCCACAGGCGGCAAC
>CBDVAP010000142.1:0-6823 GCA_965372015.1 uncultured bacterium | reverse complement strand
CAGTGGCTGTCGGTGACCATGAAGGTCAGGGCTGCTTTGGCGGCCGAGCCGTATGCAATCATGACGTCCACGGGGGTTTGGAAAGCGCCCCGCATCTTGCGTACCAGGTGCACCACGCTGAGGTAAAGAAACATCACCGCCAGGGCACTGACCAATGGGGAGATCAGGGTGACCCGGGCGCCGATGTCGGCGAAAGTCGGGAACATGGAGAACAGCCGGCCCATGAGCAGAAACAGGGGACTACCGGGGGGATGGGTGATGCCGAGGATATAGGATGTGGCGATGAACTCTCCGCAATCCCAGAAGGAGACCGTGGGAGCCATGGTTTTGAGATACAGTACCAGGGAGAGCAGGAAAATCGATCCCGCCAACCAGCGGTTAATGCGGGCATAGTTATTGTCCATTACGCTTCGGTTTCCTCTTTGGTATCGGCCGCTTCCGAATCATCGGTCCCGCGACCTTCTGTGGCCTGTTCCTCACCCGTCTCATCAGCCGGCCCCTGGTCCGCAACATCGGCAGCCGGCTCCGGCTCACCCTTTTGCTGCTCTTCCAAGTAATTCATTTTAAGGTCGACCAAGACCTGGGAGAGGTATGACTCTTCCCAATCAGCCAGGTTGCCCGTCATGCGTTTAGCCAGCATGTCCAGGGTGTCCAGGGAATAAGCGGCCTGCTCCAGGTTCCGCTCGACCTTACCGGTGGCCGGGTTGGCCAGTTTGCCCATAGCAATCCAGGTGCCGGTGGCCAGTGAGGATACCAGCTGCAGAAACAACTGCTCCTCCGGTGTGGGCTGGTCTTTAGACATTTTTTCCTCTTGAATCCCGCTGTTAGTCCGGTTCAGGGCTCCAAATTAACACCGGCAGCACCTATCCGTCAGCCTGGCAAACGTAGATCAGTGAGCTGCTTCGGTCCGGCCGTTTCAGCGCCTGAAGGTACGACTTTAAGCCCAACCACAGGCCGCGGAAGTAGCGGCCCTGGCCATGGAGGTTTCTCTCACTCAGCAGGGCTACATAGAACGAATCCAGCGGCAACCGGACCCGGTCGGTGATCTTAAAGGTGAAGCGCTCCGTCAGCCGGGCCATTGACCGGGGGGTGAAATGATACAGGTGCCGGGGAGCATCGTAGGCCGCCCACATCGACTGGTAAGCGTCCCCGTCCAGGGAATCATAATTGGGTACGGCGATAAACAAAGTTCCTCCGGGCTTCAATAACTCCTTAATCCGGTTCAAATAGCTTTCCAGCCGGTGCAGATGTTCCAGTACGTGCCAAAGGGTGATTACGTCAAACAGTTTCATCTCTTGCTTGAAAAATTCATCATCGGTAAAGGCCTCCAGGCCGGTGTGGCGTCGCACCGCCTCACGGGCCGTTTCGCTGGAATCCATGCCGGCCACCTCCCAGCCGCTGCCTCGCATCGTATTTAGGAAGGCCCCCGTACCACAGCCAACGTCAAGGAGCCGTCCAGCTCCCAGGCCGGACAACCGCTCGACCAGGCGGCGTTTGCGCCACAGCATGATCGGCCGCGCCAATCCGTAAGCTATATTGATCAAGCCCCGCCGGGTATCGGAATGTGAAATATATTCCTTGGACCGGTAGTAAAGCTGCATCTCGGTCTCATCCGGGGCCGGGCTGATCAGCCGGGTCTCACAGCTTTGACAGCCCACCAGGTTGAAAACCTCACCGGTCACCAGGTGATCCCGGACCGCGAATACCGGCCGCAATTCGCTTCCACCACAGACTGGGCATTCGTTGAAGGTTGGCATGGGAGAATACCGGCCTAGTGCAGGTTGATGAAGTCCAGTTGGGGCTGATATTTATGCATGAAAACTTGTTTGAACGCTTGATGTTCCCCCCGGCTCAGGTTCGGGTCGCCGCGCACCACATCGAACGCAGCTTGTCGCGCCAGGCGGATTATGGGGCCGTCATCGGTCAAGTTAGCCAAACGGAATTTTATGTAACCGTGCTGGCGGGCGCCAAACAGCTCCCCGGGGCCGCGCAATTTAAGGTCTTCGTCGGCGATTTCAAACCCGTTGGACGTTCGCTCCAGTATGGCCAGCCGGGCGGTCGTCTCCTCGGCGCCACCCCGGCGCAATAGCAGGCAATGCCCGGGCAGTACCCCGCGCCCGATACGTCCCCGTAGCTGGTGAATCTGGGTAAGGCCAAAGCGCTCGGCGTTCTCAACCAGCATCACCGTGGCTTTGGGCACATCAATGCCCACCTCGATCACGGTGGTGGATACCAGTAGCTGCAGCTTCCCGCTCTGGAAGGCGTCCATCACGGCCTCCTTGTCGGCGCTTTTCATCCGGCCGTGGAGATAGCCCACATCAAACTCGGGGAATACTTCACGCGACAGGAGCAGATAGCCGTCCTCCGCGGTTTTTAGGTCCCCCGTCTCCGACTCACTGATCAGCGGGTAGACCACAAAACACTGGTGCCCCTGCTCCATTTCGCGACGTATCAACTTATAGGCCCCCTCAAGCTGCTCCGGCTCCAGTACCCGGGTGGTGATCTTGCCCCGGTTGGCGGGAATCTCATCCAGTAGGGAGACGTCCATGTCCCCGTGGTAGGTGATGGCCAGTGTCCGCGGAATGGGGGTGGCGGTCATGGCCAGGACGTGGGGGTAATAGCCCTTTTCCTGTAGACGGCCGCGCTGCAACACTCCGAAACGGTGCTGCTCATCGACGACGATCAGGGCCAATTGCTTGAATACCACATCTTCCTGGATCAAGGCGTGAGTGCCTATCACCAACGGCAGATTGCCGGCTTTCAGGCCTTGGAGGATCTCCGCGCGCCGCTCCTTGGGAGTGCCGCCGGTGAGCAGGGCCAGCGGCAGGTCCACCCCGGCGCTGAGAGCCTTGAAGGCCCGGTAATGTTGCTCGGCCAGGATCTCGGTGGGAGCCATGATTGCCACCTGGCACTTTTCCCGGGCCACAATGGCCGCCGTGAGCAGGGCCAGGACCGTCTTGCCGCTGCCCACGTCCCCCTGCAACAAACGATTCATCATTTTCCCCGACTGCAAGTCGGCCCTGATCTCACGCATGACCCTGATCTGGGCCGCAGTCAGCTGAAAGGGCAGGCTGCGATAGATGCCCTCGGTGATCTCGCCTCTATCGGGGAACTTGCGGCCCGGCAGTTCCTCCAGCGAACGCCGGCGCAAAGCCATGAGCAGCTGCAGGAAAAAATGTTCGTCGAACTTGAGCCGGAAGCGGGCCCTGTCCAGGGCTGCTTCGTCCACCGGGTCATGGATACTCCTTAAGGCTTGGGTCAGGTCGGACAGGTTGTATTCACGGCGGAATTCAGCGGAGAAATGATCCGCTACCGGGACCAGGCGCTCCCAGCAGGAGCGTATCACCCGCCGAAAGCGGCGGCTGTCCAGCCCGGTGGCCTTCAGGGCAGCAGTACCGGGATACAAGGGGATGATCCGACCGGTGTTGAGCGGGTCTTCGGCCTGGTCCAGCAGATCGAAATCGGGGTGGATCATCTGCGGTTTGCGGTAGAACTCCACCTTGCCATGGACCGCTACCCGATCCCCCACTTCAAACCGCCCGCGAATCCACTCGCTGTGGCGGAACCAGAGACAGGGCAGGGTGCCCGTGCCATCTGAAATGGTCACTTGGAAGAGCGGGCGGCGTTTGGAGCGGCGCATACCGCGGCCAGTCACCTGCCCAATGATGGTGGCTTGCTCACCAACCTTCAGGTCCCGGATCAGGACTACGTTGCGCCGGTCCAAGTAACGGCGGGGGAAATGGTATAGCAGGTCTCCCACCTGGTGCACGCCTACCTCAGCCAGGGCTGTGGCTCGCACCGGACCGATACCCTTGACATACTGTACCGGCTGGTCCAGGCCTAGCTTGAAATCGGCGGAGCTCACGATCGAGGAGGTTCCGGGGACAGGGCGCCGCCGGCCCTATCTGTTTTCCACTGCTCCGGCTTCAAGCGCCGGTAGAGCCGGTCCCACAGCAGGTAAAACAACACGCCGGTTATCAGCCCCGCCACCGCGCCTAAGGCGTAGTGGA
Source organism: uncultured bacterium (assembly GCA_965372015.1). Lineage (GTDB taxonomy): Bacteria > Fidelibacterota > Marinisomatia > SCGC-AAA003-L08 > TS1B11 > JACZSB01. The sequence continues at coordinate 2,813 of CBDVAP010000142.1, read as the reverse complement.
AGGCGCCGTAAATAGTGGACACGGTAATGGCCAGGATCAGGGTTATCAGCCCAAAGCGGAGGGCCGGCTTGCGGGGACGCCATAACAGGTAGGTGATCACCAGTCCACCCACCTCGAAGCTGGGCAGGGCGCCACCGCGACTGGAGCTCACCCGGTGAAGGAAATCGATCAGTGGCCCGATCAGGCCCTGCCCGTGAAACCGCAGGAAACGGTCGTCCAGGGGACCCTCCACCGGGAACAGGATGAAAATTATCAGGTACGAGCAGAACCCCCCCAGCAGGATGAAGGCGTAGCGCGGATAGGCGAGCGCAGTCCCTCGGCCCGTCCACGCCCTGCCTCGCCACCAGGCCAGGATCAGGCCCCCTGCCAGGAGCAGGTAGGAACCGAGGTACAGCAGGTGGAACAGTTCCCGCCAGAAGGGACCGGGAAAAATGTCGGCCAGGTATCTATGGGGCGGGCCACCGAACAGCCACCCCTCGGCGGCCAGAACCAGGTGGTCGTAAAACTCCCCTCGGTGGAACAACCACGCCAGAAAATCGATCTCGTAGTACAGAGGCGCCAGAAACAGGAGTGGATAGAACCACCGAACGACCGCGATATAGGGCTTTTCCGCGTCCATGACGGACAGGCGCAGAACCAGGAAGACCAGCACCAGGTGCATCAGGGACATCAGCAGGTAAAGCGGGCCGAAGTAGGACCCGACGAAGCAGACGGCGAAAGTGAGTAGCAGGTAGGCGATCAGCAGCCGGTCGAAGTGGCAGCGCGCCGGAGTGCTGTTGGTAGCTTGCTGATCCCCCATATCTGCCTGCGCGTGTTATATAATGGTGTATTTAGCCTCGGACGAAGTTATCTGAAAGGCTATTGCCACCGGCCCTAATCGCACTTCCGGCACAGTTTGGCGATAGCGTCCCGCCCGGCGTCTTTGCTCCTGAACAGATACTCCCGCTCGATAGCCGCTTCCAGGTCCGCAATGGCCTGATCATCACCAAGATCCCCCAGCGCTTTCATAGCCTCCATACGGGCCCGGAAGTGGGGATCCTGCAGGTAGCCCACCAGCAAGTCCCGGACCTGGTCGTTTCGCCGCGGGGCTAACCGTCCCAGTTTCCCCAGTGTGCGGATGGCCCGCCGACGCACCGGTACCGGCCGGCCATACTGCGCCCATTCCATCGCGCGATCGATACCGGCGGGATCCTTCAATTTTGCCAGAGCTGTCATGGCGCTATCGCGGATTATCTCCTTGAAGGAGTCGGTCTTCAGGGCGGCCTCGATGATCTCCCCGGCGCGCTTGCTGCGCATGTTAGCAAGGGCGGTCACCACATTGGCCCGCACGTAGTAGCTGGCGTCGCTGGTGAACTGCTCCACCAGGGCCGACGCCACCTGCTCGTCACCCTTATACTCGCCCAGGGCGGTTACCACCCTCTGGCGTACCCGTGAATCGGGGTCTTGCAGGCCCCTCAGCAGCTCATCCCGGGCCGCCTTGGTCCTGATTTTACCCAGACTTTTAGCCGCCTGTCCCCGGACACCGCGGAAGGGGTCGTCGCGTAAGGCGCCGCCCAAGGCAGTCACTACCGCTTTCCGGTTGTACTTGCTGAGCCAGTCCGCCGCCCGGCACCGTTCCACGTCACCCCCATTGGCAAGTTGGTCGAGCAGCTCCTTTTTGGGCTTGTCGAAAGAAAGTTCCTTCAGCACCCAATCCTCGGGATCAAAGGCTACCCGCGCCGGTTTTACAGCCATCTCCAGGTAGAAAACCTCTTCCGCCCGGTTAACCTCGATACTGAACGTCTCCGTGCCCGACTCACCGGTAACGGCCACCTGCACCGGCATTCGGAACAGGGGGGTCAGCTGGTCCACTTTCTGGGGCTGCTTCACCGTCAGGGCCACCGCCGAACGTTTGCGGTTCCACTTCCAGGAGACATCGTATTGCGGGTGGCCGCCATGGTAGATCCACTGATCGAAGAACCACTCCAAGGGCCGGCCGGTGGCATCCTCGATAGCCTGCCTGAAGTCGTTGGTCTCCACCGCCTGCCCGGCGTGGGTCCGGGCGTAATGTTTAATCGCCTGCCACCATAGATCATCCCCCAGCAGATAACGGATCATGTGCAGGACCAGCGCGCCCTTTTGGTAGGTATGGCGGTCGAACATCTCAGTCGGATCTTCATACCGGTTGGTGACGATGGGCCGGCGATAGTCGTCGCGGTCTTCTTTAAGATAGCGGTCCTTGTTGGCCTCCATTTTCATCAGAAATTCTCGCCGGCCCTGATCGTGCTCGACCCACAGGGCATCGAAATAGGTGGCGAAGGCCTCATTGAGCCATATATGATTCCAGTTCTTGGTGGTCAACAGGTCGCCCCACCACTGGTGGACCAGTTCGTGGGCCACCAGCCCGTCGCTGGTAAAGTCCAGGTGAGCTGTCTCGTCATGCAGGGTAGTGTTGGTCATGGTGGTGGCGCTGATGTTCTCCATGCCGCCCCACATGAAATCGGTAATGGTGGTTTGGGCGTACTTTTCGTAGGGATAATCGATGCCGATCACGGTGGAATAATATTCCATCATATCGGTGGTGCGGCCAAAGGATCGTTCCACCTTATCCTTATCACGCGGGTCTACGTAGTACAGTACCGGGATGCCGCGCCATTCGTCCCGCACCTCGGCGAAATCGCCCACCACCAGCGACACCAGGTAGCTCACGTGGGGCACATTTTCGCGCCAGTGATAGGTGACGGTGCCCTGGGCGGGATTCTCGCTGGTCTCCAGCAGCTCCCCATTGGAGATGGCCAGCTGCCCGGCCGCCACGGTAACGATCATTTCAGAGG
>CBDVAP010000141.1:0-6846 GCA_965372015.1 uncultured bacterium | reverse complement strand
GGATCAATGCACTTATCATATGTAGCCCGATCAATCCTTATCCATTGGGTATTGTTGATGCCTCTCGGATTGTCGTAGGTCGGGCTAACTGGAAAAGCACTTGCCACCAGGATCCAACGGTGCTGTTCCATGGAAATCGTACGAATCTCATCGGCTACTTCGGATAGGTCCTGGTCCTGACTGAATATCAAGGCAACATCGTAATGCTTCTTGAGCCCCAACCGGACAACATCAAGCGCCAGCCGTACATCAATGCCCTTTTCCGTCCCGACTAAAGTAGTATGCTCGGTACCATCCGGCAGCTTGAGGCGCTTGTTCCGGTACCGTAATGACCGTGTGTAGATCTCGATTTCTCGCTTGCCCATCTGGGCAATCTTGTTACTCCAGAAGCCGTGCCAGAAGGCGTTATCGTCCTTGCTGGGTACACCGGTGTAAAACCGGACAGCGTCAAGTTGCCAGCCTTGCTGCCGGCAAATTTCATTCGCAAGTGCCTGGACGTTGTAATTGGGGTAAGTATAGCCGAACGCCGCTTTCGCGGCTCCGTAGAGGTTTTGGCCATCGAAGAACGCAATGGTACGCTTGGTCGTAGGTTCAGCCGGCATGGGAACTCTCCCGGGGGAAAACAAAACCCCGCCTGAGGCCTTGCGGCAAGTCAGGCGGGGAGCAAGTAATTCTACTTATAGGTAAAATTAGTGCATTTGAGCTTGTTCCGCCACTCTTTTTCAATATCGGCTTGAAATCCCAGTTCTTGAGCCGCCCTTTCATCCTCGTATACGATGATATCCTCACTCTACCCCCAACTTTGTTCATCGTCTTGGTTCAGAGCCTTTTGTACATTTCGGGCAAAAAACTAAGAGATACAGTTCCGCGTTTCCAAGGTTTATCTCACGGAACCCCGCAGAATGCGGGGGAACCCCGCCAACTGCGGGGCCTCCTCTCCGCACACCAGGCGAACGACAGCACTCCCTCTCGTCATTGCGAACCCCGACGCTCACGTCGGGATGTGGCAATCTCTCCGGCTTATCGTAAGACCCGCCAACGGCGGGGGTCATGCCTGGATAGCCCCTGTGTTTGAGTAAGCACCCACCCCTAATCCGGCTCGCCGGACTCGCCGTAGACCCTGGTCGTCCCCTCCGGGGCACAAGCTCTTGCTTCCCATCGACAATCAAGCCTCAAGGCGCATATTCCATGGCGCCTGAAGACCACTATTCAACCTCCGGCTTCTCCCCCCTCAACCTCTTGATCTTACTACGCTGACGCTTGGTCTCCAGGCGACGTTCCGTGGAAGCTCTGGTAGGTCTGGTTTTAACTCTCGGCTTGGGTGACTCGGACGCCCTCTTGATTAAGCCAATTAATCTACCCATCGCATCAGCTCTATTTTGGGACTGGGTACGATGTCGCTTCGCCTCGATTATCAGAATGCCCTCAGTATTGATACGCCTCCCGGCAAGTTTCAATAGCCGCTGTTTGACATCTTCCTGTAATGATGGCGATTGGGATACGCTAAAGCGTAATTGGACCGCGGAAGCCACCTTATTCACATTCTGGCCGCCAGGACCTGATGAGCGGACGAACTGCTCTCGTATTTCGCTCTCGCTAATGGCTATGTTGGCAGTGACCTGTATCATTACCCTTGCCAGGTCCTGATTTCACACGGACCCTGCCCTGAATCTGCTCCTCGCACCTACGATCCGGTTCTTACACGAACTGATGAGTGGAATCGTCAAGAAGAAAATCAACCGCGGTGGAAAACCTGAACATGTTCAACATAGTGCTTAGTTCCAATGTTTCCTCCAGCCCCTGGTCCCTGGCCAGTCATGGGAGCCTACCTCAGCAGCAGTGTCTTGATGCTCTGCCTGAATTCAGGTGTCACTACCAGCACGAAATAGATGCCGGTCGGTACTTCCTGGCCATTTAGGTCCCTGCCGTTCCAGACCTGTTGGTGATACCCCGCCTCCAGATGCCCGTCAACCAGCCGCGCTACCTCCCGGCCCAGAAGGTCGTACACTGCCATGCGGGTATCCGAGCCCACCGGCAGGTCGAATCGAATCATCGTGGCGGGATTGAAAGGGTTAGGATAGTTTTGCTGTAAAGCGTAGGTCACAGGCAAAGTGGCCCTGTCCGTGATCGCCAGAGTTGCAGGGTAGGATAATTCCAACAGCACCGGCAGGTGATCGGAAGCGTAGTACAGGGCGTCGGCGATGGCCGCTGGCACTACCTGGTTTTCTCCGGCATTAATGTCGCCGTTGAAATGAGCGCCGTCGTTGCCGTAGGCGCTGTAGGTGCCGGTAACATAGGTCAGCGGACCACTGTCGCGCAGCATCTGGTGGGACAGCAGGATGAAGTCAAAGCGGTCGTCCAGGCCCCCTGAGGCGCCGCCATCAGACAATTGCCCCGTGCGGGTAGATTGAGTGTGCAGGTAGCTGTAACTAGGACTGTTATGCCACTCGCCCCGGGCATCGAGGGGGTCTTCCAGGTCAACGGCCATGCTGTCCAGCAGTAGCTTATAGCTCGCCTCGCTGGCGCTATAAATGTTGAAATCGCCGGCGAAGGCATAGTAATAATTGCTATCCTGGTTGGCGATGTAGTCTGCCAGCTTCAGAGCCTCGGCATGGCGCTTTACCTCATTATCAGTGCCTTGACTGGCCTTGAGATGGGCCACGAAAATGGTAATTGTGAAGGTGCTGTCATCATGGTCGTTTATTGAAAACGTATAGCCATTTATATCGCGCAGGGCGGTAGCGATGCGGATGTTATTCTCCAGGGTCACCCTGTCGGAGCGGTAATAGACGGCGTTATCGGTATCGTAACCGTTAATAAAGGGGCCCGCTGCATACTCACGGGAAATGCGGTTGAGGCCAATTTCCAGAAGCTGGTCAACACCGGCTTGTGATTTCATTTCAGTCACCACCAGTATATGGGGCTCAATGGCGCTAAAAATGGTGACAAAGTTATCAGTTCGTACATACTGGTCATCGTGATCGGGATAGTTCAGCAGGTTGTAGCTCATGATGGTGAGCGAGCCCTGCTGGGCCCTGGCCGTTCCGTGCCCCGGCGTAGCGCCTTCGGCGAGCCCCACGGGGAGGCCGGACAATCCCTGCAGGCCCAGGACCAGTAAGGTAATTGCAAATTTTCTTAGAAGTGGACTCTTCGACATGACCAAAGTTACCCCTGCCTCAGGGGATAAAAAACGGGGGAGAGTTTTTAGGCCCTCCCCCGAATTCGTTGCTAGTGCGCTTCAGACCGGGGCTTACTTCAGCAGGATCATCTTCTTCACGTTGTGATAATCCCCCGCTTCCAGGCGGACGAAGTAAAGGCCGCTGGCAAAGCGTTGGGCGTTCCAGATGATACTGTACGCGCCCGCCGGTTTCGCCTCGTTCACCAGGGTGGCCACTTCAGCCCCCAGCAGGTTATACACCGTCAACGTATGCTGACTCTGAATGGGCAGCGTGTAGTTGATGGTGGTCGCCGGGTTGAACGGGTTGGGGTAGTTCTGGCTCAGCGAGAAGACAGCCGGCAGTCCGTTGCCTGCTACCACACCTAGACTGAAACCCAGGTCCGCTTCATCGCGGATCTGGATCTTGTAGGTACCGAAGCTGTGATTGAAGATACCGCTCAGGTCCGCGATCACGTCGTCCACGGCTAGGCCGAGCAGTGAATCGGCTGCGCCATTGGCCAGGCACCAGTCATCGTCGATCAGGAACTCGCCGCTGCCGTCACTAACGGTCCAGTCGTACTGGTTTACGGCGGTAACCGTGACGGAGCCGACATTCACCAGCACACTTTCATATGCTTCCGGATCGCCCGCCAGATTGGCCCCGGTGGCGGCCAATTCAGCAACGGAGTTGCCGCTGCTGTTGACGGTGACCGAGCTGATGTCGCGCAGCATGGTGTTATCGCCGTACTTGAAGGTCCACTCGGCCCATTCCTCGTCAACCGTGCCGGTGACGGTGACATTATCACCCTCGGTGGGTACGTAAGTAGCTGATGAGTCGTTACAGCCAATACTACTCCAGGTGGCGCTGCCATCCTGGATGACAAAATCACTACCGGCCGACCCGGTCCTGGTGGTCACGACACCGGTAACGGTCACAACAGCCCCATCATACAGGCTGGCGCCCTGATCAAAGGGCGTGTGCTGGATGTCGGCAATACTGGAACCGGCGGCCTTCGTGAAGTAGCCATACAGTTTCTTGCTTGTATCGGGAAAGACTGTAGACAAGGCCGAGGCTTGGTTGTCACCGCCGTCATCGGTGGCTTCCAGGAAGTACTCAACCTTGGCGCCCTCGGTGCTGGTGGCCGGAATAGTACCGGTCCAAACCAGTGTGTCCGCGCCCGTGCCCTGGGACATGGCAGCTGCGGTCCAGGCGGCGCCGTCCACCCGATATTGGATGTCGGCCGAGGCCACCGCCGAGGCGTCCTCCATGTTGGCGCTGACGGTCACAGCATCAGTGGGCCCGAAAGCTGTCACAGCAACGGCGAAGTCGGTGATGGTGGGTGGGCCGCCACCGATTACAATATCCTCCACGTACAGCGGCTCCAGCTTGTAGGCCGTCGAGTCGGCATAGCTGCCATAGTGATGGTAGAGCCACCCCGTGACCGACTGGATGGCCGTGCCTTTGGGCGGCCGCACGAAGTTCGCCAGTGAGTCGGAGTCGTCGTCTACGTTCACAGAACCGGTGCCGTCGTCGATGCTCCACTCGCCGTATGCTAGAGCGTCATCCACCACCCAGGAGCTTTGCACCTCGACCATGACGGTGCCCCACTGCTCGGCATCGATGGGCAGGCGCAGGTCGCCGCTGCTCACAATGTTCGCAGCAGGTCGGGTACCGTCGCCAATTTTCACAGCTATCGGCTGCGTAATGAACAACTCGGTCATATTGCTGGGAGCGGTGTTATATTCGTAAACGTAACCGGTGGCCTTAACCGTATCACCTTCGAACAACACCGGGAAGGTGGTGCTGTCTTCATCATATGACATGATACCGCTCCAGGGGCCCCCGTTGAAATCCTCATAGATGAACTTGATGCCGTCGCCGGCGTAACTCAGGCCGGTGGGCATGGTCACGATACCCTCAACGGTAACCGTATCGCCCATCATGTAGGAAGTATCCGATAGTGCGTCGCTGGCGGCCTTTATCAGGTCGGAGCCGCGCACCTGCTGGATGCGTTGTAGCCGGACGAATAGTCCAGCATCCGTCGCCGCTTCCACCACATCGGCGGCCAGGCGGGGCAGAACTTTGTTCGCGTCGTAGGAGTATTCAATCGGTCCTGTAATGGATGCCAGGCTATCTCCAACGACGGGATAATAGTAGTAACCCCAGCGATCATCAGTCGAAACCGGACCACTACCGTCATCTATAAACCATTCGCCATTGTCATCGGCCACCGTTGTGACCTCCGCGTCGGCAATCGTAACCAGGCAGCCCTCGTATTCCTCTTCGTTAGCTGCCAGTGTGGTTATGGCCAAGGGCGCCGGGGGGCTCGTGGCCGGACCATGATCAACTATAGCGGTGGCGTCGACTATCTCGGTCATGCCGTAATATTCATCGACGGTACCGGTAACGGTAACGCTATCCCCTTGGGCCAGAATGCCGTCACCGCCGGTGATGGTCATAGCCGCGAGGTCGGGATAATTGAAGACCATGATGCCACTCCAGCTGGTGGCAGCATCCTGAACGAACCAATAGCGCTCTCTATAGGTGCCATAAGGTTCAGCTGTGATCACACCGGAAATGGTCACGACTTGATCCAGAAGCGGTGATGCATCGGTGGAATCAGGTTGCGGGACAAACTGGATGGCCGCGATGGGCACTTCAGCCTGGTTGTGGGCGCCGAGCATGTGAAAATTCTGATCATACACGATCCACTGGGAACTGTCGGCGTCGGTGCCCGCTGACGCGGTCCAGCTGGTGTCACCCGAGGTGATTCCCGGCTTGCGCACCAGGGTATGATTATATGTGCCAGTCGTAACTCCAGCCACGTCCCAGCCGGTACCGGGATCTTCGGTGGGGATACCGATGATGTCGAGCCAGGTGGTGTCTACGCCGACAATTTTCACCAGCCCGCGAGCATCGTTGCCGTTGTGATGCACAACGCTGGGATAGGCCAGGCTTTCATCACCGGCTTCCTGCATACCTGCAATAACTGCGCTGGAATTGACAATCACCCATACATCACCTGCCGCAATACTTGTGGAGGCTGGGAAGCTATGCCAGTACTGCCAGCCGCCACCGTTGTTGGACTGAGCGATCTGGTAATCAGCCAGGTCGATGGTTCCGGCGGTGCCGTTAAAAATTTCAATGGCCTTATTGTTGGAAGAGCCTTCAATGTATTCTGAGAAGAACAGGTCTGTAGCCTGTGCGAAAACGCTGGAAATGGCAATAGATGCCACCAGCACGAGCCTTAGCAAATTACGCATAATTGAACCTCGGGTTATTTGTGAGAAAGTAAACGAAGTTTGCATCAGATCAAATTTCATACCTGTGTTTAAGGAAAGGGCTAACAATTTAGAGTATTCAGGCCCGCATATCAATAAATATGCTGTGCGACCGGGCATTTTACGAATTTCTAATGTGTTGACGGTTTGGCCCGAATCGGTTTTCCTGCTGCCTAGAGTGCATTCACCTGCACGGATTTTACTTGATAATAACGAACTTACCCTCTTTTATCTTGCCGTAATGCGCGCTGTTTTTATCCTGGTGACGCACCGTGTACAGGTAAAGTCCGGTGGCCGCCTCCTGATCGTGGTCGGTGATCAGGTCCCACGCGGCCTCACCACCGGCAAACCGTGGATTCCGGCTGTAGTTGATGTTACTGACCCGCGCTGATTCCCCGGGTATGGAT
>CBDVAP010000140.1:0-6869 GCA_965372015.1 uncultured bacterium | reverse complement strand
GAAGGGCGCAGTCCCGCTCAGCCAGGTGCGGCCTACCTGCTCGTTCATCTGTCGTGACAGACCGGCCGCCATAATAACTTCGACTATCCGGATGCTGTCCTCAAAGGCCAGGTCATAAGGGCCATAGCCCACCATGGTTGCGGCACCGCCTGCATCGGTAAGGGTATTTACAGGCGTATCATCGTCGATCATATGCTGTTCATCCATGCGGGTTGTCTCACCATTCAGGAGAGCCCCTGCCAGCATATCATAAGCTTCCCGCATACTGGTCGGATCGGTGCTGGATAAAGCCGGGGCGCTATCGTTGCCGTTCCAACCCAGAGTGACCGGCTGGTTCGGATCATCGGAGCGGGACCCGTCGGCCTTATCAACATGCAGAAAACCGACGCCTACATACTGCGACCCGGTCAATCTCCCGTCGGAATTGATACGGGGGGCGCCGATACTGCTGTAACCAAGCTCATGATCCTGGCCCATCCAGGTAAAGGCAATGCGTAAGGAGTCGGCCCCGGTATTGCCTGCTACCCAGGAAGCGTAATCCTCCCCCCGCTTGGATTGCCACTGATTGGCCCCCCAGGTAACGCGCCCCTTGGTGACAGTGGCCGCCTCCCGGGAACTGGTATGATGGGTCAGATGGCCAATTCTCAAGCCGGTCAGAGTTTGGCCCGGCAATTCAATTTCGTCATCCGCATCCGTATTACCGGTATTCTTAAAGATGTATTCGACTATCATGTAATCGTCGTGATACTGCTGGCTAAAGGCCATGAAATTCCTGGTCATGGTCAATCCGATATCAGTTCGGACAACATTAGTGACGATCCGGTCGGCCTTGATGGTCGGGTCTACCTCATCAATTTCCCCGAGATAAATGGCAGTGATATTGTTGCCGTCAACCAGGACGGTAGGCGCACTGAATCTGGCCACCTGACTGATGGACATGGCGGTGTTACGAATATAATCTTCACTACGGGCAAAGCTGGTGGCCTTGTAGGGCCAGAGCACACCATCCTTATCGGTGAAATCGGTCACCCCCACCCAGGCCCGTTTGATCACAAATGTATCGGTGAACTTATATTCCGCCGGCCAGACCATCCCCTCGTAGTAAACATTATTCCAGGCCCGCTCGGCTCCATAGGCGCTGACGAAGTGTTGCAAGGACCCGATTCGGATCCAGCGCCGGGTGCTCTTGGGAACCTGGCCGGACAGACTATCTGCCGTGAAGAAAATGATCCCCGTCAGTAATATCACTTTGGATAGGCGGTATCCAAACCTCATTGCAGCTTTCCCTGTGGCCTCATCTGCCATAGCCTAAAAGCGGAACCTTATGCCCAGAGTTATTTTCCGGGGATTCAGGAAAGTAAAGGAGGTCAGATTGGGCATGTCAATATACATCTTCTTTTCCAGGACCTCATCCAGATAACTATCAGTCACGAGCTGCCAGCCCTGGTCCCCGTGCCGCCAGTAGGTATCAGGCCCGGCATAGCTGCCGCTGCCGTCCAGGTCAGTATAGTCCTCCCCCGGGTCCCACACCTGGTTATTGTTAGCATCGATGTACTCCTCCCCAACGGTGGTATAATAGATGGCACGATCGGCCGGATCAACAATACTGTTGAGGTGGCCTATGGTTTCAATGGGCACGAAATTTACGCCAGTAGCCCGGTAGTCCCCGGGCCGGTCGTCGCCCTGTTGAGCCCCCTCTTCCCAGGGCAGATGGAGAGACTCAAGATAATATTGAGAATCGAAGAAGTCTGAAAATCCGGTGGTGCTGAAAATCTTCTGGTTCAGGACATTCCTGATATCAGCGAATATTTCCAGGTTCGAATTCTTTGGCCCGATCGTTTTTGACAGCCTCAGATCGAGGTTGTAATAGTCCTTCCATTGTACATTGTCCACCAGGCCGATCTCATTATTGGGATTATAAGTGAAATAGGCGCCAGCCTTCCATAAGCCCAGGAGATTTAATTTCCAGCCACCCAGGGGATGGGCACCTAAAATACGGGGCCCCGTCGTTCCGGGTAGCTGCCAATCAAGATTCAGCCTCAAGAATGGCCGGGGGTGGGGCTTCTCCTGGTAAGGATTGGTAGCCAGATAGTCCTGCTGTTTAGTAGGGTCCTGGAAATAGTTGCTTAGACCGAAGTAGCCCTGCGTACTGACCATGTAGGTATAATTAACGAAACCGTTCAGACTCCCGGGCGAACGGGACTCCAGGACAATTTCAAAGCCGCGGGTGTCCTGGTAATTATTGGCATTGGCGCTTAAATAGTCCACAGAGTTATCGAAACTCAGGTAACGGGACCAGCTGGCCTGTTCGGTAACGTCCTTATAATATGCCACCGCCGTAAACCGCATTACATCCATCAAATTACGCTCGTAGCCGATTTCGTAACCGATGGTTCTGGAGGGCGGCAGGGTGGGATCGCCAATTCTCAGCACCGAGCCTCCACCCCGCCGGTCTATGTTGAATCGGAAGTCACCCTGGAGCTCTTGAATCATGTGTCCATAGTTAAAGAACAGTTTGGACTTTACAGTGATGGGATGGGAGACCAGGAGGCGGGGGCTTAGATAATATTGTCCCCTGATATCCGCCGGCTCAGATTCAGTTTCGAGCTGCCGGCCGTATGTGGCTGTAAACAATTCGTCATAATCCGAAAGATCGTACCAGCTTCCGTTGGGATTACTGTGATCGAGACGAAGTCCCAGTTCGGTAATAAAGCCCTTGATTTCGATCCGGTCTCGGGCATAGAGCGCGAAACGGTACGGATAACGATCGTAATCGCGCTCGTATTGCCAGGTATCCCGGACAGGACTCAAGTTTGCGGAATGTATCCTGAAATCGTTGTAAGTCAGCTGGACCCCGGCCTTGAGCTGGTTGGCCGGGTTCACCTGGCTGGTAATATCCCATTTCAGGTTAAAGGTCCGGACTGTGCTCTTATCGTTAGCGAATCCCATCCAGCCACCAATACTCATGCCGTCAACGAAAGAGTTCAGGTCTGCTCCCAGGTAGCCGTAGGGGGCTTCATCCACATAATAACCGGGAACAATCTCATAAATCCTGGAGGTATCCCGGTCGGCGGTCCGCCCGCCGCCATATTGGTTAGACATGGTCTGGATATACAGTTCATGGAATGTGCGGTCGCTTAACATGTGGGATAGTCTCACCCCCCAAAGGGAGCGCTCGATGCTCATGGGATTGTAATAGCCGGGCTCGTAAAGGACGCTCGTCGCCAGGTTACCAGTTACCCGGCTCGCAACTCCAAAGTCACTTTTCAAATACTCTCCATCCGGTGGTGTGGTCCAGGAGGCAGGCGAAACTGAGAGCAATTCGTTGTTTACCCGGGTAATGCTCAATTTCATCTTGGGGGTTACATCGACCGTGAGCTTCACCTGCAGGGTCATCTCGTTATAACTGTCCCGTGAGAGGGGAAAGATGAAGGCATCCTGCTCCGTCCGGTAGGAAATGTAAAAACGCGGGTTGCCGAATAGGCCCACCATAAATGGTACCGGACCGCCGAAGCCATAGTCAACTGTATAGTCCGGGATACGTATATCCCCCTGGCGCCTATGCTCCCAGGTGTAAAGTCTTTGCAAGGCAGTAGGCGTCAGGTCGTTGTTCGGGTCGCTGTCACTGATCAGGGCTTGGGAGATAGCATCATAGCCGCCGAAACGTACATACTGCCGCTGCTCATAAATATCCCAGGCTCCGTTGTCAGTGCCGGTCCAGGCCACCTCAGAGTCCTGGTAGGGCCTGGTGAAGTAGGTGTTATCGCTGTAAATGGACGGTCCGAAATGTTTGGAGCCGGCCGGAGTGTGGCGCATGGTCACCCGCCCGGTATATCGGTCCACTTGCCCATCCCGGGTCACCACTGAGATAATGCCCGAGCGCATATTGCCGTACTCGGCACTGAAGCCGCCGCTCTTTATACTGACCTCCTGGATGGAACTAAGAGGTATCGCGGTCATAGGGAGGTTATTGCGTTCATCCATCAGGGCGAAGCCGTCCAACAGAAAAGTACTTTGGTAACTGGAGCTACCCCGTATCACCAAATCCTCCACCCCGGCCTGGAGGCCGATCACTGAGTTCAAGCTCGCAATGGGCAGCCGGTCGATTACTTCGCTACTGATACGGGCTTCGGTGGAGGCCACATCCGGAATCACAATTGGGCGTTCGGCCACCACCGTTACCTCCTCAAGGCCCAGGACTTCCGGCCGCATCTCGATATTGACCTCGGAGCTCAGGTCGATATTCACTACTACCTGCGTAACCTTCATATCGGCAAAGCCGATCATCCCGGCGGACAGCACAAAGGTACCCGGCGGCACATTCAGGATGACGAAATAACCATCCTGATCCGTTGTGGCACCAAGCGGAGTTCCCTCCAGTAGCACATTCACTCCCACCAGGGCTGCACCCGTTTCGGCCTCGGTAATTTTACCTGTCACTTTGCCGGTCTGGCCGGCGAAAAGTCCGCTCGTCAGCAGCAGGATGATCAGAGTGATATTTAATCTAGTATCGGGCATTTCACAGAACGACGAGCTATCCGGGTTCCCCTTGAAACTACTAAACATACACCTCAAGGTGCCTGAAAATCTATTAACAGCAACCAAGCAAAGTACTAATCAAGTTATGTGTCCTCTGGCGGAATCAGACCCCGTCTTTAGATCTTCACAAACCAACGTTGTCGGTACATCGCCCAGCCTACCAGGAGCCAGAAGGCTACATTAGTCAGGGCAAAGGCCAATGATGCCGGGTAATCGGGCAATATAGCGCCCCACCCATTTAAATATAACAGGGGCCAAAGGGATTTTTCCCCAGCGGCTGTGTCAATTTTGGTTATCATCAAGGTACGGACCAGGAAGCCGGAGAGCCAGAAAATAAACAACGGATTCATCCCCATCATTACAAAAAGACGGGACCATTTCTGATAGCCCTTGACATCGATAAGCCAGTATGTAACTGTTAGCAGGAAGCCCCCGATACCGCCCATCAGGAGGGCATAGCTGGGGGTCCAGAGTTGTTTGTTCACCGGGATTATCAGGTTGTCCGCTATCAGGCCCAGAAACATGAGAGTAGCCGAATATAGGAGCCATTTATTAAGACGCACCTGGTGGTCCGTGTGCTTAATCAGTACCCGGCCAAACTGGAGCCCCAGGAAGGCGGAGAGGATGGCGGGCAAAGTTGAAACTGTGCCTTCGGGATCGTAACTGCGGGCTCGCCAAAGGTGCTCCTGGCCAAGAATCAGGCGGTCCATGAGGCCGCCGGCGTGGCCTTCAAGTGTCAGGACGCCACGGCCGTACTCAGGAACATTCACACCCCACATGATGCCGAAGTAGAGCAGAATGAGACCACCCATAGCCAGCCATTCATCCCGTTCATTGCGGCTCAGCATGACAATTGTTGAGAGAGCAAAATAGCATACGGCAATGCGCTGTAATACCCCGGGAATGCGCATCGTGCCCCAGTTGAAACTGGGGTAACCACTAAGAAAAAGCCCCAGGCCGAAAAGGACCAGAGTCCGTCTGATTATCTTTACCCACAATCCTTTTTGATCGGCTCCCCGTTCACCGGCTTTTTGGCTTGAGAGGGGCATGGCTACCCCCATGATGAACAGGAAGAACGGGAAAATCCAGTCCGTGGGGGTCCACCCGTTCCACGGGGCGTGAAGCAGGGGACGGTAGACATGGGACCAATCCCCGGGATAATTGACAAGCATCATGCTGGCGATCGTGATTCCCCTGAATGCATCCAGTGAGATGAGTCTGCCTTTGGGTAATTCCGCCGTCATTGCCGTGCACCTCCCGGGTAGATATTTACAATTAATTGATAGGTACCGGCAACGGAGAGTGGATCAGCAGCCCGTGGAAGCCGAATCCACCCGCCAAACCCGGCCCGGTTGCAACTACGAATCATCGTTACTGCCGCCAACTGATTCCAAAGGGTGAAAGGCATAGACCATGATACCTCCAAATAGGGGCTCACCCTCGGGAAAATAGTAGGTAAGAAAATCGACCCTGACTGTTTCACCGGCGGACTGAGAGGCATGAATCAGGTCTCTCTGACCGATTATCATTCCTTCATGGGCCACGATCAGTCCCTGATCAAACCAGGCCGGTTTTACGAAGGCGACACCACACACGGTAGGCAATTTATCAAGGAGCGCCTGATCAATCCTTTCGCTGGGAATGTAGTAGGTGCTCACAGTTCGCGACCAACCCAAATCGAGGAACTCATTCCCGTCCGCTTTTTTATTCAGTGTAATGGTTACCGGGACCAGCCGGCCCTCCGGCAACAGGGACCTGGTGATGTCCACAGTATAGGGGTTGGAAAGAATGCGGTCGGTTGTATAGTGCCAACGGCTTTTGTAGGTCGGGGATTTTCGGCCCTGGTCGTCGGCCTTGTAGTGTATCCTGATCATATTTTCCCGGGACTGCTTCCAGCTGCTGCTCTGGGCAAAAGCCATAGATGTGAGAATATGACCGGTGCAATCAGAGACGTCAAGACGCAGGATCGGGTCGGGATCGGGTTCGACTTCTTCGCCCAGCTTGAATATCTCGTAGGGCGTACCGACCCGCCACAGGGTTATGGCCGCCAGGCGACCCTCAAGCGCCGGGTAACGCTCGATGAATTGGGGCAGCAGACTATCGACTTGGGCTGGGGCCAGGGTCCAGGGCGCCGGTAGGCTACTGAGCCAGGCATCGTTCCCCCCGGGAGGATTCTTGGACTTGCAAGAGCCTACTATGACCAATGCGGCCAAGATGTATCCGCTCAGGCTGTTCCGATCGAATTGCTTCTTTATGCCAGCACTCATAAACGCCCTAAATTTACTTGGCGACGGGCACCACCTAGGTGGAAATCTGTGAGCGGAGAGGGA
>CBDVAP010000139.1:0-6962 GCA_965372015.1 uncultured bacterium | reverse complement strand
GGCGCGCCACCGCATCAGGCGAGTATTGCCGGTAGCCCGACTCCCGCCGGGGTGGGTCAGGCAATAGGCCCCGCCGCTCGTAATAGCGGATAGTCTCGATGTTTACCCGAGTCCGTTTCGCCAGTTGCCCAATTGAGAATGTGGTTGTCATAATCCTCCAGGGTAATATAATGTCTGTACCATGGTACAGAGTCAAGACTTTTTTTCGGAGGGCATTGGGGGAAGGGGAGGAGCAGTAGCAGTGGCACTGACAGTAGGTAGGGGCAGTGGCAGTAGGCAGGGGCAGGAGAGACTAGCCGCTAAGAAAGCTAACTCCCCTGGACGGACCCACGGGGAGCCCCGGGCAGGCCGATGGTGGGGTACGAGTTGACTAACGGTAACTAATGCCCCCAATGAAGCGTCTCTTATTTATCAGTTCGCTTTGGAACACATTGCTCAGAAACCGAACACACAGCCCATTTGGAATTGCCCCCAATAGAAACGCCCCCTGATTGCTCAGGGGGCATTTAGTTCGGGGGCCGTCGATCGAGATATTAGAACTTGCCGAAGTTCAAACTGACTATCGCCGATGGACCGCTGAAATCCGCATCGCTGAAATCGCTGCCAGTTTCGATGCCGTCAATAAAGCGATAGCTGGCCCCGGCTGTTACCCGCATCCAAGGCGTCATATTGACTACCAGCTCCACAGTCGGCTCAGCCATGAAAAAAGCATCTCCCGAGTAATTTGGTCCATGATGATCATATTCCTCATAGTAGTTATTATGCCATGACGTCGATAGACTACCAGCACCAATTAAGGTCGACACCCTTAGATGCACAAGTCTGTTGGAGGCGAGGATGGCTCCTATTTCCACCCCACCATAGCCAAAATCGATATATCTTTGCGCGCTGTCTTGTGCAGTTGGGGCTTCAATTTGATTTACCAGACCGTAGCCGCCACCGCCAATAAACATGGCGTGGTTCACCACCCAGCCGCCGTGGCCGCCTACCAGCATACCCAGTTCGCCATTAATGGTGCTGGCCATCATGCGTGGTCCACCGTAGCCACCGTGGCTATAGGGGCCGGAGAAAAGTGTTTGCTGCTGCGCCACGAGCGGCACGAGGGATAACATTGAGATCATTATTAAGCGTTTCATGTTCTTACTCCTTGGTTTAAAATCACGTAATTAAAATTTGCCTATCTGAATAACTGCGCCGACGCTTGGTCCCGATAAATCAGCATCGGTCAATCCATCTAGATCTACGCCGCTGACTAGCCGGTAACTGGCCGTAATGCTTAAGTGGAAGAATGATGTCACATTCATCATCAAATCGACGCTTGGGGAGATCGAAGTTATAAAACTTTCTTCCCCTTTCCACGACGGATCCAGATTACTATTATGGTATGAGACCTGGCCCACACTGGCCAACACACGGAAGGCCCCATGAATCATTTTATCCGGGCCGAAAATGTAGCCCATTTCCACTCCGCCCAAGTCCAGGCTTATATATCGGTTCTTGGCATCGAGAGTTAGTGGACCGTCTACGGATGCGATCAGGTTATAACCACCCAATCCGAGGCTATATCGATGGTTGATTAGCCAGACCAATTGGGAGGTCGACAGGTATGCGGTTTGACCGTTGACCTGTGATACTTGCAATCCCGAACTGCCATAAACGCCGTGGTCCATTCCCCTGCCAATCAGAGTCTGTTCCTGGGCTACCAAGCCAGTGGACATCAGTATTGCGGCGATGACTAGTTTCTTAAAATACATTTTTGCTCCTAATATTGTTGTTTCGATTAGACCAACTATCTGTGGTCTTGTTTGCAGTTTAGACCGGGCGGAAATTGTTTTGGTTGCCAACGGTTGCTGCACATGTGACATCTGCCACATTTGATACTCGATACTCGATGTTTATCCCGCCAACGGCGGGGGAATCCCACCAATGCCTGGGTTGGATGCAGAAACTTGAAACTAGAAACTAGTAACTAGGGGCTTGGGGCTTGAGGCTTGAGACTATGACCCGGCAACACGTTTAATCAATGGCATGGGGTGACCTCCTACGGCATTTTCAGGCGTTCCCCTATAGCGCGCGTATGTATCGGGGGACTAACGTTTGTTGCAGAGAACGATGCTGCTAATGATCCGGCCGTGGCAAAGGGGCAAAACCGGGAACCTTTACCTGGCCGGGGCGGTAAATGAATCTCGCATGGCCGATTTGGGGTGGCTGAAGCCGGTTTTCTATCAGGAGGGTGTCATGAACGGAGTCTCCAGGCGAACCGCCGTAGGGTTGTCGGAAAGCAAAGATACCTGGGCGGTAGTGTTTCTAGGCGTCTATATATTCTTATTGCTGCTATTTACTAACTCCCTGTTGTACCGGATTTAATCTCCCGACCATTTGATCTATCCTCCCGGCAGCAGCGCGGCCTGTCCTTGAACAGTTTCGCTGATTAACTTGAACCATGAACACACTTTCAGTCGCTACCCGGCAACGGGTGGAATTCGTAGAGGTGACCCCTCAAGTGCGACAATGGCTGCGGGGGCAGGACTTCACCGGTGGGGTGCTGACCCTATTTGTGCCACACACCACTGCGGGCATCACCATCAACGAGCACGCCGACCCGGATGTGGTTGCCGACCTGAGCAGGGAGCTCAATAAGGTCATCCCGTTCGATGACAACTACCGTCACCGGGAAGGCAACTCGGCGGCGCACATCAAGTCCAGCCTGGTGGGGTGCTCGATCCAGGTATTGGTGGAACAGGGGGACCTGGTGCTGGGCACCTGGCAAGGGATTTTCTTCGCCGAGTTCGACGGGCCGCGCCAACGGAAACTACACTTGCAGCTCACTCCGGCCTGAGGTGGGGGACCAAAAACGTGATGGCATAGGTGCCGCAGTTACGGGCGGGATAGGAACACCGTTCAGGACCGCTGGTGCACGAACTGAATTTTCCGGCTCAGCAGTTCCTGGTTATAAACGGCGGCTATCTCGGCGGTAAAGCACACGAACCGGATTTCCTCCAGGGGCGGATTCTGTTTCAGGAAGGCCTGGATTGTCGCGACCGCGATGGGTGTGGCGCGGCCTAGCGGGAAACCGTGCAGCCCTACAGCCAGGGCCGGGAAAGCGATGGTCTTGATCTCGTGTTGCTGCGCCAATTTCAATGAGGAGGTATAGCAGGATTCCAGCAGTTCCTGCTCGTTGTTATACCCACCGCGCCAGATCGGGCCGACGGTATGGATGACATACCGGGCTTCAAGTTTATAGCCCTTGGTGATCTTGGCCTCGCCGGTCATGCAGCCCCCCAGGGTGCGGCATTCCGCCAGCAGGTCAGGCCCCGCTGCCTTATGGATAGCGCCGTCCACTCCTCCGCCGCCTAGCAACGTTATGTTGGCGGCATTGACGATTGCGTCCACTTCCTCGTGGACAATATCCCCCTGAATCAGTGTTATCTTCACTGCCATCGATTGTTCGATGCTCCTTCAATGCTGCTAAGCTGACCACTATCACCCGCAGGCAGGCGACTACCAATTATACGACACCCACTCGAGTTTGTTCTGGCGCTCAATATTAAGAATGAATCAGGCGCAAGTCCATGCGCCAGGACACATGCACCGGGCGCAGTGGCTAGCCGGGCACGATCATGTTCAAGGCGAACCAATTCTGCGGGTCGGTCCAGGAGCGCTCCACGGCCAACCCCGCCTCAGCACACAGGTCCGCCAGGCCGGCGGGGGTATACTTGTGGCTGCTTTCGGTATGGATGGTTTCCCCGGCCAGGAAAGATATTTGCAGATTAATTGCCGGCAAGCGGACCGCCTGCACGCCATCACTGGCCAGGTGCATTTCCACCGCCAGGGCTTCCTGATTCCAACGCACTTGGTGCTGAAAGCATTCCGGCCGGAAATCGGCCCCCAGCTCGCGGTTGAGGCGCACCAGCAGATTGCGGTTAAAGGAGGCGGTCACACCGGTGGCGTCATCATAAGCCGGCAGCAGCACCGATAGGGGCTTCACCAGGTCGACTCCCAGCAGGAGCAGATCATCCCCGGCCATGGCCCGGCGCACTTCAGCCAGAAACTGGACTGCTTCCCGAGGTGCAAAATTGCCCAGGTTCGACCCCAGGAACAGGAACACCTTTTGCCTCTCGCGCTGGCGGCTGATTTCCTCCAAAGCGCGGCCATAGTCGCTTACGATGGCCTTGATCATCAGGTCGGGGTATTCGTTCACCAAGGTCCTGGCGGAGGCATTTAGCATGGTGTGAGAGATGTCCACCGGGCGATAGGTAGGGTGGTGCCCGTTGGCGAACAAGGTATCCAGCAGGGTGCGGGTCTTGGTGGAGCTGCCGCTGCCCAATTCCACCAGGTCCAGGTCCCGGCTGATATGGGCAACCAGTTCGGGCGCGCAACGCTCCAGCAGAAAGTGCTCGGTGCGAGTCAGGTAATATTCCGGCAGCCGGCAGATTTCCTCGAACAGGTCCGAGCCGCGCTGGTCGTACAGCAGGAAAGGCGGCAGTCGCTTGGGATCGGCCGCCAGCCCGGCTCGCACGGCGCTCTGCACCGACTGTAAGATGTGCCCTGGCGGCAAGGCCTCTATGGTGCAGCGGCCATCAGTGCTGAGAGTTTGCAGATTAGTCATAAATTATCGCGGTGATTGGGAACGAAGCTAAGGAAGGTAGTTGTGCCGGGGAAAGTGTAATAAATTTGAGTCGCACGGTTCGGCGCTACCAGCCGGACGAAATTGACCGCCAGACCATAATATTCAGATGATCGAATTCCAGACAGCCTCGAAAACTTACGGCCAATCCCGGGCGCTGCAAGGACTGACCCTGGCGGTGGAGGCCGGGGAAACGGTGGTGCTCATCGGCCCCAGTGGCGGCGGCAAGACCACTGCCTTGAAGCTGGTCAACGGCTTGGTGCAGCCCACCGCCGGTGATGTTCTGGTAGACGGTCGCTCGGTGACCGCATGGGATCTGCTGGCCCTACGGCGCTCCATCGGCTATGTCATCCAGGAAGTGGGGCTATTTCCTCACTGGACGATAGCAGCTAACGTGGGGCTGTTGCCGCGACTGGTGGGCTGGGATGCTAAGGATATTGACCGGCGGGTGAACGAGTTGTTGGAGTTGGTCGCCCTGGACCCCGTTGAGTTTGGGACGCGTTATCCCCGGGAACTGTCCGGTGGGCAGGCCCAGCGAGTAGGGGTGGCCCGAGCCCTGGCCCTGAAACCGGGCATTCTGCTCATGGACGAGCCCTTCGGCGCCTTAGACCCGTTGCTCAGGGTGCAGTTGCAGCAAGAACTGTTGCGTATCCTGGCCGAAGTTCACACCACTACTCTGCTGGTCACCCACGACTTGCCCGAGGCCTTCCGGATGGCGGATCGCATCGCTGTGCTGGTGGACGGGCAGCTGCAGCAGGTAGATACCCCCGCTGCTCTGCGCCGGGCGCCACAGTCCGAATTTATCCGGCGTTTGATGGCGGCGGAGCTGATGGAGGGGGGCAGCCGGTGACCACCGGGCGACCGATCCTGGCGTTACTGGCGAGTCTGCTGTTGGGAGTACCGCACCTGCACAGCCAGCCCATCGTGATTGGCAGCAAACCTTTCACCGAATCCTACCTGCTGGCGGAGCTAATGGCGCAGCTCATCGAGGCCCAGACCGACCTGGTTGTCGAGCGCCGCTTCGGCTTGCAGGGCACCTTCACCAGTTTTAGCGCCATCACCGAGGGCAGCATTGACCTGTATCCGGAGTATACCGGCACCGGCGCCCTGGCGATCCTGCACTCCAGCGATCCGGCTGACCAAACTCTGGACTCGCTAAGGGCCAAGTTCAGCCGGCGCTGGGGCCTGACCTGGCTGGAACCATTCGGGTTCAACAACACCTGGGCCCTGGTGGTGCGGCGTCCCTTCGCCCAACGCCACGGGTTAGCCACCATCAGTGATCTGTCGCAATTGCCGGGGTTGCGGGCGGCCTTCACCCACGAGTTCATGCAGCGAGAGGACGGCTACCCCGGTCTGGTGGCAGCCTACGGGCTGAAGTTTGCCCAGGCGCGAGGCATCCAGCACGCCCTGGCCTATGAGGCCCTGAACGACGATCTCATTGAGGTCATGGATGCCTACGCCACCGACGGTGAGATCCTGCGCTACGACCTGGTAGTGCTGGCCGACGACCGGGGCTTTTTCCCTCAGTACCTGGCGGCTCCCCTGATCAGGGAGGCGACCCTTGAGCGGCACCCCCAACTGCGGCCGGTGCTGGAACGATTTGCCCACGCTATCGACGATCAGCGCATGCAGGCCATCAACCGCCGGGTGGCTCTGGCCGGGGAGGACTACCCCGCAGTGGTGGCGGAATTGATCCGGGAACAGGGGGGGGTCGCCGACGAAAATCGCCAACCAGCCCGTCGCGCTCTACCGCCGCTGTTTCACCAGACCGTGCGGCACCTGCTGCTTACTGGTGTGGCCGTAGGGCTGGCTATTCTGCTGGCACTCCCGGCCGGGATTGCCTTGGTAGGCCGGCCCCGGTTGGCTGCTGTAATGCTCACGCTCACCGGCATCGTCCAGACCATCCCCTCGATCGCCATGCTGGGCTTTATGATCCCCCTGCTGGGCATCGGTGTGACGCCGGCCATCGCCGCCCTGCTGGTGTACAGCCTGCTGCCGATCCTGCGCAACACTTACACCGGCATTCGCGACATCTCGCCGGCCCTGCTGGAGGTGGCGGAAGGGCTGGGGCTGGACCGTTGGCGCCGTTTAAAATGGCTGGAGCTGCCACTGGCGGTACCGGTGATCTTCGCCGGGGTGCGGACGGCCACGGTGATCGCGGTGGGCACGGCCACCCTGGCGGCCTTTATCGGCGCCGGGGGACTGGGGGAGCCCATCGTCCAGGGGCTGTCGTTCAACGACCCCCGGATGATCCTGTCCGGGGCGGTGCCGGCGGCCCTACTGGCGGTGCTGCTGGACCAGGGGCTGGGGTGGCTGGAGCGCAGGCTGGGGTGAT
>CBDVAP010000138.1:0-7065 GCA_965372015.1 uncultured bacterium | reverse complement strand
CAATAAAATTCTGCAGTTGGTCCAGAACGTATATGCTATTCATGGCTTTCAGAGGGAATATCAGTTTGCTGACAGCCTCGCTTTTAACTCGTGTCAACCGTGTGACAGCGCTAGTTAGAGCTGCCACCTCGATCACAAGTGCTGGTGTCTGATCAAGCCGCGATATACTATTCATCAGCATATTTTCAAACTCTAGGAGAATACTTCACGACTCTCCCGCCTGTTGCTCTGAGCTGCTAAAATCTTCGAAAGGAAAGTCTTTAAAAAGATTTTTCTCTTCTTTAGTGTGCTCAATTTTACGAAGCTTGTCCGCTTCCTCAATAGTATGCTCTAACTCGAGGTGCTTTCTCCAATATGTTCGAGACGAATCACTTGCTTTTAGTTTCTTGGAAGTATCGGCTACCACCTTCGAGTACTCCCAGTTCGCAGCAGCTAAGTAATAATATGGATCTGAATTCTCATCCTCCCAGACTAGAACCTTCTGAAGCTCTCTAATTGCTTTTTCTAACTTGTCAACCATATCTGAGTCTACTTGCCCATCAGATAATGCATCCTGGAGAAATAATCGCCCAAGCGTGATTCGCGCATCAATCTCGTGCGGATTTTTCACAATGATGGACTTCAGTATAACTTGAGCATCTTCAATTAGCAAGTCCGAGAATTGCTTTTCTTGGAGAAGAGGCAGGTCGTCTCTTCGTTCGCTTGTATAGATGAGATAATCTAAAATTAGCTGAGCAAGATAGATACCCCAGATCGGCTTCTCAGATTCAATCTCGAATAGAGTTCTTGCATTATCAATTGCCTCTGCCAATTTGTGAGCGACAGCATTATTATTGGATTCACTGTCTATAAGTTCAGAGGCTTGGTCCCAGATTAAATTTGTTAGCACGTTCCCAAGCCATGAGTTTCTCGTTCTTATAAATTCAGTCTTAAGTATTGTGAGAAATTCAGTGTTTACTTTATGCCGTATATGATCCAATTTCAATATCTCGGGCTCTTCCTCAAGATTAGCAAAGACAATTTCATATGTCCTGACGTGGCCAGTGATCCCTTTCATGATTGAGCGTGGGAGTTGGTCAAATCGAAGAGTGTTTTCTCCGGCTATTTCGCTATAAGTTCCAAACACGCTTTCCCCGACAAACATGCTAGAATGTTCTCCCCTGCGAGAGTCGCTCTCTATTCTTTTCGCAAGGTTTATCGCATACCCCTCTGCATTGTCCTTGTCATCCTCATTCTCATCTCTATTAAATACAACCATACCTGAATTTATACCTATGGCGATTTCTGGCGGCCTGCGTTGATCCTTAAGCGCATCTTGGTAAGGTTTGCTAAAGTACCACCCATATTTTAGTTGTAGTGCTATGCGAAGTATCTTGATGGTATCTTTGTTGATCGCACCCTGTATGTCAGTGCTGTTTGGATTCGTTGAAAGTATTACAACGCCTTCGTCCCCTCTCACATCCCCATACACAAAATTACTATCCCTAGTTCTACCCCTGTCTTGGACTTGTCCAAGTTCGTTTTCAAATACTTCTTCAACATGCTTTTGGAATTTCTTTACATGTTTGTTATACTCCTGTACCTTCAACACGCTTGCTGATTCGGAGGAAGCAACTAAATCGATAAATAGTATGGTTGCTAATCGTGGCTTGCTAGGCTTGATGGTTTTAATCATAAGATTACGCTCATCGAAGCGGCGACCAAAGATTTATTGGGACTGCAAAACGGGCGAGGATTGATCCCATTTGCTATACTTCACTCCTGCGTATACTTAGAGATTGTGCTCACAGGTAGTAATTTATGGTATTCAAGACCCGATTGCACAATCGGATTTGCGAAGGATGGCAGTGGCAGTGGCCCCGCCGATGGCGGGATTTCCGCTACGCTCCAACAGTAGGTAGTTGGCTGTCAGGAGAAGATTTAGCCGGCTCTTGAACTAGAAACTCGAAACTTGAAACCAGAAACTCCCCCCTGTGTATGAAATTTCTAAAGCGCCCGCAACCGCTCTTCCGGCAGCCAGCCGGTTTTGCCGTCCAGGAGCTCTATCTGGTACCACTCGCCGGCCTGCTCATTGATGTCCACTTTCAGGCCGCGGTGCAACTCGAACAGCCGGGTGGAGCGCTCGGTGGGAGCGCTGTACACCCCCACTGCATCACCGTAGACAATCCCGGTACGGGTCTGGCCGGTGGTGATCATACTATCCACCATCACCAGCGTCAGCAGCGCCACCAACACCACCCCGCCGGCCGTCAGCCAACCGAGCCGCAGCCGGGGCCACCATTTGCCCAGGGCGAACAGCGCCGCAATCACCAGCAATAGTACCGACACCCACTGAATCCATTCGGCGGGGGTGAAACTCTCCCGGATAGAGCGGTAGAAGCGGATGAACAGCGGCACTTCCGGTGGCTCGATGCGGTCGGGTACCCGCAAGTTGGTCAGCGACAGGTTATAGCGGGCGTCCTGGTCATTGGGGTCCAGCAGCAATGCTTTTTCGTAGGCCCAGACCGCCCCGGCGATGTCCTCTGAGCGGTAGTAAGCGTTTCCCAGGTTATAGTAGAGCACTTCCGAGTCATAGCCGCTGGCGACGATCGATTCAAATTCCTGCACCGCCAGGGCCCACTGCTGGTTGGCATAGGCTTGCAACCCCCGCCGGTAGCGGCGGTCCACTTCCTTGACGGCCGCCGCCAGAACCAGCACCGGCAGCAGCAGCAATACCCAACGGCTCAACCGGCCCATTGCTGGTCCAGCTCTTTTAAGGCCGCCAACAGGGCCGCCCGGTCGCTGTCCACATTCCCCAGCACCACCGGCGCGAAGCGGGCCGCCGCCGACTGCTGCAGCACCTCCAATAGCCGGGCTTTCTGCTCAGCCGGGGCCCCGTTCTGTTTCAGCAGCACCGCCACCTCATCAACTGTGTATTCCTGATCGTGGCGTCCCAACCTGTGATTAAGATAGAGGGTCACAGCCCGGCTGAACTCGCCGTAGATCTGCACCGGTTCCCCGACCGCTTTCTCGATCACGGCCTGGGCGGCGACGTAGGCCCGCCGCACCCTCATCCCCGGCCCCATAGCCGTCGCCAGGACCCGGGCCCGCTGGCCCAACCAGGGCGCCGCGAAAAAGAACATCGTGGCTAAGTTCAGCAGCAGGATCCCGGGAGTGTACCAGCCCTGACCGGTCTTTAGCCACCGGGGCCGGGTGGACTTCTTGAAGCGGATATCCTTGCCCAGGATGGCTACCTCCTGGCGAGAGAAACCGGTGGTGCTGACTATACCGCCGGAACGGGGGGACACCTTCAGGTTGAAGGGGCCAATGGTACTCGTGAGAAATTGCCCGGCCTGCGGCTCGAAATAAGTCAGCCGGATGGGTGGGATAGTGAACTCGCCGGCCAGGCGGGGGATGATCACGTACTCCAGGGTCTTGCTGCCACCTATCACATCCCCCAGTGACGGTTCGGCGCTGACCTGGGGGTCGAACACCTCCAGGCTGCTGGGAAATTGAACCGGGGGTGCCTCCAGCGTTTTGGTATTGCCGTGGCCGGAAATGATCACGCTCAGGGTAACGGCTTCGTCCTGCTCCACCTCCTGGTAGTCCAGACCGCCGGAAAGGGTGAAATCGCCCACTACTCCCCGGTAGTTTGCCGGCCGTCCGGTGGTGGGGACCGGCTTGACGTGGATATCAAGTGTCGGCGAAGCCAGCACCTTGTTTTCCACCCGCCCGGGACTCAGGAATGAGAAATCGTCAAAGAAGGGATCACGGCGACGCCGGCGCGACTGCACCCCGATCTTGAGCACCAGCGGGTCCACCTTCAATTCACCCGACCGGGTGGGGAACAGGGCCAACCGGCGAACCACGGCCGAATAATAGCGCTGGCCCTCGATCATCTCCTCACGTAACTGTAATTTGCTGGGAGCGAACAACTCCTCGGTCCAGAATCCGGTCAGATTCGGCAATGAAACCACCTCCCAGCCGGAAATGTTGACCTTGGTGTAAAGGGTCCAGGTTACCGTAACCTGCTGACCACGATAGAGCTCCTGGTGGTCCGCCTGGGCCCGCACGAACAGGGAGCTCTTACCACCCTGGGCCCCGCGCCCGGTGACCGCCCTGGCCGGCTCTACCTGGATTGTGATCGGCCCGGTGTGCACCCGTATTCCATTCACCGTTACCGTCTGGGCCGGGATTTCCAAACGGCCGGTGCGCTTGGGCAACAGCATCCACTTATACGAGGAGATTGAGGTTACCGCGCCGTTGATGATCTGTACGCTGTGGGAGGCGCTGGGACCTGACAGCAGCTCGAAATCTTTCAGGCCTAACAGGGTGGCGATCTGAATCCGGCCTCTCTCCGACCTGATCTCGAACGTGATGGACTGCCCCTCCACCACCCGTTTGTCGCTCACCAGGGCAACCACCCGCGGCGCCGCCCGGCTCGGAACCACCGCGGATAGCAGCAGCCCGGCGATGATCACCAGCCGGTAAGGTCTTGAAATGCTCAACATACTATATCTTATCGGTTACTGGACTGCAGTTTCAATATCAGTCGTTAAAAAAAACAGTCTGCTACCAATCCTTTTCCAACTTGGTGGGCGACTGCGGCTGGTAGACCCGCTTGAGTAGGTTCTGCTCATTGGCCCGTAAGGCGTTCAGGATGGCCTCCGCCTCCTCCCGCTCCAATTCTTCCCGGGCCCGGGCTTCCTGTTGAGCCTCGGTCTGGTCTTGCGACCGGCTCTTGGATTGTTGCTGTTCCCGGCTCTGCTCGGCCTGGCTATCCTCCGGCTGCTCTCCCTCCGTCTGCTGTTGCTCACCCGATTCCTCCGGAGAATCACCACCTGAGGAATCCTGCTCCTGCTCAGAGTCCTGGTCCCGCGATTGCGATTTATCCTGTCGCTCTTGCTGCTCCTGCTCCTGCATCAAAGTCGCGATCTCGTAGTTCACCCGGGCGTCCTCGTCCCCCGGATTGAGCTCCAATGCCCTCCGGTAGAAGTCCCGGCTTTCAGCCACGTTGCCCGCCCGGAACAGGCTGTTGCCCAGATTATAATAGATGCGCGACTGAGCCTGCCGGTCCTTCGACTCCAGGGCCGCCTGATACTCCCTCAAGGCCCGCTGGTAATCGCCGATGCTGTACGCCAGGTTGCCAAAGTTATAATGCAACAGCGGTTCCTTGGGATGTTCCCTGAGCAGCTGCCGGTATCGATCCCACACCGGCTGCAACTCCGGCGGAGGCTGGGGCGCCGGTGCAACATCGGGGGCGCCCTGGGCCGCCAGCAGCGACAGAAGCCAGAGCCCTATGGCCACGCTACGCATATCGGCTGCGCGCCCGGGGGGCCTTCCGGCGTCCGCCGGGCAATAGCAATTCCGCCATGAAACACAGTAACGCCGGGAAAACGAAATATTGGTAGCGGTCCTCGAACTGGGTAAACTCCTGGGTCTTCAAGGTTCGCTTCTCCATCGCGCCGATCTCCTCGGCCAGGGCGACCAGGCTACCACTGCGGTTGTCCACCCGCCGGTAAGTACCGTTGCCGGCCTGGGCCAGTTCCTCCAACACCAGCTCGTTCAGGGTCGAGGTGACTACCCGGCCGTCGCGATCCTTCTTGAACTCGGTCCCGTCGCCTACCGGGATCGGGGCGCCGGACTGCGAACCGATCCCCACCGTATGAATGATTATCCCCTGATTCGCAGCTTCCCGGGCCACCTCCAGCGCTCGACCGTCGTGGTCCTCTCCATCGCTCAGGACCACCACCGCCTTGTACTGGCGTGACTCGGCATCGAAGGTCCGCACAGCCAGGTCCAAAGCCTCCCCGATGACGGTGCCCTGCAGCGCTACCAGCCGGGTATCCACGGCATTTAAAAACAGCCGGACGGCGGCGTAATCCGAGGTCAGGGGGCAATGCAGGTGAGCTGATCCGGCAAAGACGATAATGCCCACCCGGTCACCTTCCAGCCGGGAAATCAGGTGCCCCACCTCGTACTTGGCTTTTTCCAGGCGGCTGGGGCTCACATCGGTAGCATCCATACTCACGGAGGTATCCAGTAACAATAGCACGTCTGCGCCCTGGTGCTCCAGTTCCACCACCCGGGTGCCCACTTTAGGCCCCGCCGCGGCGATGATCAGCAGGCCCAGCCCGGCAAACATGAGCATGATCTTGGCGGTTTGCCGCGGCAGCCGCAGTCTGCCCAGCACGTACCATTGCACTCTTTCCTCACCCAGAGCACGTAGCGCCCGGTTAGCCCGGTAGCGAAACACCAGGCTCCAGACCAACAACCCGAGCCAGGGCGCCAGCAACAGGCCGCTGAGCGGGTAAGCGAATTGGATCATGCCACTATCTTTCTGAACACACCGGTCCCCACCGCCGGCAGCAGCAACCCCAACAAGCTGGCCGGGATCACCAGCCAGCCGTAAAATTCCTGGACGTTCAGGTATTCATTCACTTCGATCTCGGTACGCTCCAGCTCGTCGATCTGGCTGTAGATCTCCGCCAACGACTCCTGATCGGTGGCCCGAAAATATTGCCCCCCCGTTAGATCGGCTACCGCCTGGAGGGTCTCTTCATCCAAGTCTACCTCCACCTGTACCATCCGTTGCCCCCAGATGGGGTCCGAAACCGGGTAAGGCGCCAGGCCGTGGGTGCCGGCCCCAATGGTATAAATCTTGATATCGAATTTCTGAGCCAGCTGGGCAGCGGTGGTGGGATCCAGCTCGCCGGTGTTGTTGCTGCCATCCGAAAGCAGGATCATCACTTTGCTCTTGGCTACCGAGTCCCGCAGCCGGTTGATGGCATTGGCGATGGCCATGCCGATGGCCGTTCCGTCGTGCTCCTTGTCCACGCTGCGCACCCTGGCCAACAGGTTCTGGAGCACCTGGTTGTCATGGGTCAGTGGACATTGGATGAAAGACTCACCGGCAAAGATTACAATACCCATGCGGTCGCTGGACCGGTCCTGGATGAACTGGCGAGCCACCGTTTTGGCCGCTTCCAGGCGATTAGGCTTGAAATCGGCTGCCAGCATCGACGAGGATATGTCCAGCACCAGCATGATATCGATTACCTCCACCCGGGTCTCCCGGATCACGTC
>CBDVAP010000137.1:0-7241 GCA_965372015.1 uncultured bacterium | reverse complement strand
GCTTTTCTGTATGAGTGAGGAAGGGCTTTGTTTCGTTGTTCGCGTCAGCGACGAGGGGCCAGAGATTCTGTTTGAAAACGACCTGGACGAAGAGGCCCTGGCGACACCTGCTGTCGTTGATAACACGATTTACATTCGGACAGATCCGCATTTGTGGAAGATCTCTGCTTCGAAGTAGAGACACCGGAATCTAAAAAATACAAAATTGTAATCGTATTTTTTTTATGTTATAAAATTTTTTTTTTTTATAAAACGCGCGGTTTGTAATTTATCCGTTAACCGTGTTATTAAAAATATTAAGCGACTGTAGGGAGTTTAAACCCCACAGGGCATCAGGTAGCGTACCGCTGAGCTGATTGTTAAACATGGTTATGCTGGTCAGAGCAGTGAGGTTGCCAATCTCCTCGGGTATGGGTCCGGTAAGGGCACTATAGGTGATGACAATGTGAGTAATAGCAGTAAGATTCCAGAACTCCGGCGGAAAAGTGCCGTTCAAGCCTTTATTCTGTAGATCGAGCTGAGTTACCCGTCCACTGGTAACCGTCACACCATTCCAGTTATTTAGCGGAGTGCTAGTCAACCAGTTTTGATTACCCCCGTTCGTCCAGTTAGTTCCGTCGGTGCTGTCATATAGGGCCACCAGAGCCAGGGAGTCCTGCTGCAAGGGCGTTGGAGCCGGTATGGCGCTCACACCCATGGACATAGCGCTCTTATTGGAAGAAGTGTCGCTGGCGGTGGCCCAGTAGTAGTACCTGGTGTAGTTGCTCACCGTATTGTCGGAGTAGTTGCTGACGTTCAGGCCCGTGGCGATGGATAGGGCCGTGAGGGTGTCGTCGGTGGTGCTGCGGTAGACGCTATAGTAGTCCAGGTCGCCCTCGGTGTTGTCGTCCCAGTCGAGGGCTACCAACTCGTAGGAAGCAATTGCCGCCAGGTTGGCCGGTTTCGCCGGGGGCGTGATATCCGGCTGGGCCAGGGTATGTTCATAGGCCCCCAGGTCGGGGCTGGAACCCACCGGGTTTGGCCGGGGACTGTTCTCGATGTCGGTAGTCCCTACGATAGCAACATCGATGGAGTCCCCTGCCCCGATAGCCAAGGACCGGTCAGTGAGATGGTAATCAGTGCCGG
Source organism: uncultured bacterium (assembly GCA_965372015.1). GTDB lineage: Bacteria > Fidelibacterota > Marinisomatia > SCGC-AAA003-L08 > TS1B11 > JACZSB01. The sequence continues at coordinate 6,116 of CBDVAP010000137.1, read as the reverse complement.
GATTCACGAACCGGGGATCGGCGGAGATGGAATTGAGATCCTTGCTGCTGGCGATTCGCAAGGCAGTCAGATCGCTTTGAGTACCGCCCCAATAGGCCAGGTATGTGCTGTTGGGGGCATACAGGTCATTATAATCTGATGTACCGATGGCGGTGGTGGTATTCACATAATAGGCGTAGCCGCCGCCCTCATTATAGAGAATGTTGTTCTGGATATCAATGGTCCCGGCCGTGCCACCGGTGGTATAGAGCGCCCGGCCGCTGGAAGTGGCCGTGCTGGTATTGTGCACGGTGTTGTGATAGATGTTCGGATAATCACAGCCGTTTACATAAATACCGTTGGCTGTGCTGGTACCGCCCACGGAGATCACGTTATTGAAGATGTCCTGATAATTGGAACTACTATAGATGTAGATACCGTAGGCGGAACTTGACAGCACGGAAATGATATTGTTTGATATCCGGCCATGGCCCGCGGATATTCCAGCACTACTTAAGAGGTATATTCCGGTGCCGGAACCGGTGATGGTTATGCTGTTCTGATCGATCAGCATGGCCTTATCACAGTTGGAGGCGTAAATCCCGTTGTACGAACTATAAGCTCCCGTGGTCGTGAAGGTGTTGCCGGAGATCACCGGGGCCTCATGATCGTCCAGGTACACTCCCCGGTAGTACTGATCGCTGAAGGTGTTATTCACAACCTTGGTGCCTTTGGCCTGCAGTCCATCGGTATCGGTGCTATAATGGATGCCCCGTGATCCGTTGTAGAACGTATTACCGTCGAAGGTGCGCATATCGCCTAACGACTTCCCCAGGTAGGCCACAGATAGGTTACCATTGGAATCGGTGGAATTTGTACCCAGACCGTAAAACACATTATTGATTACCGAAAGGCTATCAACGCCCCCCCGTATCTGTAGAGCCCGCGCGTAACTGGCCCCCCAAGCATTCAAGGTCAGGTTCTGGATTGTGACATGGTCGGCGCCATTAATATCTATGACATAATTGTCTGTAGCATCCACAGCCGTGTAATTGATTGATACATCCGAAGCAGTGCCTGTGAAGGATTGAAAAGTAACCGTATTGGTGGCCGATGCACCTGCTACCGGCTGGATGGTAAACTGGACGTCGTTATAGGTATTGGTGGCGATATCCACCGTCACTGCACCGTTGATCCCGTAGACAACCAGGCTATCCGTAAACAAGGTAAAACCAGCTCCTGTGCTGATGGAATGGGTCCCGGCCAGCGGCGTCCCCGTAGGCGCGTATTCATAGGCCCCCATGTCGGGCTTGGTGGCATGGCGAACGGTGCTGTCAATATCGACGGTGACCGCGGACAAACCGGTGCCCAGGCTATCGAGCTGCAGGGCCCGGGGCAACAGGTTGGTATCGGAAGTGAAGGCCGGATTGATGAAGACCGAATTATTGGCGCCGCTGGCTGCTTGCCATGACGCCAGGTCTCTCTTCTTGAAACTGTCACCGCCCCACGCCCCGATATAGTTACCAGGCGTGTAGAGATCGTTATAGTCGGTGGTCGCTATGGCCGACGCAATGTTCACATAAAAAGCGTATCCCCCGCCGGAATTGGCGAAGATGTTGTTGCGCACGTCAGCGTTATTGCCGTTGATAGCGCTTATGGCGCGCGTCGCCGTAGACGGAGTCGTCATGTTGACGCTGTTATGGTAGATGTCCTGGAAAGTAGAGCTGTTAAGATAGATACCGCTGGTAGAAGCAGAAGTGCTTGTGCCGCCCACGTGAATGGAGTTATTGGCAGTCAGCCCCTGGGCACCGCCGGCTCCGTCGCAGTAGTTGAAATAAATGCCGTAGCCGCCATTCACGGCGTCGATGGTGTTCTGCTCGATTCGCAGGGCGTTGTCGGTGTAGGCCAGGTAGATGCCGGTGTACGAGGTGCTTGCTGATGCAGATGTGCTGATGGTGTTGCCGCTTACAACCGGGGCATCGTGATCCTCCAGATAAACAGCCCGGTAGCCCTGGTAGGTAAAGTTATTGTTCGTGATCCGGGTGCCCGTCGACAGGATGTTACTGACATTGGTGTTCAGATAGACACCGTGGCCCCCATTGTTAAAGGTGTTACCCACAATAACGCGGTTATCTCCCAATGATCCACCTGAATATATTAGTGCGAGATTATAGCTGCTGGAAGTAGTGGCATACCCGTTGAGCACATTATTCAGGATATTCACGTTGTCGGCGCCTTCCCGGAGGCGGATGGCGATGGCCGCATTGTTTGTGCCTCCGTTGGCATTCAGGGTCAGGTCCTTGATGGTGACGTAATCCGCGCCATACAGCCGGATAACGAAGTTCTCATTGGCGCTGTTATCGGCAGCGGTGTAGGAAATGCTGGCGCTGGCGGCACCGCTCTGCGATTGGATCACGAGGGTATCAGTGGGCGAGGCCCCGGCCACCGGCAGAACAGTGAGGTGCCCGGGATGGTCACCGTTTAATAAGCTGAGGGTGGCAGGGCCGCCGATCCCCAGTATGGCCAGACTGTCCAGGGCCTGGGCGAAAGTAGTGTAATTGCCTCCGCTCCCAACGGTTTTGGTGCCGGTTATAGGTGTGCCCGCCGCCGCGAACTCGTAGGCCCCCATATCCGGGGTAGTGAGGTCGCGGGCCACATCGTCGATGTCAACATCCACGTCGCTAACGAAGGCGTTAGTGCCCATATCATCCAGTTGCACCGCCTGCGGAACCAGATCGATGTTGCTGGCTAGAGTGAAAGCGGGGTTGATAAAGACCGAATTAGCTTCGCTGCCGGCCGGGGACGGTGTCTCCGCCTCCATGGCCGCCCGTAAAGCAGATAAGTCCTTCATTTTGTTGCCGCTGCCGCCCCAGGCGCCGATATAGTTCCCCGGTGTATACAGGTCGTTATAGTCGGACGTATCAATAGCGGTGGTGGTATTGATGTAATAGGCATAGCCGCCGCCGGAATTAGCGAAGATGTTGTTGCGCACGTCCACGTTCGTGCCGCCACTGATATAGAAAGCACCGTAAGTGCCGGTGCCCGTGCTGGTGACGTGCACGCTATTGTGATGGATATTGTGCTCGTCGGAGTTGAACATACTGATACCAAAGGCTGTGCCGGTCCCGCCCACGTGGATGACGTTATTGGCGATCCAGCCCGGCGCGGTTACCGGTGTGCCGTCGGTGTTGGACAGTTCGATGCCATAGCCGCCCTTCAGGGCGTCGATGGTATTTGAGATGATCTCCGTCCCGGCGTTGCAATTGGAGAGCGAGATACCGCGATAGCCGGTCCCCGAATAGGACAATGAAGCCGTGATGGTATTCCAACCTATGGCAGGGGCGGTGTAAAACCTGATATCCATGGCCCGGCCCACCTGTTCCGAGAAGTCGTTACCCTCGATAATCAGGCCGTCGGGGGTACCACTACCCGACAGGTAAATCCCATAACCACCCTGCACGAAGGTGTTGCCCTCGATGAGCGTGCTGTCGGCGTACAAGCTTAAGCCGTAGATGGCGGCGGCGTTGTTGCTGGAGTTGTTGGATGAGGTGCCGATGAGGGTATTATCCACGATATTGATGTTGTCGGCGTCGTTCACCAACTCGAAGATGCGGGCGTAGTTAGTGCCCAACGCCTGAATGGTCAGGTCCCGAAAGGTGATGTATTGGGCGGTATCCAGCTTCACCACCCAGTTATCGCTGGAGCCGGCACTGTATTGCAAAATCGCATCGCCCGCATTGGCCGTGTCGGCCATGAACACGATAGTGTCGGTGGCACTCACCCCGGCAATGGGCGGGATGGTTATCTGCTCGCTGAAGGTCTCGTCGTTGACCATGAAGGTCACCGAGCCGGAGATGCCGTACTGCTTCAGCGTGTCCACCGCTTCGGTGAAGGAGGCAAAATCGCCGCCCGAACCGATGTAGTAGGGGCCGGAGAGTGGGCCGCGCATGACGGTAACATTGATCGGCCGGCTATAGAGGGTCAGTTCAGTGGCAACGGTGTTGGTGGTGCTCAGGACATACGACCCGGAATCGGCAAAGCTCACAGATAGGATGATCAGCGTGTCGTTGGTAGCCCCGCCAATATCCAACCCACCCTGCAGCCACTGGTACTGGTTGGCCGTGCCGCCTACTGCCACTGAAAGGGTAAGGCTGTCGCCTTCGACAACGGTGGTGTCCTGCTCAGTACCTACGCTGTCCTGGGGGCCGTAGATGAATTCAGTGCCGGCTACGCTCATATTCGGTTCGATGTCCTCGAAGGTGAAGCGGTTATTCTGTATACGCAGATATTGTAATGCTGACAATGAATCTAGCCCGGGCAGATCGACGAACTGATTGTTGTCAAGACTCAGCGAAATCAAACTGGTCAGGCTGCCAATGGTGTCGGGGATGGCGCCGGTCAGTAGATTGTCATAGAGATACAGGTATTGTATGCTAGTGAGGCTGCCGATCGCCACGGGTATGGAACCGATCAGTTGATTGCTATAGAGATACAGGAATTGTATGCTAGTGAGGCTGCCGATCGCCGCGGGTATGGAACCGGTCAGTTGATTGTTTTCGAGATTCAGCGATGTCAAGTTGGTGAGGCTGCCGATGGCGTCGGGGATGGCGCCGGTCAGTTGATTGTTATAGAGAGACAGCGATATCAAGCTGGTGAGATTGCCGAGCTCGGCGGGGATGGCGCCGGTCAGTTGATTGCCAGAAAGGTTCAGCCCTGTCAACAAAGTGTCGTTGCCAAGTTCAGGGGGAATGGAACCGGTCAGTTGATTGCGATTGAGAGTCAGCGATGTCAAGTTGGTGAGGTTGCCGAGCTCGGTGGGGATGGAACCGGTCAATTGATTGTCATGAAACCACAGCAGGTTCAATTCGGTGAGGCTGCCGAGCTCGGCGGGAATTGGGCCGGATAGGTTGTTATTAGACAAACTTAGCTGCGTAATCCGGCCGCTGGAAACGGTAACGCCGTTCCACGTACTCAGGGAATTGGCGGTGAGCCAATTGGTATCGTCGGTCCAGCTGGCGCCGTCGGTGCTGTCGTATAGGGCCACCAGAGCCAGGGAGTCCTGCTGAAGGGTCTGGGCGCGGGCCAGGGCGGGGAGTGCCAGGGCGAGGGCGAGGAAGCACCTCACCCCCCACCCCCCTCTCCGCTTGCGGAGAGGGGCCTCGGCGTAGCCGTAGCGACGCCTACGGCGAGCCGGAGTTACAACGTAACCGGGGAGAGGTTTTTCTGCCCGGTCAGAGCGGGGGCTTTGATTGAGCGAATTCATTGGTGGATTCGCTGTTGACCAGAATCTGGCGCCAATTTTACTCATTAAGTGTCTCCCCGATCATCCGTTTCTAAGTAGTTCTTTGCCGCTGACAAAAATTCTTTCGCCCGGTCAATGGTCATGCGAGCTTGGTCGCGCGTCATCGACGGTGCCGGCAGATAGTCACTGGCCGTGCGGGCACTGAAGGCCTCTACCAGATAATGGTGCAGCTCCGGGTCCATCAGGCGCGGCTTGGCGACGTGCTCTCCGAAAGCTGCAATCAGGGCCCCGTGAGACTTTCTTTCGATGTCTAGATTCAGGAGAACCGCTGTCGCCGCGTGGAACATAGCGTAGTAGGCCCGGCTTACGGCATCGGCCCAATGCTCGTCCCTGAAAAGTGTCTCGGCTGCGGAAATTAGTTCCCCGCCGCGCCGTAGGTGTTCCTGGATCTCTAGCTTCAAACCGGAATTCCTTCTCCGGCTACTGAACGGTGGATGGCATAGTCTCCGGCATTAAACTGCTCGGCCGACATGAACACCAGGTTGAGCAGGCAGTTGTTCTCCAGGCTGAGTGCCGCCTGGGTTTCGCTGCAGCGGGACAGCTCGGAGAAAAAGTTGTCCATCTTTTCCAGCACCACCGCCACATCTATATCGGAATCCTCATCGGCCTCGTCCCGGGCATAGGAACCGAACAGGTAGACCGCCTTCAAGCGCGAGCCATACATCTTTTGCAGCTCTTTTTGGAGCCGCTTGACAATGGCCAGTATTTCCTGTCGGTTTTTCATGACAATCCTGGTTACCCTCAGCGCCCCTATTAGTTGGCTATTGAAACAGCATATCCCATGTAAAGGTAAGCATGGCCGGGGTGCAAGGCAAGTGACGGAGATCACACCGCT
>CBDVAP010000136.1:0-7303 GCA_965372015.1 uncultured bacterium | reverse complement strand
CACTACGGGAACTTTTCAGGGTTTTGAAACCGGGCGGCTGGGCAATTTTACAGGTACCCATCGATTCGTCCTTGCCCGTTACCTACGAGGATTCCAGGATAGTTACGCCCGAGGACAGAATAGACCACTTTGGCCAGTGGGACCATGTGCGGCAATATGGGCGTGATTATAAAGGAAAATTAGAGGAGGCTGGATTCATGGTTAAGGTAGACGACTATGTACGCCGGTTGGATCAGGCCATGATCGAGAAATGCCGTTTGGATAATACTGAAGACATCTATTACTGCTCAAAGAATAATTGAGCCTCATTACTGTTAGTTTCCCACGCAACGTAACTCCGGCAGCCACGATATTGGCTAGCGCCCTTTAGGGCGGTTGCTGCGATTAAGCGAGGCGGTTTACCGCTTCGCAGCTGGATATCGGGTAGTGCGAGCGCTTGTGGTAGCTAGGGGTGGCTAGCCCGGTGCCCCCCGGAATATGTTTTGACTGTACTTAGCCGGGGCGCCAGGCGATCGGTTTCCACATCCAGGTCATAATCCATCTGTAAGCCCAGCCAAAACTGGGGAGACATACCGAAATAACGGGCCAGCCGCAGGGCCGTATCGGCAGTCACCCGGCGCTTACCCAGGACAATCTCGTTAATCCTCCGGGGCGGTACATCCATATCATTGGCCAGCCGATTCTGGCTGAGCCCCATGGGCTTTAAGAATTCCTCCATCAATATCTCCCCAGGGTGTACCGGTGGGATTTTCTTCTGCTTCTCCTTGCTCATATTGTAATATATTTCCTATACCGTATAACGTCAAGCGTTATAACACGGTCTCGACTGAGTCACAATTCCGGCATGCCGGGGTGGAAGCTGCTGTGGAGGCGTACGAGCGGTTGCTATAATGAATTCGTGTGAAAGACTTATTACTTCCATTGCAACTGCCGCAAAATCCAACCGCTTGAGCTATCAGGCCATAAGATCCCAACTGAGTCGGGTAATTCGAAAAATCTAGGCAAGCGCGTTGATGCATTAGTTTTCGCTTGGGCGATTTGGGCTTTGGATACGCCGTTCGCATTTCTCAGATTCGCAAATCTTAGGTCTGTATCCAGGAGATTTGCTTTAGTAAGGTATGCACCGGTAAGATCAGCGTAGCTAAGGTCAGCACCGCGGAGGTCCGCTCTAATAAGGTTAGCGTCCTGAAGGTTTGCTCTATCCAGAGAGGCCTCACGCAAGTCAGCTCTGAAAAGATTTGCTCCTTTTAGATCTGATCGGCTTAGTAAAGCTCTCACAAAGAATGCGCCCTTGGCATCAATATAACGTAAGCTACGCCGCTGGAGATCGGCCCCAATTACATTTTTTACTTCCCCTTCGGTATCGCCTGTCCAGGTGGATGGCTTTGTTGAAACATCTTGGTAACTAAGATCCGCAAAAGTGCTGATGCCTAATATCCCAAAAGTGCGCGGTACCCAAGCTTTTTGCCTAAGATAATTACCTAAAGATTCATCCAAATCTGGTGGTCCGTTTATGAACCCAATGGCTTGAGATTCAATGCCCCGAACTCTATAAATCACCTCATACTTCCGCGTGCCATGAATGCTACCTACTGAAAACATAATCAATATCATCAATGGCGTCATCAGATACTTATAGAATCTCGGGTCTAGGATCGAACGACTACCAAGAATTGGCCGCCAGTGTTTACTACTTAGGGTTGCACCAGCCAAGTGTGGGAGGATAAAACCAGCACCTATCGTAATAGACAGACTCAGAATGTGAATGGCAGAGCCGGCCCAATCTTGACGTGGGAGATATCTTACCCAGAAAAGTACAAGAACAACTGGTACCGCCCACCATGCCAAAAAGAGGAGATTACTGATTGTATTCGATGGAGAGGAGGTCTATTTTTTTTTAGTAGAGCAAAGTGCTTTCTTACCAGGCCAAGCAGTAGCCAGGGATAAACTTTTTGATCCAGTGGTATCCCATCAGGAAATATCGCTGGTAGTTGAGCCAATCCTTCCCAAATCCGTTGCATACTGATCTGGAAATAGATATATATACCCACAAGGAATAAGGGCATAACCAAGAAAAAACTAACAATAGGTATTTCAGCGCCAATTATTGGCAATGGTGATGAGGTTGAGTTGGTTATAAGCCGTACATCAGTTGTTGTCGCGATGGTAATAGCCGAATACACGCAGGCCAACAGCATGATGAGAAATAATTTGCGGGCATTTTTTGCAGCCTCGCGCAAAACATCTAGGGTTTCAAAATTCTTGATATCTTCCGGCAATTTTGAATTTGTGACATCTGCTCCTGCAATTGATTCAGTGCGTAATCCCACGGCGTCGCTAAAATCCGTGTCCTGTAAATTCGCTTCCCTGAAATTGCTAGATAATAAACTTGCACCCTTAAAGAATATTCCGCGTAAATATGAACCTTGAAAGCTAACCTCATCATAGTTGCCTCCGAATCTGGCTGCGATCGGTAACTTGCACATTTTGAAATTGGCCTTTTTCCCTCGGTGCATTTGAGGGTCTAGCCAATAAGAGTGCTGAGTCTGAATATGCTGCACTTGATTTATGGTCAATTTTGTGAGCAGGTTGGGCTGCTTCGCTTTTATCCTTTTGAGCAGCTTCTTTAACTTTTGTTTCCACCCGCTATAGAAGGCCATTTTTAATTCCCTTCGAATAGTAGCCAGTATATCGGGTTATCAAAATTCTCCCCCCTACCCGCACAACACCGCTCCCCCATTCACGTTCAGGATCTCCCCCGTTATGTGCCGCGCCAGGTCGCTGGCTAAAAACAGGATCGGTCCCGCCAGGTCTTCGGGTGACGGTATGCGCTTAAGGGGGATAGCGGCCTGCGCCCGGGCCTTGAAATCCGGGTCGGCGAACGGCCCGTCATTCATGTGGGTATCCACCCAGCCCGGCGCCACGGCGTTCACCCGAATCTTCGGCGCCAGTTCCACCGCCAGCGATTTGGTGTAGGCCATAATGCCCCCCTTGGAGGCGGCGTAGTGGCTATGCCCGGCTTCGCCCCGCTGACCGGCGGTGGAGGCCAGGTGGATGATGTTACCCCGGCCGGCCTGGCGCATGGGCGGCACCACGGCGTCGGTATAGTTGAACACCGATTTCAAGTTGATCGCCATCAGCCGGTCCCACTCGGCTTCCTCGCCCGCCCCCGTTTCTAAGTCGGTCCAGATGCCGGCGTTGTTCACCAGCACGTCGATGCGGCCAAAGGCCTTGAGCACTGCCTCAACATGGATGCGAGCGGTGGCGTGGTCGGACACATCTCCCTTAAGGAGCACTGCCCGGCGGCCCGCGGCCTCCACCTGCCCTTTGACAGCTTCGGCTTCGTCGTCGTGGGTGCGGTACCCGATCCCCACGTCAGCCCCGGCCCGGGCGAACAGCACGGCGCAGGCCGCCCCGATGCCCCGGGAGGCCCCGGTGATCAGCACTACCTGGTCGGTCAGGTCAATCATGATATTTCCATCCCTGTTGTCTTCAGCGCGATAATTACCAGCCGTAGGTTAATTTAAGCCGGTGGTACCCCCCGCCGCGCTTCCTGGTTTTTTCCCGGGGTACGTCTGGTGGCGGTTCCCGTCGCAGCCGGACCCGGGTGGGGATCACCTGGGTGAAGGCATAGGTAAACTCCGCCGGACCGCTGCGCCAGGTTTTGGCGGCGCTGGGGACCAGCAGCTCGGCGGCCGCCAGGTTCAGCTCCTCCCGGTGGATCTCCCCGGTGGGGAAATAAAATATGCTCTGCCACCAGACCAGCCTATTGGCTGGTTTCACCAGGATATAGCCCAGCTTGAAGTCCCAATCGGTCCGGCCCGCCGTCTCGCGAATAAATCCCAGTTCCACCCGGTCCAGCGTAATCTCGGCCTGATCGAAAAAATGAGCGCTGAGCGCCTGGTCGAAAATGGTACCCCCAAAGGACCACGGCTTGAGCTGCCCCCGGATCGTGGCTGTGAGTTGCTGGCGGTCCACCTTAAGCCGCAAGACGCCGCCCCCAATCCGGTAGCCGGCCCACAACTGCAGGTCGCGTTCTTCCACCTCGGTAGTGGAAGTATGGCCGAATTCCCGGCCGGTTGCGAAAAATTTACTGGTGCCGTTCAGCTCCGGCGAAAGGAGCCGGACACCCAACCACAACTTCCCGGCCGGTGGTCGTATCCGGAACCCCAGCGACATCGAATTGTGCTGCACCTCGGGACTGAGCCGTATCTGTGGGGCAGCGCCTCTGTCGCTCTCAGGTTGAATTCCACCCTGCCGCCAGGTAGCATCAAGCTCCAGCCAGTCCACCGGAGTCATAACCGCCAGTACTCTCCACCAGTTCTCACGATAGGTGACGCTGCCGGAAAATGACAGCTCCTCGAGATACCAGGTGGCCACCTGTCCGTCGATCCGCCGGCCGCCGGCAAATGACAGGCGCAACCAGGGCTGTCGTACCAGGCCCAGGCCCAGGCTGTAGCCGGGATACCAGTCGCCATCCAGCTCGGTAGCTTCTAGCGCCAGCGCCCCGTGCAGGCCCGAACCCGTCAGCAGCCGCCCATAACCCAGGCCCAACCGTCGCAGGTTGCTGCCTAAGCGAGTGCTCTGCCCGCTAAAGGGCCGCGAATCGATCTCGGTTTGCACCTGGCGATAGGTGAAGCGCAGGCGGCCGTGTTTCGGACCCAGGGGAATTTTCAGCAGGGCCCTATGCTCCCAGCGGTTGACGTCGTTGCGCCGCACTGCCCCTCGCTCACGGAAAACATCGTCGTAGCGTGATTCCAGCTCCAGCCGCGACCCGGGTGGGCCTGCTGCTCCGCTCCCCATGACAGCCGGCAGGCTACTAAGCGGGACGGCGCTGTCCGACATAATCAGCCGGCGGGTGTCATTACCTAGCAGGCCGGTCAACAGCTGGGCCTTGGCCGGCGCAGCCAGCAGTAAAAGGGAAAGCCCCCAACCCGGCCACGGGTTGGGGGCTCTACTTAAGCAAGTGAGCACAGGCGGCGCTTACCGGCAGCCCGATGCTATTTTACAAAGGCCCAGGGTACCAGCAAACTGCGCCGGCCCTGGCCGTCCAGCGGGATGGCCTTGTTGGCGCCGCCCCCGATGTCGAACGGAATGATCAGCTCCTTCTCGAAGTACTCATCCTTGAAACCCATGATGCGCTTGAACTCCGCATCAGAGGAGAATTGCGGGATCAGCCCGTTGAGGTTCGCCGTCTGGAAGGTCCAGTCGGCGGCCACGTCGGCCTCGAAGGTGATGATGCCGGTGTAGTGCAGGAAGTCCGCTACACCCTGCTTAACACCATAGTAAATATAGAAGCTGATAGTATTTTCGCCCTCGACCAGCTGGCCATCCCACTGAAGATCAATACTAAAGTGCCGGGTTTTGCCCTGCGCCATCAATTGCTCCATCAGGCTGTCGGCTGCCCCAAATAACGAGGTAATATCTACCGGGAAATCGTGGTTAATGGAAACCTCGGCCTGATCCCAATCGTCCCAATATTCATAATGCGCCCAGAAATAGTACCCGCGGGCTAATCCGGCGGGCAGGTTGATCACTTCATCAACCTGAATACTGTCTTCTACCCACGGGTAGTCATAGCTGGTGTCCTGGCCCACCGTGACCGTATATACCGGCAAGATCGACTTGAAATCGAGGATGGGGTCAGTGAACAGCACATCGAAATCGAAGGTCAGCTCCTCGTCGGCCGTTTCCAGGCTGTCGTCCCAGTCCTCGGTGAAAGAGATACCGGTATCGAACATGTCCCTGAAGGCCTGGGTGCTGTCGCGCAACTCCTGCAGGTCAGCGGCGGTTAATTCGCCCGCCGTCAACTTGATGATGTCATTGGCCGTATCGGTATCCGCTTCCAGGAAGAGGGTGGCGGCATCCAGCTTGTCCGCGGCGGTGAACAGGGCGCTCTTGGCGTTGCCCATCCGGGCGGCCCCGCTGGAACGCAGGCTCAGCACACCGCTGCCCTGGGACAGCCAATCGATGATGGCCGCACTGTCGTAGGCGCTGGGACCTACATTGTAGGCCACGATTCCATTACTGAAGGCCAGCAGCAGGTGCACCCCCGTTTCCAACAGGTAGATTTCGGTCAGGTCCAGCTCCTTGGCTGTCTCGCCCCCGCCCTGCATCTCCGAGGTAATGGTGAACGTGAAGTCGGTGCTGTCATCCAGGATATCCATCCGGGCGGCGATATAATCCAGGGTGGGGATAAAGAGGCTCTCTACCAGGTCCTGGATGTCGCCGATGGTGGGCGGGTCACTCACCGCCATTTTGGGCATACTGAGGAAAGTGGCCGCTACCTCCCGCCTATTGAGGAGTTGGAACGAACCGGCGCCCGAGCCACCCGGTTGGAAAATACTCAGCGGTGAACGTCCCTTGTTCAGCTCTCCGGCTACGAAAATCGATCCGGTGTCTATAAAGGTCTCCCAGGCGTCAAAGACCGCCTTGAAATCCGAATCCTGGGTGAAGATCAACAACTCAGTGAGTCCGGCCCCGAAGTTGGCGTCCAGGTTATAGGGGTCCAGGACCAGAGCCTCCTTGAAAAGGGCATTGGAGGTAGTAAAATCGATCTCGTACGGTGAATCGATAGTGCCGGCTTCCGCGGAATCGATAAAGCTGGCCAACTCGTCCTCAAACACGCCGGCGGCCGAATCGGCTAAGGCCTGGGCGGCTGCCGCATCCTCCTCCTCGTCGACAATTTCATCGCAGCCCAGCGCCAGCACCAGGATGGCGGCCAGGATCGAACTGAATATTATGGTTCTAAACATTCTTCTCTCCCTCAAATTTCAGGTTAAGCTTTAAGGATGCCAGGCCGCGGTCAATTCCGCTCACACTGACGCAACCGAAGCATCTGACGGTATATTCTCAGGGGTAATTATAACCCCCCATCGCACCAGATCATATGACCTGCGTCACCCCGGCCCGAAAATTATACCGTGGCAGGATAAAAGGCAAGCAAGTGTTGGAGGGGCAGACCCAGCCGCATTGCATCATAATAAATGTAACCGAAAAATGGAGGATATAAAGGACCGCGAGGCGGTAAACCACCACGCTTAATCGAAGCAACGGCCCTAAAAGGCGCTGTGTTTCTCTGACAGTCCCGACTCTCAGTTCGGGACTATTTTTAATTCAGGGTGGTCATTTACGCCCTCCCTGTGTCTCCGATCCAATTTGCCGCCATAGGCGGCAACCGCGAACTATATGTCTGAGTTCCGCTATTTTATAGGAACGAGTTTATAGTTCGCGAAGTTTCTTTTGGTTCGTTTTCTTTCTAAAAGAAAATGAACATATCTGGTCCGCTAGTCCCCCTAACCCC
>CBDVAP010000135.1:0-7608 GCA_965372015.1 uncultured bacterium | reverse complement strand
CTGCTCCTTCGCCGTGAGTTCGGCCCATACCCGCGGCGGGAACACCAGCAGCTCCTCCTCGTCCCGGGAGCGCAGGGCGATGCCGGCCAGGTTTACTACCCGGGTTTCGATGGTAAAGCGGGTAGCTTCCAAAAGTGATTGCAGGTCAGCGGCCGCATTGGAGGCCGTCGATTGGTCGAATTCGCAAACCACCAGCCGACTGCCACCACGAAAGCGGGCCAGCCCCTCGATCTGTTTCTTTAGCCCTGGATCGGGCCGGGCTGTTACAAAGTGGATCGCATTAAATCGCTGCGGCCAGCGCCTGCGAATCTCATTGTAATGGAAGTAGGTCGCAATAGCCGGGCCATCCGGGAGCTCCCCCTCCTGGCTCAGACTCCAGGGTAACGCCTGCACCTGCCACCAGACCTCGATTTGGCGGGCATTGTCCCGGCACTGCGCCTCACTGCCTTCGATCAGGTACACAAAATCCTGAGTCGCGGTCGCCAGAGGCCCCCAATACCCCAGTCGCTGGACCAGTTCAGGCTGGGTAATTTCAAATTTCTCTCGGGCCTCTTGGATGACGCGGCCTAAGAAGTGCTCCAGTTTATCTTCCTGGCCCGGCTTGCCGCTAGCACTCCCGCTACCGGCCACTATGGTACCCAGGGCACCCTTGGATACCACCAGTCCGCGCCCGGATAAATCGGTATAGGCGCGCCGTACCGTATGCATGTTAATCCCCAGTAATCGCGCCATTTGCCTGACCGAGGGCAGTACTTGACCCGGTGCTAGCTGCTCGGTAGCGATCCGGTAGCTGACCGCCTCGGCGATCTGGTGATAGAGGGGGATGGGGCTTTCGGGATTAACGGTGATATTCATGTTCTAATGTTATATATCATTATAGCATTAAGTCAAGTTTTTAATCTGCCTTCGAAGAGAAACACTCAATGGGGAAATATAGTTTGTCGCCTAAGCCGCCCCCATTGCACTGAAGCCGTCAATGGCGGTAAATGCAGGAATCAGCTCAACCCCAGCAAAACCTTGGCACAGCTATGTGGGTGCGTTTAGTTTCGGCTCAGTTTAACCGGACCACAAATAGAGAAATACCTATGAACGGCAAAACACTTCCTACCAGCGCCTATGAATTGCAGCCGGGTGAAAAGTTCGTCCCCCTCAACTATGGGCAGGACCTGCCGGAGTTCACCTTGAAAGCCATCCTGGCGGGTATCATCCTGGGCATCATTTTCGGCGCCGCTAATACCTACCTGGGACTTAAGGTGGGCCTGACCATCAGCACCTCCATACCGGTAGCCGTGTTGACGGTGGTGGCCTTCCGGGTTTTTAACGCCTTCGGGGTGCGCCATACCATCCTGGAGGCCAACATGTCGCAGACCATCGGTTCGGCCAGTTCCGCGGTGGCCTCCGGTGTGTTGTTTACCATCCCGGCCCTGTTCATCTGGGGCATGGACCCCGCCTGGCGTCAGATTACCCTGCTGGCCATGTGCGGCGGTCTGCTGGGTGTGCTGGCCATGATCCCGTTGCGGCGCTACCTGATCAAACGGGAGCACGGCCGGCTGCCCTACCCTGAAGGCATGGCCTGCGCCGAGGTGCTGGTGGCTTCCGAGAAAGGTGGCCCGCAAGCGGCGGGTGTGTTCTGGGGCCTGGGAGCCGGCATGCTGCTTAAGCTGATCACCGACGGGTTAAGATTCGTCCAGGGCACTTTCCATCTGGCACTGGGTTTCAAGGCCAACATTGCCATCGGCGTATCGCCGCCCTTGATCGGTGTCGGTTACATTCTAGGCATTCGGATCGCCACGGTCATGGTTGCCGGCGGAGTTCTCTCGGCACTGATCATTATCCCCCTGATCAATCTATGGGGCGCAGACCTCACTGCGCCTTTATTTCCGGAGACCGAGAAGCTGATCCGGGACATGACCGCCGGCGAGATATGGAACCGCTACGTGCGATACATCGGCGCCGGGGCGGTGGCCACCGGGGGTATCCTGACCCTCATCAAGTCCATCCCCACCATGGTCGAATCATTTCGATTGGGTATTAAGCAAATCGCCGAACGGAAGCAGGCCACGGCCGTGGAGCGCACCGACCTGGACCTTTCCTACCGGACGGTGCTGATCTTGGCCGGCGCTATCCTGCTGGTGCTCACCCTGGTACCCGGTATCCTGGGTTACCTGGATTCAATCCCCGGCCGGGCGCTGGCCGCGATGCTGATAGCGGTGTTCGCCTTTTTCTTCGTGACAGTCAGTTCCCGGATCGTAGGGCTGGTGGGGGTCACCTCCAACCCCACCTCGGGCATGACCATCGCCACCCTGCTGGGCACCAGCCTGATCTTCTACCTGATGGGGTGGACCGACCTGCCCGGTAAGGCCACCGCCCTGATGGTGGGCACGGTGGTGTGCATCGCCGCCTCCATCGCCGGCGACACATCCCAGGACCTGAAGACCGGGTTTGTCCTGGGGGCTACCCCCCGCTGGCAGCAGATCGGCGAGCTGGTGGGGGTGATCACCTCGGCCGGCGTGGTCTGCCTGGTGGTGATGATGCTGCACCGCAACGTGGAGGGCGGGCTGGGCGGTCCCGTACTGCCGGCCCCCCAGGCCGTGCTGATGAAACTGGTAATCGACGGGGTGCTTGATCAGAACCTGCCCTGGGTATTGATCTTCATCGGAATCGGCATCGGGCTGACGGCCTCCCTGTTCCGCATCCCGGTGCTGGCGTTCGCCGTGGGAGTATACTTGCCGCTGTCCACCATGGCGGCCCTGTTCCTGGGCGGTCTGTTGCGCCATCTTCTGACGCGCAAGCAACCTGCGCCGGAGGCCGAACGGCGTCGCGAAAGGGGGATCCTCTTCGGCTCAGGCCTGGTGGGCGGCGGCGGACTGACCGGGGTGCTGCTGGCCCTGTGGGTCGGGATACGGGGCGGCCGAAGAATCGTGGGCTTCCCACCGGACCTGCCTCCCTGGGCAGCCGAGGCCTTGGCCCTGGCGGCCATCCTGGCGATCCTGGGTATGATGGCCTGGTTTATTGTCAAGGATCGACGGGAGACCTGAGCCGGGTTCCAGAGAACAACGTCTGAGTAGCTGCTAACCGGCGTTCTGGTCAATGGCGGCCCCCCAGGCCGTGCTGATGAAACTGGTAATCGA
Organism: uncultured bacterium; assembly: GCA_965372015.1. Classification (GTDB taxonomy): domain Bacteria; phylum Fidelibacterota; class Marinisomatia; order SCGC-AAA003-L08; family TS1B11; genus JACZSB01. Next base: position 4,477 of record CBDVAP010000135.1, on the reverse strand, counting down.
CGCAAAATTGGTGCCATCACAACCTTTTTTGTGCATCCAAAGAACCAGTTCTTCTCGCAGCGGGGGGGACCGGTTCAATGCCAAACCGATGATAATTAATGCCCCCCTTTCAAAGATAAAATTCTTATATTTCCCCGAGCAGTTACTATTACTGATGAAATATTTCGTAGCGCTAACCGGTCCCCGGCAAAAACCGGCTAAGATTACACCAGGAGAGAAGAAAAATGGAACCTAGCTATCATCGAATCACAGCCCGCATTATTATCTTACTGGCAGTAGGCCTGGGCCTGGCCTCCACCGCCCAGGCCGTGACGGTCACCTGGACCGGTACCACCAATAACGATTGGAACACGGGTTCCAATTGGAGTCCGGCTGCGGTACCAACAAGCTCCGATGACGTGGTCATCGGCCTCGACGGTGCCACGGTGGACCTGCCTAACGGCATTGATTTCATCGTGAACAGCCTTACTTTAGGCGGTGATGATGGGGGCTCGGTAACGATACTCAAGTCAACCTCCTCTGCCAGTACGGTCGGGTTTCGGCTGACTGTGTTGGGTACAGTTACTATCGCCAGCGACGGCCATCTGAATATGCAGGGGTCGCCTGAAAATTATACCAACGTTGGTGACTCGCTTATGGTCACCGGCACTATCACCAACGACGGCGAGCTCACGTTCCGTAGGCTCAGCTATATCAGCACCGCAGGCCTGACCAACAATAATCTCCTAATTAGTGATGAGTGTTATGACCAGTACGGTACCAACGATATCGTTGGTGACATAATCAACAGCGCCACAGGTGAAATACAGATTGAAGGTAATGAAGGAACTCGTCATGGCAATATTTACGTTGAAGGGGATCTCACTAACAGCGGTCTGGTTTACCTACACACCACCGCCACCGGTAGTGGGCCTAGAAGTGCTGACCTCAATGTTTCAGGTACATTCACGAATACGGCCACCGGCACGTTTGTTGACAGTTCTGATACCTATTACGATGCCACCCGTTCATTGACCGTGGGGACGTTCGATAACCAGGGCAGATTTCTCGCCCGGGCCCAAACGTTTACTAACCTATTCGTTCTTACGACACCATCAGCAGCAGGCACATATACAAATAGTGGGCACATGGAAATTGGTCAAACCATCTTGATAAATAATGTGGGCTCCTTCACCAACACCGGCACCATCACCATCGACACCACCAAAACTCTGACACTTACCGGCTTCGGAGGGGCTGGCACGTTAGTTACTGAGAACGGCGAGTTCCACGGTAACGGCACCCTGAAGCTTAATGGGATGGGGCTCAGCCTCACACGGGCCTTTGACGAAGCCGATTCCCTGTCCCTGGACCTAACCAACAACTCCACACTGACACTGACAGCCCCTCTGACCGTAGGACGGACCCTGACCCTGAGTGGCGCCAGCACGATAAGCGCCCCTTCCATTACCAATAACGGTACCCTCAACGTCAGCGGCATCACAATCAACTGCGCAGTGACCAATAACGATTCCATGAATGTGGGCTACGGTACCGTCATCAACGGCTCCGTTACCAACGCCATTGGCGCCGACCTTATCGTTACTTCTATAGGTGGCAGTCCCACTGCCGAACTGAGCGTGGATGGCGGCATTACCAACCATGGCTACCTGGAGCTGAATCCGAATTACTGGGGCGCGAATACGCTCATAAGCGTGACCAACGGCTCATTGACCAACGCTGCCACCGGCACCATCCAGGGGGCCACCGGGTATTCGAACATTTATGGTTTTGGCATTCAAGCGAACCTTGTCAATGAAGGCATCTTCGAGTCCAATTTTGGAATGACTATCGACGGAGGGAGCCACAGCAACGGCGGCACCCTCCGGATTAACCAGGGAGCGGTTGGCAGCTACCGGTCCACGCATAGCCGGTTCACTTTTAAGAACGGCGCCACCTTAACCAACACGGGCACGGTGATCTTGGATACGGCCACCACCCTATACATGAGCAGCGCCGCCTTCACCAACACGGGCACTGTGAATCTGGATACTACCGCATTCCTGTCCATTTTCAACACCACCTACCACGGGGAGGTGGGCACACTGGAGGGGACCGGCACCCTGTCTATGAGCAGTGTCACCGGCTATCTGGGCCAGAAACTCGTGGTGAAAGATGCAGGCGTTAAGGTCAGCTTGTACGGCGGCACCGTCTACGTAGATTCTCTCATCAACCAGGCCACCTGGACAGTCGAAGCCCCATCTGTGTACGCCGATAGCGCCATCATCAATGAGGGGACTCTGAGACTACAGGGTATCTGCGAATGGGATGGTCCCCTTGTGAACAAGGGAACAATGATTTTCGCGCGGGGTGCGTCTACCATCGGCGCCGCTACCCTCAGTGGGCCGGTTGTCAACGAAGAAGGTCAACTCATATACATCGAAAGTAGTTCGCAGTCCTCAACAGTCACGGTGGATTCCAGCTTTACCAACCACGGTACATTGGAGCTGCGGAATATCAGCGCGAATAACTATGGCGCTAACCTGACTGTCAACAAAGGGTGGCTCATCAATACCGGGACCATCAATGGTCTGGCAACCGGCACGGTGAAAGCCGACCTGGACAACCAGGGTACCTTTAACGTGGCGCCGGTTACGACTTTCACTATTGAGAAGGACCAGCTAACCATTCTCAACAGCGGGACTATCCATGTCTCCGGTGGAAACACCTTCCAGGTCGATTCACTGAACAGCTTTGTCAACAGCGGGACCATCCAGATCGATGCCGGTAACACTGTCCAACTCTATGGTCCCTTTGTTCCAAGTACAGGCTACCCTCCGACATTCGAGGCCTCATTCTCCCTGGACGGAAGTGGTGTCCTTTCAAACGCGGGCATCCTGGAGACGAAATATCTGTCCTTAAATCTCGGCGCCAAGTGGACGATCGGCAACTCTGAGAATGTCACCCTATATTATTCCCGGGTGGCCACCGACTCCCTCATCAACGAGGGCTACCTGACGATGACGAACGCCTCCATCTCTGGCGAGGTGGTGAACCGGGATACCATCGTGACCACAGGATATGGCGCCGCCTTTGACAGCACCCTAGTCAATGAAACTGGGGCCTATATCAAGGGAGGTGGTACCTACCTTGACGTTGATAGTGCTTTTACCAACCATGGGTATCTGGAGCTCACCACCACTTCGACAAGTGCTTATGGAGTGCGCCTGTGGGTGAAAGCCGGCAACCTGGTAAACAGTCCCACCGGCGTCATAAACGCCGAGTTGGGCGTATCTACCAGGTCCAACCCCGAACACAAACTGTACGCCAACCTTGTCAACCAGGGAACCCTTTCAGTGGATAGTGCCGCCGTGGTGATGATCAGTGGCACATCCTTTAACAATGAATCAGGCGGTCTGGTGCAAGGGCAGGGCACCCTGGATGTTTCTTCGGTGGCCTTCATCAATGCCGGCACCATTGCGCCCGGTGGCTCACCGGGATACCTTACGGTAGATGGAGACCTGACTTTCGGACCAACCAGTGTCATCGACATTGAAATCGAGGGGGATAATCCGGGCAGCGGCTACGACCAGTTGAACATCACGGGCCATGTGGCCTTGGCCGGTTCTCTACAGGTGATACTCTCCTACAATCCTGACGAAGGCAAAACATTCCTGCCATTGATCTACGGCAGCAGCAGCGGCGTCTTTGAGTCCCTCACCACCCAGGGCGGCGGCAAGTTCTTGAGCGCTCATATTACGGATACAGGCCTGTACCTGACCGCCTCTATTTCCGGCGGGAACGGCTGGCCCTTTATCGGTCGTATCGCCGACATCACGGCACCGGAAGACACGACGCTGGCAATCACGTTGCAGGCCTTCGATCCCGATGCGGGCGATGTGCTTACCTTCAGCGCTGTTTCTGATACCCCGGCCGTCGATCTTGCCATCGTTCAGGACACACTGCAGATCACGCCGCAGCTGAACTGGAACGGCACGGCCAATATCGAGGTCATCGTCTCGGATGGTAACCTGAAGGACACCACCGAATTTGTGTTGACCCTGACCCCGGTGCCGGACGCGCCGCTGGCCTTCGACCTGACCGCGCCGGCGAAGGACTCCACGGTGGTCATCGACCAGAACAATCTGAATATCCAGTTTTATCTCCAATGGACCCAGGCCGACGACCCGGAAGGGGATTACGTCCGGTATAGCGTTGTGTTTACCGACAGCCTGGAATTGATGCCGGAGAAGAACGCCGGTGGAAATACAGGGGTCTATTGGTACTTGTCAGAGATTAAAACGGCCATGGAAAGCAATGGTTACGCCACCATAAGCGGCACCTGGACCATTTTAGCCCGGGACCAACAGGACACCACCTACGCGACTAACGGGCCCTTCAACCTGACGTTCGTCAACGGCATGCTGAGCATTGAAGACGGAGAGGGATTGCCCACGGTCTTCGCCCTGCACCCGGCCTACCCCAATCCCTTCAACCC
>CBDVAP010000134.1:0-8020 GCA_965372015.1 uncultured bacterium | reverse complement strand
TGATCAGCGCAAAGGTTTCTGGCAGGAAATCAGGGACCGCCACGTATTGCAGGTTGTGGGCCTGTATTTAGGTGGTTCCTGGGTAGCCCTGGAGTTCACCGGCTTCATCGCCGACCATTATGACGTCTCACCGTATGTAATCGACCTGCTCCTGCTGGGCGTGGCAGGTATGTTTCCCTCGGTAGTTCTGCTGGCCTGGACCCACGGCAAGCCCGGCAAGGACCGCTGGACCCTGGCTGACAAGATCATGGTGCCGGTCAACGTGGCGCTTACTATCGGCTTGATGGTGCTCCTTTTCAGTGGCAAGGAGCTGGGCGCCACTACCCTGGAGCGGACAGGTGAGGATGAGACCGGCGCGCCCGTGAAAAGGATGGTGCCCAAGTCGGTTTTTCGCAAGCGGGTGGGGCTGTTTTTCTTCGACAACCGCAGCGGAGACGACCAGGCGGACTGGGTGGGGCACTGGCTGCCCTACGGCCTGTACCTGGACCTGATCCAGGACTTCTATTTCGACAACCGCCACCCGTACCAGATGAGCACAGCGCTAGTGGAGTCCGGCACGCCCGACGGAGTGGCGCCACTGGCCCTAAGCCGGGAGATCGCCCGGCGCTACCACCTGGCCCACCTCCTCCAGGGAGTACTCACCTCGGTGACACCTTACGCCGTTACTACCCGGTTGTACCTCACCAAAGGCAGCCGGCTGGTGGCCGAGCACAGCTATACCGGCGAGGACCTGGGTGTTATCGTCGATCAGATGTCAGTGGATATCAAACAGGACCTGGAGCTTCCATCCGGGCATATCGATGAGGCGGAAGACCTGCCAGTGTCGGCCCTATCCACTGAGGACGCCTCCGCCCTGGAGAATTTCTCCCTGGGCCTGACCGAGCTGATCTTCAGCCACGATTGGAAACGGGCCACCCGGTTCCTGGCCCAGGCCACAGCCAGCGACCCTACATTCGCCCTGGCCCAGTTTTACCTATACCAGGCCAACCTGCTCCAGGGGCGCGAGTCTAAGGAAGCCATCAGCGCGGCTATGCAGCACCTGTACAAAGTGCCTGAGCGATTGCAAGGGGCTTTCAAGGAGGTCTACTACCTCTGGCAGGGGGAGCCCGGGAAGGCACTCGCCGCCCTGAATCTGGACGTGTCCCTGTTCCCCGACGACGTTATTGCCCACCGCCGCCTGGCTAGTTTCCATTACCGTGTGGCCCAGTATGCCCAGGCCCTGGAGGAATACCGGGTCATCCGGGAGCTGAACCCCGATAACGATCTGGTTTTGCGGGACATCGCCGACGTGTTGGCCGCCATGGGACAATTCAAGGAGGCCCTCGAGTACCTGCGGGCCTATTCCAAGACCAATCCGCGGGACACCGAGGTGCTGGTGGAGATGGGCGATGTCTTCCTGCTGCACGGCCAGACCCACCAGGCGGCCAAGGTTTACGAACGGGCGGCTTTGCTGGGCCATAACCCGGCGAAAATACTAGTCAAGCAGGCCCAACTACAGTTCCGGGAAGGCCGCTATACACAGGCCCTGGCCATTGCCCGGGAGGCGGTCGAGGCCAGCCAGTCGCCCGAGACGAGCGTGGAAGCCCTGCACACACTGGAGGGCCAGCTGGAGTCGTTGGGCCGTATCGCCGATGCCATGGCGGTGGCCCGGGAGGCTATGCCGGTGGAACGGCGGATCGCCGGCCCCATGAACGGTGTGATCCTGCGCCTGATGCACTTCAACAAGTACGCCAACACTACCCTGGCCGATTCGGTCCTGGCCCGGTTGGCCAGCGGGCAACAGGCTGCACTCCCTGACCCCTGGAGCCGCGCCGCCGGGGTGATCCGGGTAACCTATAAGGTGGAATTGCCGGGCCAGTCTATCTCGGAGGCCGAGATCGCCCTAGTGGACTCCTTCTATAGCGAGTACAAGTACTTAGTAGATCTGCCCAAAGAGTTGATCATGGCCCGCATCGCCACTAATCGGGGTGAATACGTCAAGGCGATCCAGGGCTTCATCACCACCTTATCCCGCTACCCGCGCCGTCTGTTGGTGCAGCGCGACATGGCCCAGGCCTACCGGCTAATAGGCGACGGCCAGGCCGCCCGGACCACCATCGACCAGCTGCTGAAGGCCTACCCCCACGAGCCGTCCGTCCTGTATGAACTGTACCGCATCCAGGTCATGAACAGCGATCCGGCGGCTACCAAGACCCTGGCCCACCTGCTCGATATCTGGCAAGGCGCCGACGACATTTTCCTGCCACCCCGCCAAGTGCGGGACTCGCTGCTGGGCAAGTCGGCGTCGTAGTAGTGGCAGTGGCAGTAGCAGTGGCAGTGGCAGTAGCAGCCCTGCCCGGAAAGCAGGCGGTCTATCCCCGCTTCGCTTTTCTATGGGCCGAGAGGCGTTTGCCGGCGTCCAGCTCCGCCTTGCGCATACGAATATTGCCGGGGGTCACCTCCACCAGTTCGTCTTCGGAGATGAACTCCAGTGATTGGTCGAGGGTCAGCAGGCGCGGCGTACGGAGCGTCACGGTAAAATCGGAGGTGGCGGCACGCATGTTGGTGAGCTTTTTCTCGCGGGTGATATTCACCACCAGGTCGTCGGTGCGATTGCGGCCGCCGATGATCATGCCGGCATAGACCTCGGTGCCCACTTCCACGAACAGCTCGCCGCGGTCCACCATACCGAGGCAGGCGTAGGTAGTGACCTTGCCGGAGCGGTCGGCCACCAGGGCTCCGCTGACCCGTTGAGGTATGGGGCCAAACCAGGGGGCATAGCCGTCGAAGAGCTTGTTCATGATGCCGGCGCCCTTGGTATCGGTCATGAACTGGCTGCGAAAGCCGATCAGGCCCCGGGAGGGGATGGAGAATTCCATATTGACCCGGCCGTGACCGTGGTTCTGCATGTTGGTCAGGCGACCCTTGCGCAGGGAGAGCTTTTCGGTCATTACGCCCACGTGCTCCTCGGGGATATCCAGAAACAGATGCTCCATGGGTTCCATGACCTGGCCCTTTTCCTCCCGGGTGATGACATGCGGTTTGGAGACGGTGAACTCGTAACCCTCACGGCGCATGGTTTCGATCAGGATGGCCATCTGCAGCTCGCCCCGGCCACAGACTTCGAAGACGTCGGTGCGCTCTGTGGGATTGATCTTTAGGGACACGTCGTTGAGGACCTCTTTGTGCAACCGGGCTCCCAGTTGGCGCGAGGTTAGATACTTGCCTTCCTTACCGGCGGTGGGGCTGTTGTTGACGTTAAACAGCATGGATACGGTGGGTTCATCCACCTTGATGCGGGGCAGCGGCTGGGGATCATCCTCGGAGGAGATAGTATCACCGATGACGATATTCTCCACACCGGCGACGGCGATAATATCACCGGCTTCCAGCTCATCCACCTGCACCTTCTGCAAGCCTGCAAAGGTATACAGGGCCGTGAATTTGACGCTGCGGGTGGCGCCGCCTTCGCCGCATAGACTGTAGGTACGGTTCAACTGCAGTACACCGTTGCTCAGCCGGCCGACGGCGATCTGGCCCACAAAGCGGTCATGGTTGAGATTGGTCACCAGCAGTTGGGGCACATGGTCGTCGTTGGCCACCGGGCCGGGGATTTTCGCCAGGATCACCTCGAACAGGGGGGTCAAGCCGGTGGAGCCGTCACCGATTTCGTTGTGGGCCAGCCCGGCCTTGGCGTTGGTATATACGATGGGGAACTCGATCTGTTCGTCGGTGGCATCGAGATCGATAAACAGGTCGTAGACCTCACTGACCACGGCTTCGATGCGGGCGTCGCCGCGGTCGATCTTGTTGATCACCAGGATAATGGGGAGGTCTCTCGCCAGGGCCTTTTTCAGGACGAACCGGGTTTGAGGCAAGGGGCCTTCGCTGGCGTCCACCAGCAGCAGGGCGCCGTCCACCAGGTTCAGGCTGCGCTCCACCTCGCCACTGAAGTCGGCGTGCCCCGGCGTGTCCACGATGTTGATCTTCACCTCGTTGTACCACACGGCGGTGTTCTTGGCCGTGATAGTGATGCCCCGTTCGCGCTCCAGGTCCATGGAATCCATGACCCGCTCGGCTACCTCCTGGTTCTCGCGGAAGGTGCCGCTCTGCCGCAGCAGGCCGTCCAGCAGGGTGGTTTTGCCATGATCCACATGGGCGATAATGGCGATATTCCGGAAGTTGCTCTTGCGCATTAGTAAGCCTTAATGATCGGTTTGCCTGTGCGTAGGTGGGGTTCCATACGTTGTGGGCTGGGTGGAAGTTAGGGGCAGTGGCAGGCCTCGGCGTAGCCGGAGGCAACGCCTACGGCGAGCCTGGCAGTTGGCAGTGGCAGTTGGCAGAAAGGAGTAACCGCCAAGGCGCAAAGGGACGCCAAGGAAGAAAAACCCGGGACTGGAATTGTCTCTCTATTTTCAAAGAGCGGGGGGAATATCTGGATTTTAAGATTAAATTTCAGCCGCTCTTCATTGATAGTAGATTGTATTTGGTTCCTTAGAAACGGAGTAAAATATGGCCCTAAGCTCAATCATGAGTACTCCAGTAATGATGGTTGAACCGGACGACACCCTCACGACGATAAAAGAAATATTTGATAACGTCAAATTTCACCACTTGCTGGTAGTAGAAAATAAGCGGCTATTTGGCGTGGTATCCGATCGTGATCTTCTAAAAGCGCTAAGCCCCTGGGTGGGCACCTTAGATGAGCTGCCCCGCGACCTGGCAATCCTTGAGAAACGGGTCCATCAGATCTGTCGCCGCAAACCTGTCACAGCACACATGAAAACCAGCCTTCTTGAAGCGTCCCGAATCCTGATTGACAATAATGTAGCTTGCCTGCCGGTGGTCACGAAGCTGGGGCATGTCAAGGGGATAGTAACCTGGAAGGACATTTTCAAGGCTTATCTTGATTTCATGGCCTGAGCTGCCGGATAGCGGAAGGGGATATTCAACTCACCCCTTCGGTCCACCCATCTGACAAACTCAGGGCAAGCCCCGACTGCGGCTGTGCCTGAGGAAACCCCCCGCCGTTGGCGGGACTCCGCTTCCTTCTCGCTGGCGCGAGTTCCTTCCCTTTTAAGGGAAGGAGTTTTGGAGAAGAGTTGACCCATCCCTTTCGTATTTCAAAGAGCGGGGGAATATAGGGATTTTTTGGGGGCTGTCGTTCGCGGGGTGCGCGGAACCTCTTCCCTTCGCTTCGCGAAGCCCCTCTCCGCATGCGGAGAGGGGACGACCATAGGACGGGGGTGAGGTTGCCCCACCACAATCTTGATCTCCTCCTTGATCAGCTCTCGCCCCTCAGCAATGGATTACATCCCGCAAGGTTCGGGGTTCCTCTGCTTTCAACGGGGTTCAGTCCACTGCTCTACCGAAGATGAAGCCTGAAAAGGATGACAAACAATTAAATGGCAACGAAGCTAGCGATGCCGCGAAATGATTGTCTCGTTTGACTATTTCTTCGTTGATTTACTAGGCATGTTGGCGTTGAGTTCCCGGATAAGAACATTCAAACAATCAATCTGCGCTGATATTAATGTTAATTGCTCTCCTTGGATCTCATTTGTAAAAGACCCTCTGATTACCCAGAGTGCATCAACCTCATTTTTGAGCGTACTAACCCGGCGATTTAGATCTTCTTGCCTGTCGTGATGAATTGATTCTATCGTTTTAGAAAAATCCTCATATGTTATTGTGTGGTAGTGATACGCATCAAAAACGAAAGCAAGGAATGCTACGAAGAACGTGATAATAATCCCAGCCATTATGTATTGTATCATGCGAATGCGAGATCGTATACTACTATCCCGCTGTTCAAAATCAATTGCTCTAGATGCTAATTCCTCAAGGGTCGAATCGATCGTACTCATTACCTCAAGATTATGAGATGTGACCAGCTCTCTAGCTTCCTCAATACTAATTAAACGCTTTCCAGATTTGTCGCTCATTGATAGAAACCCTTGATTTGAATTACTTTACCTTTTTTATCAGCTTCTATGTCACACCCCTTGAATCGATGTATGTCAACTCCACTAAATGATACACCTGATCCAAAGGTGACCCCCGGACTCATTGTGATCCCTCCTATTTGGATAACTGTCCTCGGTGTAATGGAGCCATCTGGATTTATAGTGAAGAGGTCTTCAAAACGGTATCTCATGAGTTGACTCCTTCATTAGCATAAATGGTTGCAGACCAAGTGACGCCCAACTATATATCTATTATTACGGATTTGGACATCATCATTAAATAAAGCCATTCCTCAACAAAATAGTCCGAATCCACACGGTTGATTTTGTAACTGGCAGTCGTGGTGGTGCCAAGACCATAATCGATTATGTAGTTTGCCAGCGTTTGGCCGTTGATAGGGGTCATCTTAGGCTCAATGGACTCTACTTGTCGTATCATTAATGATTTCACTCAAATGAGACGACCGATGGGTATGAGAATTAGGTCCAAGCATCTTGAAATAGAGGCTAGTGTTCCTTCAATGAATGGTACAAGGTCCCTTTGCTGTGAGACCGTAGGATTTATGTCCAAGGGATCATCACAGATAAGCCAGCGGTAATTGTGAATTCCCACATAACCGGGGGTGCCCGAAATATCTTGTCTCTGTATATATATCGGGCGACGGTGAATATTACATCTGCGAAATGCAGAGAGATTACCAAACGCCCTCGAATCCCTGAGAGTTTGTATTTGAGTCTGTAAGGGGCTGGCTAATTCAGTATCTCGTAGATAGCCCACAAGCCAATTAAAACTGGCATCTTGTTCATCACAAGGATTTCCCATAATGGCGTTGGTCATTTGCGCGACTATGTCGAGAGTGGAATAAAGACACGTCCAAAATGCATCACAGTGGTAACGTATTCTCATCTCTAGATTCTCTAAGTCTTGACGTGACACGTTAGATACAAAATCATCTGATGATCCAGAATCAAATTGGAGAAGCGGCGCTTGCAAGGCCTTAATCGTTTCAAGTGAATAAAGTACCTGCTCCCATTTCGCTTTTACGCCACGAGCGTACAAGTACGCACTATTGCTCGAAGTCCCAGATAAGCTTTGTGCGATCCTATCAACTCGATCTGGAATATCCATCGTGTAATCCGACTTGTAATGTCAAGGAGATCATGAATTATCCTAGAGGTCTACAAACAATATGATAATGATGCCCCAAACACCTTATGCTACTCTAATTGATGTACCACCGAAAAGTACCAGTAATCCTCTACCATTCTTCGGCTATTCCTAGCGATTCCACCATCTCTCGAGGTAGATCAATAGTGGTATTCGTCTCTTTTTCGAAAGTATTAATACTGTTAATCAGCATGAGGGCCATAGCCTTAGCCTGTTGGAGTGGCATACGCATTCTTATCGTGAATATATTATCATCATCGACTTTCATAGCTCTGTTACCGAAGGAAACAACGGCTGACCAAGGATTTAGGTGTGTCTCAAACACATCGGAGAACCTCTCCTCAACTTGGCTGTAATCGTTTCCCGGTGCGTGTTGCGATTTTGTTGTCATTTGTTAGCCTCTCTATTTGCTTTATTGACGCTCTATTTTATTAGGATGCTCTCGCGCGAAATGGCCTATATGAGAGCAAACATTTGTGTCAGCGTAAGTTACACACGGAGGGTGGATAATTGCATCCAATTTAAGGAATTTACCGCCGGTTGATCAGGGAATGGCACTTTCTGTGCTAAGATAGGCATTTTCCCTCAAATGCGTCGTTGATCAGCCGGAAAGTAGATGATGGCGAACCCTTGCCGGGCTCCCCGTGGAGCTACACCCAAGGCAGCCTCATTTCTCATCGAACAGGCCTAATAGTTAGCGGCCTTCTTGGAGCGCACCCTCGGGTCGTGCACGTAACCCGGGGGCTAGCGCCGTCCATAGGCTTGGCGGCGGCCCGTCCGCATTGGGCGAATGACGCGCGCAGCCACCGGGGGCGCCACCTGCTTGGCAATGGGCCGGGCCTGGGTGTGTGATTCGTCCCGGAACCCTTCTATGGCATGGATGGGAATCCGCTCGTGAAGCACCTGC
>CBDVAP010000133.1:0-8074 GCA_965372015.1 uncultured bacterium | reverse complement strand
AGCACCAAGGAACTTCGGGAACGCCTCAAGCAGAAATCATTCTCCCCTGACCTTATTAACGAAACCCTCTTAGATTTCCAGGCCAAAGGCTACCAGAGCGACACCCAGTTTGCCCGCCTGTTCGCCAGCGAGAAGTGGGCCCATTCCGGTTGGGGACCAAGCCGGGTGCGCCGGGAACTGGGGGCCAAGGGGATCGCTCCTGACCTCATTGAACAAGTCGTTGGGGAGACTTTTGGGGAGGTGGACTTAGTCGCCGGCATACTGCCCCTGGCCCGCAAGCGTTGGCGGTCCACAAGGGGCCTGCCACTGGACAAGCGCCGCAACCGGCTGACGGGCTTTCTGCAGCGGCGGGGGTACGATTGGGAGATCATTGGCCGGGTGCTTGAGCAATTGGAATAGGTCTGTCCCGGCTTAGTAAAAACATGCATCGGCCACCTGTCAATCCTTAGTATATTGCGCTATGCCCAATCTTAGCGCCTTCATTACCGAACTCCGCCGCCGCCGGGTCTTCCGTGTAGCTGCCTTCTATGGCGGTATCGCTTTCGTCATCGTCCAGATAATCGATGGCACGTTTGAAGTCATGGGCATCCCGGCCTGGGTTAGCCGGCTGCTGATTATTCTGCTGAGCCTCGGATTTCCCGTTGCCATGGGTCTGGCTTGGATATTCGATATCACTGCTGAGGGGATTGTGCGGACCAAGGGAAAGGCTGAGGCTCCCACTAACACCCGCCCATTTATCGGTAACACGGCATTGGGGATCATTGCATCACTAGCAATATTGGTGGCGGTGTGGAGCTGGTGGGGGCGGCCCTCTGGGGATGGCACCATTACCTCCATCGCCGTCCTTCCGCTGTCCAATTTGATGGGCGATCCTGACCAGGACTATTTTGTAGAGGGTATGCACGAAGCCATCATTTCTAACCTGTCCCGCCTCAGTGCCTTGAAAGTGATCTCCCGCACCTCGGCCATGCGTTACAAGGATACCGATAAACTGCTGCCGGAGATAGCCCGTGAGCTGGGTGTGGATGCACTGGTGGAGGGTTCGGTCCTGAAGGCCGGGAACCGGGTGCGCATCACGGCCCAGCTGATCCACGGCGCTTCTGATGAGCACCTGTGGTCCAACGACTATGAGGGGAATCTGACCGACATACTGTCCCTGCAGAAGAGAGTTGCCCGGGCTATAGCTAAAGAGATCGGGCTGGCCCTGAAGCCGGAGGAGGAGTCCTACCTGGCCAGCGCCCCGCAGGTGAACCCCGAGGCCTATAATCTATATCTCAAAGGTTGGCATTTTCGTTGGCTGGAGACTCGAGAGAGCACACCCAAGGTTGTTGAATACCTGGAGCAGGCCGTAGCACTGGACTCCACCTTCGCCTTGGCATGGGCGGCCTTGGCTCATAGCTACGTTATGATGCGATTGCTTGGCGGCTGGGAAAGCGATTATGCTTATAATCGGATGAAACAGGCGTTGGATAAAGCCCTGGAGCTGGATCCCAACCTGCCGGAAGTCCATACGGGTCTGGGGATTTACTACCAATATAAAGTGGACTTACTCACAAGCGAATTATCTTACAGACGGGCGCTGGAACTGGACCCCGATAATGTCTATGCCCGTTGGGAATACGGCGTTTTCTTGCTCCGTAGGGGCAGGCTTGATGAGAGCCTTGGCGAGATTCGGTGGGCCCACGAGCTGGATCCCCTTAATCCCGCGCCCCTGATGGGAATCGGCAACATCGCCTTCACCACCCACCAGTATGATAAAGCTCTGGAATACTTTAAGGCCGCTTTGGAGCTGGCTCCCGACCATTGGATGGCGCCCGGTAGAGTTGCGTCGGCAGAGCGTGAAATCCTCATGCAGCAGGGCCGCTACGCGGAAGCCGCGGCCGAGGCGGAAGATGCGGGTGATTTATTCGATCAGCTGCAGGCCGAGTGGGCAATGGGGAACCAGGAGAAAGTATACGCGGTTCGTGATTCACTAAGGTCTAACGGTGAGCTCCAGCAGCGGGAACAGGAAAGCCCATTATGGGCTGCGCGCCTCTATGCCATCATTGGTGAACAGGAGAAGGCCCTCAGCCTGTTGGAGAAAGCCTATGAAAACCCCTCGCAATTGGGATTGTGGTTGTATGATCCGGAATTTGATTTTCTCCAGGCCGAGCCCCGGTTCAAGGCCCTATTGCAGAAAATGGGACTGAGGGAAGTCTTCGATCAAAACGGCATGAGGATTCGGTAAGCGGGGGTGGCTGATGGCTGAATCTCCCTCCAAACTCGCCAGGCTGTAACCGGCACGGGGAGGCCCGGCAAGAGTGCGCGGTCGGCCGCCGCTGTTTCTACGTATTGATCACCCTTTTCCAACCCCGGAGGAATTTTAGATTGCATTTACCCTGAGCCGGTTCGATATTCCGGCCTAAGCGTTTCTAACCATACAGATGGATAGGGGGAGCATGCCCAATCTTACCGCTTTCATTTCCGCGTTACGCCGCCGGGTGTTTCGGGTGGCGGCGGTTTGTCTGGTCACCACACTTGTTTTTCATTCTTCCCTCGGTAGTGCCCCTTTTGCCCGGGCCCAGGAGGGTGTGCAGTATATCGACACCTTTTACGGGGGCGCCCCGGCCCCGGGCTTGGCCGCGACGGAGAAAGAGCGCTGGGGCTACCAAGACCTCGCCGATAGAAACCTGATCTCCATCTTCTACGCCCGGGGCCCCACCGGTTTCGGGGGCGAGCCGGAGGATGTGGCCTGGCTGGCCCGCAACGGGATCGACATCCTTTACCAGCTCTGGTTCTGGCACGAGCATGACTACAACATTTGGGATGTTTACTATAATTACCAGTCCTGTCAGGATACGGTCAAAGCCGCCATTGACTATCATTTCAACTGGCTCGATCCCGATTCGGTCTGGGGCGTAAGGCTGGGCGACGAGGAGCCCGCGGGGGGCGGCTATAAGTGGCGCCTGTTCGAAGAACCACTGCCGGACGACCTCGCCAGGTATGGGCAGGACTATTTTGAAGAGACGGGTAACGAGCTGAAACCCATTTGGCAGATGACCCCGGCCGAGCACCAGCGGTTTTTCGAATGGGCTAACGAAAAGGATACCTGGGTGTTGAACTGGGTGTACGATTACGTTAAATCAGAATGGCCTAACCTGAAGGTATTCCAGAACGTTTTCGCCCGGCCCCTGGACTGGGCTTTCGCCGAGCCCTATTTCCTGAAGGCCGACGGCTTCATGTACGATCACTATACGGTGGAGTTGGATGGGTTCTGGGACGTATATAACACCACGCGCTATTACAAGACCATCTTCCCGGGGACGCCCTTTCACATGATGCTCTGGGGCATATCGCATGGCCCGGAGATGACGGAACCCGCGGACCGGCTGGTTTTCAAGAAGATGGCCTGGGCCTCCTACCTGGGGGGCGCCGAAGGGATCGGCTGGTTTACGGGCGACTCGGTGGGGTTGAACTACTGGCAGACGACCGAGGCGTGGGCGATCCAGGACTACGAAGATCTGAATGCCATTAATCAAGATTTGATGCAAATGGCCTGGTTTACCCCCCAGCCGAAGGTGCTGGTGATTGGCCTTGGGTTCGCGGGGGCCCACCGTATCGGCCTTTTCAAGGAGTATGCTACGGTGAGCGAGGACTTCCTGGCCGTGCGGGACTTCGACCTTACGCCCTACGACATCGTATTTGTCTTCGGAGAGGTGCACTACGACTCGGTGGTGACCAAGTTGAACGGCTACGTGCAGGCCGGCGGCAACCTGGTGCTGGTCACCACGCTGCTGCCCCAAACACCAGTGCCCGAGTATGGACGCCGGTCCGCCAGGTTCCTGTTCGAGGAGCACGGGTATGGAACGGATTATGGTCTTTCCGGGGCGGTTACCATCGCAGTGGATTCGACGGATACGCTGAAATTCAGGTTTAACTACGACGACCCGTCCTTTCAGTCCGCCGCGTTTGCGGTCACCCAGGACTCCGGCTACTTCTACCCCATAGGCCGGTACATCATCGACGGCCAGGAGTATACGGACGGGTATCCGAGCTTCCTCTACAAGGGGCAGCCAAATCACGGGTGGACGCTATACAACGGCTACGTCCGCTACGGGCATAGCCACGAGCAGGCCATGCTGATCTGGAACACCTTCTTCCGGGCCTTCGCCACGAACTTCCTGGACAAGCCGGAATCCATTACCACGGAGGAACAGCAGGGAACGCTGATCTCGCCTGCAAAGATGGCGGCAGACCGGCTACTGGTCGGCATGGTCAACGATACGACGGCGAAGGCGTTCTCCTACACCCTCAGCCTTGGCCGGTTCGGGCTGCCGGAGGGCAAGTACTACGTCTACCTGTTTGAGAACAGCCTACCCTACGGGGAATTCACCTCAGATCAGGGGATGCTGACCTTCCCCGTGGAGCTGGCTGCCAATGACGTGCAGCTCTTCGTGGTTTCCGGACAGCCGCTCGGGGTTGCTTCCGACCAGATCTCCCCCCGGCGGTTCGCTCTATCCCAGAACTACCCCAATCCCTTCAATCCCAGTACGACACTTTCCTTTCAATTGCCCGTGGCGACGGATGTCCGCCTGGTGATCTACGATATTCTCGGTCGGGAGGTGGTGGAGCTGGTGGATCGCCACCTGGCCCCAGGAGACCACCAGGTCATCTGGGACGGGAATTCTCAGGGTGGACGTGAGTTGCCATCCGGCATCTATATCGCCCGAATCGTGACGCCTACCTCTGCCAGGAGCATCAAGCTCGTGTTATTGAAGTAGGCCCGGGCGGCGTTTTTTCGGCTGCCACCCTTCGATACGCCAGCTGGCGGACTCAGCTCCTCTCCTTGATGTGAGGGGGCTCCGCCAGCGACGGGGAGGCTGAAATCCTGATATCCTATATACCTTGCAATCCATGTTGTTTCTTCGCATATTTCAACTGACTAATACTCCATAATATCATTTTAAGGAGTGCACCATGCGCAAGCTGGCCGCCATTATGTTCACCGACCTGGTGGGCTACAGCGCCCTGAGCCAGAAAAACGAGGCGTTGGCCCTGGAGCTGCTGGAGGAGCACCGGCAACTACTCCGACCCCTTTTCCCCAAGCACAACGGAAAAGAGATCAAGACCATTGGTGACGCCTTCCTGGTGGAGTTCGCCAGTGCGGTGGAAGCGGCCCACTGCGCCGTGGACATTCAGAAGGCCCTGACCGCCCACACCTCGGTGGTGACTCCTGAGCGGCGCATCCAGGTGCGCATCGGCCTGCACGTGGGGGACGTGGTGTTTGAAGGAGATGACGTGCTAGGCGACGGGGTGAACATCGCCTCGCGCATCGAGCCACTGGCCCCGCCGGGGGGCATCTGTCTCACCGAAGCTGTAGCTGAGCAGGTGCGCAACAAGATTGACGGTTCCCTGGAACTACTGGGCGAGAAGGAACTGAAGGGCATCGAGAAGCCGGTGACGGTCTACCGCCTGGTGCTGCCGTGGGAGAAGGAAGCCGGTTTCTTGCGGCTGGTGCGCGTGGCGCTCCGCAAGCCATTGCGTGCCCGCTTGGTCCAGACAGGCGTGATTGTGCTCCTCATCGCGGCGGGAGTGGGCTGGTGGTGGACGAGCCAGCGAGTGCCCGTCATCAGACCGGGGCAGATCACCCGCCTGGCCGTGTTGCCCTTTGCCAACCTGATGAATGACCCGGACCAGGAATACTTCGTGGACGGGATGCACGATGCGCTGCTTACCGAGCTGTCCAAGCTGGGGGCGCTGACGGTCATTTCCCGGCAGTCAGTCCTAAGGTACAAGGGGTCGGACAAATCACTGCGGGAGATCGCCAGGGAGCTGCAGGCGCATGCATTAATAGAGGGTTCCATACTGCGTGACGGCGATCAGGTGCGGTTTAACGTCCAGCTCATCGAAGGGGCCTCTGACCGCCATCTGTGGGCGGACATCTTCGATCGCAAGCTGGAAGATGTGCTGGCCCTGCACAGTGACGTGGCGCGGGCCATTGCCGAACAAGTAAAGATCACACTATCACCCCGGGAAGAAATTCAACTGGCCGACAAGCGCCAGGTTAATCCCGAAACATACGAACTGTACCTCAAGGGGATGTTTCACCTGCACAAATCCACGGCGGAGGGGTACAAAACAGGCCTGGCATATCTCAATCAGGCCGTCGAGGTTGACCCTTCCGAACCGCTGGCCTATGCGGGGCTGGCATTGGGCTACAGCCTGATCGGTCATGATGTAGATCCTGCGGCCTTTACCAAGGCCAGAGTGGCGGCGCTCAAAGCGCTGGAGCTGGATAGCACCCTGGCCGAAGTCCATGAATCCTTTGCTGAAATTGCCATCTATCAGGAATGGGACGTTGCTGGCGCGAAAGCGACGTTCGAGAAAGTGCTGGCGCTGAATCCCAACCTGGCAGTTGCCCATGCGCAGTATTCCTGGGTGCTGCTGATACTCGCACCGTACGATGAAGTTTCGGCAGAAATAAAACGTGCCATGGAATTGGACCCGCTCAATCCGCTCTACCCCGCATGGGCCGGGTGGCAGAACTGGTGGATCGGACAATTTGAGCCGGTGTTGGAATGGGCCCACAAGTCCCTTGAATTGAATCCTGACTTCCCCTGGGGACTCTATGTTCTAGGCTGCATCCACGGTTCAGAAGGGAGGTTCGAGGAAGCCATTGAGGCGCACGCAAGGGCCGCTGAGGTGGCGCCTTTCTTGAAGTGGGCTTTGGGATACAGCTATGCCCTGGCAGGTCAGGCGGATAAAGCCCGGGCTATTGCCCGAGAACTGGCCGTCCAGCCAGCACCCATGGATAACTGGGGCCTGGCCATGATTTATACTGCTCTGGGTGATAAAGACGAAGCGTTCCGGTGGCTTGATGGGGCTGTTGCAGCACGGTGGGCATGGATGCCCTGGCTTGAATTACCCATCGCCTTTCGTTCTTTACGCAACGACCCGCGCTTCGCGGCCCTCGTGGAGAAAATAGGGGGTGGCTGACTGAGTGCCGATCATTTCTAGTGGAGTTATAGGAGTGCAACTGCGGGAGTAGAAATTCCTGCGAAAAAAGGGAATCTCAAAATGAAAAGAGTACTGATTATCGTTATAATGCTATCCAGTATCGTTCCCCTCGCGGCACAGATACAGAATTTTCAGGTTCACTATGCTTTGAGTGAAGATCGCCAGTATTCCTGGTCAAGATTTCAAATGTTTAAACCAGATGATTTTGGGGCGACTTACACATTCCTCGATTTCGTTTTCAACAATGAGGAGCATAAGAGCGCCAGCATGGCTTATTTTGAATTCTGGCGATATATCAAACTACCGATGACCGAAAGATTCATGGCCACCGTGCAGTATTACGACGGGCTTGACAACACTGGTTCTTTTGGGAATGTGTGGACTGTTGGTCTTAATTATCTTACTGTATCGGGGCCCTTTTTGTTTCTCACAGATTTGCTCTATCGCGCCCAGTACGGCATGGATGCCAATATCCAGCTCCAAGCAGGTTTATTCGGCCTGTTGATGGACGGCAAAATTGAAACTGCTAATGTGATGAGGATCTGGACTGCCGATGGCGATGATGGGAAGGATGTAATATTTCTCAGCGCTCTTGAGCTTTGGTACAATATGACAAAAAATATATCTGTTGGTGGGGAAGTCGAGATCACCAAGAACTTTCTTTTTGAGGTAGATGGTTTGGCTTTCAAGCCCGGGATCGCTGTGAAATGGAACTTCTAGAATACTAGATCGACAATTGATTCGCACCGATTAGTGAGTGCGGGTTGGGAAGCGTTTATACCTGCAGGCCAACGAGAACGATCATCGCAGTAAGCGCTTGTTTTAACTGCTTGTAAATGATTTCGGGTACCTGTATTTTCTTCGGGATAGTATTGTAGGATAATTCGGAGTTAATCATGCGCAAACTCGCCGCCATAATGTTTACCGACCTGGTGGGCTACAGTGCCCTGTCCCAGAAAAACGAGGCGTTGGCCCTGGAGCTGCTGGAGGAGCACCGGCAACTGCTCCGCCCCCTTTTCACCCAGCACAACGGAAAAGAGATCAAGACCATTGGTGACGCCTTCCTGGTGGAGTTCGC
>CBDVAP010000132.1:0-8156 GCA_965372015.1 uncultured bacterium | reverse complement strand
ACGCCGCCCACGGGCTGGGGATGGCCGTAATCATGGACCTGGTCCTCAACCACAGTTATGGGCAATCCCCCCTGGTGCGGCTCTATTGGGAGGGCAGCGGTCCCTCAGCGGAAAACCCCTGGTATAATGCGGAGCATAATTTTGCGAACAGCGATGCCCGTTGGGGCTATGATTTCAATCACGAAAGTCCTGCCACCCGAGCCTTCGTGGACCGGGTCAACCGCTACTGGCTGGAAGAATACCACCTGGATGGATTCCGCTTCGACTTCACCAAGGGATTCAGCAACACCTACCACCCAGAGAGCGATCCCTGGGGCGGCAACTATGACGGGGCCCGCATCGCCATCCTCAAGCGTATGGCCGACCGGCTGTGGGAGGTTGACAGCACGGCTTACGTCATCTTAGAACACTTTGCGGACAATGCCGAGGAGCTGGTGCTGGCCAAATACGGTATGCTGCTGTGGGGCAACTCGAATTATAACTACAACGAGGCCACCATGGGCTGGCATGAGGACGGCAAGTCCGATTTCTCCTACGGTTATTGCGGCAAACGGGGATGGACCGTGCCCCACCTGGTGACCTACATGGAAAGCCACGATGAAGAGCGGCTGATGTACAAGAACCTGATCTGGGGCAATAGCAGCGGGAATTATCGTGTGACGGCTCCCAGCACAGCCTTAAACAGGATCAAGCTGGCGGCGGCCTTTTTCCTGACCCTGCCCGGACCAAAGATGCTCTGGCAATTCGGTGAGCTGGGATACGATTATTCCATCGATTACAATAGCCGCTTGGGAGAAAAACCCGTCCGCTGGGATTACCTGCAGGACGAGGGACGCTACAAGCTTTACCAGACCGTGGCCGCCCTGCTGCGCCTGCGCCGGGAGAATGACGTATTTCGCAGTGCCGGAACGCAGGTAACGCTGGACCTGGGCCGCAGCACGGGACTGAAGCGCATTATGCTGTCCGGCGATGGCATGAACGTAATTATCATCGGCAACTTCGGCGTGACTGCCCAGTCTATGGCCCCTGATTTCCCTGCCACCGGCGCCTGGTATGACTTCTTCCCCGGCGACTCCCTGGCAGTGAGCGACACCGACACACTAATCGACCTGCGACCGGGTGAGTTTCACATCTACACGGACCAACGCCTGGAACCGCCCGAGCCGGACATTTTAGAGGAACCGATCGCTGCGCCCACGGCCTTCACCCTCGGCCGTAACTACCCCAATCCCTTTAATCCCACCACCACCGTCACTACCATCGAATATACGCTGCCGGTGACCGCCCAGGTGCGGCTGATTGTGTACGACCTACTGGGCCGGGAGGTGGCGAGGCTGTTTGATGGCCCGCAAGAGGTTGGATACCATGAGGCCATATGGAATGGTCGCACAACCACTGGCCGGGTGGCGCCTTCGGGTATCTACCTGGTCCGGTTGGTGACGCCGGAGAACAGTGAATCGATCAAGATGTTGTTACTGAAATGATCATGTGCCGCGGAGAGCCCCGCATTCTGCGGGGTCCGACAGTACCCCGCCCTAAGCGAGGGGATCCCGAAAAGGCGGGGCTAACCTCCGCTAGTAGTGGGGCTAGCTTGTGCCGCGGAGAGGACTCGAACCTCCACGTCCAGTTGGACACTGGATCCTAAATCCAGCGCGTCTACCAGTTCCGCCACCGCGGCAGTGGTCTCAGGGGCGTTTCCGCCATAATGTTACAGCCGTTTGCCCCGTCAATCCAAAGAGATGTACGCCGGTTATGCGTCCCACCGGGCTGGAAGTCAGCGCAGCAGCAGCATTTTGCGGGTGATGGTGCGTCCCGGGACGCGGACCTGGTAAAACCACATTCCCTTACGAACCGGACGCCCATTCCCATCGGTACCGTCCCAGGTGACCTGGTGATAGCCGGCCGGGGAAATACCGTCGTGGAGGGCCACCAACTCCCGGCCCAGCAGGTCGTACACCGCCACTCGCACCTGCTGTTCCACGGGTAGACCGAACCGGATAACCGTGGTATCGGCAAAAGGGTTGGGGACGTTCTGCTCCACCACCAACTGGTCCGGCAAGGGGCTCACCGGCGCCTCGGCCACGGCCGGCAACTGCAGCAGGTTGATGATCGTCAGGCCGTTGTTTTCGCCCCACAGACCAGCACCCAGTACATAACGAGCCTCAGCGCCTGGGCGGCTTTCCTCGTCAGTTTGCCGGTCCCAGGCCAGAAACACCATTGTTTGCCCCAATGCGCTTTCCGCCCCGGCAGGCAGCCCCCGGCCGGCAGCGAAGCCTAATCGGGCCGTGATATCCACTGAGCCATCCTCCCGGACAACACCGGCGCCTACCACAACCGGGCCGGTACCTTGGCCACCGCTGAAGGTGTCGATCACCGCCACCTCATCGCCCTGGTCCAAGTACCGTCCCCCCAGGGTAACCGCCTGGGCCGTGATGAAGTGTATCCCCCCAGCAGGTTCCAGGTTTGTTAGAAAATGCACCGGCCGGGCTGGTGCGGCCCCGATTGTCACGCGGCCGGCCTGCCCCAGAGCGAACAGCGGACCGGCAAGACAACCGTGGGCGTCAACCCGGCTGACCACTACGGCCAAACTGGTATCCCAGGGGACACTGCCGGCCAGGGCGAACACCAGACTCAATAGCGGTCCATCGCCCACGGCAATCGGCTGGGGGCCAAATTCCACTTGCAGGCGACCCGGCTCTATTTCGTGGACGCTCAGGCCATGGTCACCGGGCAGCCGACCGGCGGCTTCTATAGATAGGAAATCCAGCATTTGGTCGTGTTGCACCTCGAACCGGAATCCGCACAGCGCCACCCGATTGGCCAGATTCAACGGCACGGTTACGGTGCGCCCCGGTTGGCCGTCACTGACACCCGGTGTGAATACGGCCTTGATCGAGCCTACCGGAAAGTGACCGGCCACCGTGGCTTGCCGCAATGTCCGGCCCCGGCGGTCGGTCAACGCCACTTCATCCAAAACCAGCTTCACCAGGCCTTCGGCAGCTGTCTCCGCCACTTGGTAGGTCAGGACCACGATAGCCCCGGCGCCGGCGGCAATGGCACTTCGGCTGAACGACGAGGCGATGATCTGTACCGCCCCCGCTCCCAAATCAGTGAAGGCCACGTCGGCGTCCGAGGGCAGCCGTGGCATACCGTCGACCCGAATCACCCGTAGGGCGTCGTCAGCGGTTTTCACTACCAGCCGGAAGGCCAGGACCGGTTCGGGATTGTCCATGAATATAGTGACCATTCCGGTATCCCCGGGCTGGATCGGCGGGCCGGTGCCGATGCGCAAATCCGCCACCTGAACGTCAATGGTTAACTGGCTGTCAATTACCTTGGTGGGGTAGGCCACGCCGTCCGGGGCCGATAGCACCACGTTCCGCAGCCGCAGGGCCGCCTTCAATGGATCATCCACCGGGATGGCCGCAACCAGGCGCAGCACCTCCCCCTTGCCCGGCGGGATGACAGTGAGCTGGGGCGACAGCACCACAATAACGAGGGTCGAGCCTCCACTGTCCGGTGACAGGGTCACGATCCAGCTGGGAGGCACCCGGGCGCCCAAAATCGCCATCGGCGCGGTCAACGGTATACCCGGTTCGATCTCCAGTGTGAACCGCAGCCCCGCCACCGGGTGGGTATTCTCCAATGTTATGGGAATCTCCAGCGGTTGTCCGGCGATGGCCTGCACAGATTTGATAGCCAGGACCACCGGGGCTTGGGGTGTAGCGGCGGCCGGGCCGGAGGCCGCCGACTCCAGGCTGTCGGCGTAGACGGCGATCACCCGGTAATAGTAGGTCGCCCCGTTCACTACCGCCAGGTCGTTGAAGGATGCGGTTCCGGCCCCGGCCTGGGCGATCCGGTTGAGGGTATCAATAGCGAAATCCGGTTCGCTACCCCGGTAGACAGCATAGCCGGAGGGTGCTCCCAGCTGCGGGCCGGTTATGCCGGGGGCCCGCCAGGCCAGCGGCACCCGACCATCTTCCCGGGACAGGGCGGTCAATTCGGTGGGCGGCGGCAGGTAACCGGGGTAGATTGTGATTAGTCCAGGGCCAATCGATGTCAAGGCTGCCTCGCGGCCATCCGTTAGCAGGCACCGGGCCGCTGTGATAGTAAGCGGGATATGGCCGGCCAGGGCTTCCCGCAAAATTGCGAACTTGAGGGTTGCTATGACCCCATGACCAGCCTCAAACCGGCTGGTATCGGCGACCAGCAGTTTGAGCGAGGCGCTATTCGCTTGCCCTATGGACTCCGCCAGGACACTATCTCGGGTGGTGGGACTATGGTTCAGCAGGGTGAGCCAGCGGCCCGGGGCTCCCCGTGGGGCCTCGGCGGAGCCGGTACGGCGAGCCTCCGGCCTCCCCGTGGCCGGAACGGCCAGGGCCCAGGGCCAAGCCAAGTCCAGGTGAACTTCGGCAATCGGGACGTTGCCAGCCAGCGTCACGGTCACCTCCAGCGTATCGCCGGCGTCCGCCACTGCGGTATCCAGGGCCACCGCAGCCAGGGCGCCGATGCCCAACGACCCGTTGTGCCCCACCGAAGGCAGCTCATCACCCAGGGTGTCGGATACGCTCAAGGCGGCCACCTCCAGCGGCAGATAGGCGGAGTAGGCACTGTCAGGCGGCCAGGCATAAACCAGCTCCATCACCGGGCCGCTGCCGGGGGCGATATTGCTGCCCCTGGGATCGAACAGCAGCAGGCGGGTCACAGCGCTATGCCGGCCGGGGCTGCGAGACACCGTCCAGCCGGAGGTGCGATCCGTTGTGTGGACCGTATCTAGCGCCGGCGACCCGGCCGCCTGGCGGAGGTCCAGCTGCAAGCCCCCTACTTCGTCCAGTTCGTTGACCAGCGTCACCGGCACAAGGGCGGTGCTGTCCCCGGCTGGTACTTGAGCATCATGAATCGTGAGGGTCACCTGGGCAGCCAACGGTGCGGCCTGTAGCAGCCAGAGTAGCGACAAGGCCCATGGCACCCGCTGCCACCGGGGGATGTGGATCGTCATTGATGAGCGCCGGTCAGTCACGGCGCTAAACTAGGAAGAAATCAGGCTGAGGGGGAGATATATTGGGGGGCCTTCGTGAGCGCTCCCCCGCCATCGACCTGCCCCGCTTACAGCGGGATTAGGTACTTACAGCGGGATAGGGACGGGATTATGCACCTAACTATTTTAATAGCAACCCCGCCTGCGGCGGGACTATAGACATTATTTCAGCAAAAGCATCTTGATGGATTTGGTGTACTCCGGTGTAACTAAGCGGGCGATGTAGATGCCGGAGGGAAGTTGGCGACCAATCGCATCCTGCCCAGGCCATTGGACTTCATTGAACCCGCCTAAACGCACATCATCTACCAGGCACACTACCTCCCGCCCCAGAATATCATAGACAACCAGTGAGACAGTAGTGGCTTCCGGCAAACCAAATTTCAGTGTCGTAACAGGATTGAAGGGATTGGGATAGTTCTGCGACAAACTATACTCAGCAGGAATTGGCGGAGCATCAGGATCAATGCGTAGAGGAGCCGGTGATTTCAATTCAAAAATGTCCCGGTATGAAAACGGCTTAATAGTTTTAATGATTAGTGTGTCGCCACCACCTGGATAAATAGGATTACCCTCTTCGGGATCACTGAAATCCAGACTCCAGGTTCCGTGGATATCTGGTGTGAGAAGTCGAATTTCATCTCCGTGCGATACGATGCCATCCGTGTCATTATCGAAGAATACAAAATCAACCGGTAGATTATCTGTGGTATTAGTGATCAAAAAATTGACCGGTTGCGGATTTACAATCACAGAGGAGTCCACGTAATCATCGTAGAAAATGACTTGATAATCAACAGGGTACCGGTCACCGCCGAGGGCATACGAAATTGTGACTATGAGGTTAGTGTTGGCGCCTGGTTGCCAACCGGAACTATCTAACTGTAGGGATTGATTATCAACAATAAGCCGGAGGCCATCAAAATACGGTCCGGCCATATCCGGCGTAAATAGAGTGGCATCCTCAACTACGAACGCATCTCTGTTTAAATCATACACATTATAGGTGCTGGATACATAGGAACTGCTGTCAAATGTGATCTGATAGGTATGGCCAGTTAACGAATCGGCATCAATAATTGATCCGCGAATCCAGCCGGCACCCTCACCGGCTATGTGCGTAATAGCCGTTGTATCCAAAGTGGCGTAACTATTTTCTAACTTGAAATACTGCGAGTAAGCAAAGACAGAAATTATCCCATCAGTAGCCGTTAATCTTAATCTATACCTATCAGCATTCGGAAAAGCGATTGTATTCCATAAATACGATCCGTCGTTGGGTTCACCTGTTGCCACTGGTAAATATCCTGTATGGATATCTATATTCACCGAATCGCCATCCGCATCGCCTGCCCTCCAACTTATTTCGACCTCGCCGGACATCGTTTTACTTTTCGGGCCTAAGTAGATTATCTCCGGGTCAGCCTCGACCGCTTCATTATTCACAATAAAATACTCTGACTGGGCCAGCCAATAGATGTTTGTATCGTCATGCGCTATGGCCGAAAGAATATAGTTGTACCCATCCGGGAGGGTGGCCGTATCCCACTCGAATCCACCTGCATTACTCGGCAATCCAGTAGCCAGTATTTGACTGCCTCGCCCATCTCTTGCGTTATAGGCCAGATCAATGATTGCCGAATCAGCGCGGCCATCCAAATAACTGGGCCACTGAATTGAATATATTCCACTCACGACTTCATCCGGCACAGGAGCAATAAATTCGACAGAATCAGGCTCCGTTTGCTGGTGGAAGTAGTGATCGTAAAACAGGCGGGCAAGAGTACTTTCCCGGAATATATTATCACGACCGGTTCCCATAACAAGCGCCAGTGCGACTACAGCGCTGTCACCGGGAGATAAGGAGAATTGATCTACGCTGAAAATAAGAATATTATCTGCGTCTTGAATAATATATTGATTTGTAATGGATGTAAGCCGATCCCAAATTAATTCATCCTGATTAGCCTCTTCTACACCGTACATCGGAGCGTGGAAGCTATAAATACCATCCCCTGGCGATTCCAGTAGCTGAAACCCGAGCCAACCCAAGTCTTCCCAGGGTACTCCATAATCATTGCCGGGTCCTTCATTATCAAAAGCATAGACCAGATTCCGGACATTACCGTGCGTTACGCCAGTATAGCTATCATAACCGGACCGGTCAACAAAGCCGGCATAATCATCAGCAAAGTCCCCGGCACCGCCTATGTGTGGATCCCCAATCATCCCCACAACTACCTTCTCAAGAGGGTAGTCACTGACATTCTTAACGGTATAATGGAATATTAGTAAATCTTGTGCAAAAGCCTTGTTCCATTGAAAACTGCGTATTCTTACTTCAATGCCAATCCCTCGTATCGAAGAATCCTGCGGCATGGGATAGTATTGGAACTCCGCGTTGTAACGGTCATCCATAACGAAGAAGCTCTCTTGATCGGCGATTGCGCTATCCCCTAATAATCCCGGCCAGGTGGCCCAATCATCCGGCCAGGTTGTGGGGTCATTACTCAAGGCGAGCCCAGAACCGGGACGATTATATCCAGGCAGTGGCTCCCAGCCCCACCAGTTCGCGCCGCCAGTGGGATCATAGTCGCCACCATCAAGCATGCCGTCGGAAATTATGTGGAGGGTATCACAATTGACGTCCACGACCTCGGCGCCGACCAGAATGCCGATCTCATACGCGTAACCATGGCCGGATAAGGCCGGCCACTCCAGGGATGGTTCCGTATTAGGACGGCCGATTGATCCGTAGTTGTAGATCAGGGTTCTGATATTGTTGCCATCCAGCACGACGCCGGCCCGGTCTGAATTATCCCTGGATTGTTTCTGCCCCCTACCTCCCACCTTGGCGACAAATGCCTCAAACTCAGATTTCGACCAGGTTTTCATGGGTCCTGGCGGGTGTTTAGCGATATTGCTTTGACCAGGGGAAAACGAAAATGCGGGGTATGTCAAAATTAGAAGGCCAATAAATGTTCGCTTGAGAGGGCCGGGTATCGATGACATCATGTGTAACTAGCTATCGGGTTGTATTACATTGCTATAATTACATTTTTTGCAGCAATCGAATAAGCGAACTAAAATCTAACGAATGAATTCCATCTTTCCAAGG
>CBDVAP010000131.1:0-8421 GCA_965372015.1 uncultured bacterium | reverse complement strand
AAGTCCTTGATGGCACGATTCCGGCCAGCC
Source organism: uncultured bacterium (assembly GCA_965372015.1). GTDB lineage: Bacteria > Fidelibacterota > Marinisomatia > SCGC-AAA003-L08 > TS1B11 > JACZSB01. The sequence goes on along the minus strand of CBDVAP010000131.1, from coordinate 8,391 downwards.
GTATCAATGAATCATATGGTAGAAACATCAAGTTGAAAGAGAATTATTTTGGACCCGGTGTGATAAGTACGCGAGTGGCGCAAAGGATTAACCCGGTAAAGATGGGACTTTTAAATTACCCCAATCCTTTCAATCCCACCACTACCATCAAGTTTGCCCTACCGCGGCGGGAGCTGGTGCGGATCACCGTTTACGATCTGCTGGGACGTTCAGTCCGGCAGCTGACCAGCGGAACGCTCAACCCAGGGCATCATAGTATCAGTTGGGATGGCCGGGATGACCTCGGGCGCCAGGTGGCCGCCGGCCTATACATCTACCGCCTGGTGACGCCATCAACCAGCCTGGAGCGGAAGATGATGTTGGTCAAATAGGCGTGGTGAGCGCTAATTCTGCACAATAGCGGCCCGGACTACCTCGAGCAAAGCCGCCCGGCGCTGCCCAACCGTCTCTCCCTGGGACCAAACCAGGCTAACTACTATCAGCTGCTGCCCCGGATCGATCAGCACCAGGGAGCCGGTGTGGTCTACCTGTCCGATGGGGGCTGATTTCCAGGAAGGGGGCAAAGGGAGCGCCCCGGCCCTGATCCAATACCGGCTTGCTACGGTGTTGTTCAGAAGGCCATCGATCCGTCCAATATCCCCAATTTCTTCGCCCCGGTAGCTGCCCCCGTTAAGGAGGGCCTGGCTCAGTATGGCGATATCATGGGCCGAGGAGTATAGCTCAGGCTCCACATCACCTGAAGTGGGGATCAAGCGGCTCTTTCTATGGTCCGGGCGAGATTTATAGGTCGCCGTCAAACCCACTGATTCCATCAAACGACCCCCGCTATCCGGGTTGAGGACCAGGTTAGCATTAAAGGCCCGCCCTATATTATAAAGGGGGTAGATAGCGCCCCGGCTGACCGGCTGAATCCGGTCCTCACGTCTATCCCCAAAGGCGCGGTTGTAGAATATCCGGCCACCCTTGGCTATCAGTAATTCACCGCCTCCCCGGTTCTCGCTCTCCCATTTCGTCACCAGCTCTTCAAGGGCAGTGGCATCGATTCCCAGCTCCCCTGCCAGCACTCGTTTCAATTTGACAGCCTGGCGAGTGCCGCCATCTGCACCAGCCAGAGTTCCGGCCGGCATATCCACCTGATCCCCTCCCCCGTTGGGCCTATTCCCCTCAGGCAGTACCAGGGAGTCTGCCTCGACCTGCAGACCGGCGCCCCGGGCCGCCACCCCAGGTATGGTAACCGGAACTCTGCCGGCAATTGGCCGGTATCCCAGCAAGGCGTCCGTCAGGGCGGCCTGCATCAGGGGTGAACTATTGTAGGCGCATAGGTAAGCCGGAACCTGCGGAAAGGCTTGTATCAGATAAGGTGTGCCCAGACTAGCCACTATCAATTTCGTGGTCTGTTCAACCAGTTTCTGCACAAACCGGCGCTGGATATCAGGGAGAAAGATGCGGTCCTTCCGCACACCAAAGCCGACGAAAGTGTTTACCAGCACCCGCCCACCCGTGGGAATAGCTGCGCTGACCGCTTCATAGGCTGCCGCCCCGTCAGAGTCGTCCAGTTGAAAGGGCTTGACCGGCAGACCGGATTCGATCAGGGCCTGGGTCACCGGGCTAAGGGAATGGTCATAGGGGTGGTCATACAGATCGATAATGAAAAGCGTGTCCGATTCCCCCCCATACCGCAAGGGAATCAGTTCCCCATCATTTTTCAGGAGCGTGATGCTTTCCGCGGCAATGGCGGCAGCTGTGTTCCTGAACTCCTCCCGGCCCAGAATTCTGCGGGTTGATTCGATATCAAGAAAGCGGTTTTTATGAAGGTTCAGTTTTTCTTTGAGCTGCAGCATTCTAAGGGCCGCCTCATTGATCCGCTCCCTGGCAATCAGGCCGTCCTGCACCGCCTGCTCGACGATGTCAATCGCCCCCACGATATCAACGTTTTGGATGATGATATCGGCCCCGGCATTGATGGTGGCCACCAGGGCGTAGGCAGTCGAGTAGTTTGCGGTGATGGCGCCCATGAACAGGGCGTCGGTGACGACGGGACCGGTGAAACCGAGTCGTCCCCGCAATATCTCGCTTATCCAGAACGGCGAGAGGGTGGCGGGCGTATCACTGTGGGGCTGATAGTCCGGTGCCCTGATATGGGCCGTCAGGACAGCATCAACGCCCTTGTCGATCAAGGGTTTATAAGGGGCCAGTTCGTACTGCCACAGGCGAGTGGAATCGCTGGAGATGGCAGGTATGTCGATATGCGAGTCCACATCCGTGTCGCCATGACCGGGGAAATGTTTGGCAGTCCCCGCCATGCCGTTATCCTGCATGCCCTGCAGATAAGCCAGGGCGAATTTGACCACCTGGTCCGGATCCTCGCCAAAAGCGCGGACATTGATTATGGGATTGGCTGGATTGTTATTCAGGTCAACCACCGGCCCAAGATTGAAATGCATACCTACAGCCCGGCCCTCCAGGGCGGTGATCCGGCCGGCGTCATAGGCATTGTGGGGATTGCCGGTGGCGGCCAGGGCCATCAGAGGTGGTAGATGGGTGGCGCCGGGGAAACGCTGGCCAAGACCCCGCTCCAAATCGCCATCAAACAGGATCGGTACCTTTGAAAGCGACTGCATCTGGTTCATCATGGTCAATGAGGTCCCGGCCTCACCATACCACAGATGTATCCCCCCCACACCGTCGCCGGTGATTATCTCTTCCAACAGAGCCCAGCGCTCGGATTCAGAGTTGATGAAACGCATATTCATATAGGTGATCATCATCTGGGCTATCTTTTCGCGGAGGGAGAGTTGCCGTAAGGTCATCTCGGCCCAGGATCGGTCGTTAGGCCCGGCCTGGTGATCGGCACAATGTCCCAGCAGCAATGATATGGCCATAATGATGTAGGCAGGTATGAAGAAATAACGGCTCATGAAATATCCCTTTAATGCCGGCTCTGCTAAAGTGCAGAAATCTTTGAAATGTATTATAGAATTTGTAATATGCCAGTCATGCTGCTTAGCCCAATTTTAAGCATCTAAAGTTAGTGTGAGGATATCGTCATAATGGTTACTCCCCGGGAACGGATATTGGCGGCCATGTCCCTGAAAAGGCCTGACCGCATACCTGTCATGTGCCAGATGAGCATTGGCCACATGCTCCAGCAGTTGCCGGTATCCCCCGCCGAGTTCTGGTTTGACCGGCATACGTTCGCTAGGGGATTAATCAAACTGCGTGAACTGTACAATTTCGACGGTATCCTGGTATCCCTTCACGGACACCGCCCAGACTGGCGCGACCAGGTCGTCAGCGTTGAAACCCGGGATGATGGAGAAATCCTGCGCTTTGGCGACCGGACAATGATTTTCGGCCCAGATGATTTGCCCAAGGTTCAATTCGATAGCGAGCCCCTGCTGCCGTCCATCGATGAACTAGACCCCGCTTCAGTTCCCGAATCAATTGACTTCATTCCCGTTTCCCAGGGTCTGCATTACAGTATCGACCAGGCGCACCCCTTTGATATATTCGATGATCTCAGTGCTCAGGTAGGGACTGAATATTCTCTCCACGGCGAAGTTACCTCGCCCTTCGATTACTTCCTTGATTTACTGGGCCACGAGAATGCTCTGATGGCCATGATCGAGGACCCAGCCAAAACCCATACCATCTTACAACGCTTCACCACCGGTATTGCCGCACTCACCGGGGCCATGTGTGAAAAGTCCATAGACGCCATTAAAATATCGTCTCCCTTTGCCGGTATGGGATTCATTTCACCAGCTTTCTACGGTGAATTCGTGATGCCCTACGAAAAGCAGATCATCGAGGCCGCCAAGGCCAAGGGCAAGTTTATATATCTCCATACCTGCGGGGCCATTAACGACCGCCTGGAGTTGATGCGGGACTCAGGGGCATCGGGGCTGGAGTGCCTTGATCCGCCACCCCTGGGCAACGTTGACCTTGCCGAGGCAGTTAAGCGGATCGGCGGGGATATGTTCATCAAGGGTAATATCGACTCGGTAAATACATTGCTCTATGGTAATGAAGCTGAACTTGATGATGCGATAAAAGGGATCATACTCAGTGGCATGCGATCCAGGGGGTTCCTTTTAAGCACCGCCTGCGCCATTGCTCCTCACGTTGAGCGAACCAGGGTGCAACGCCTCCTCAAATTGGCCGAGCAACATGGGCGCTATGACTGAATACACCCTGCATACGGTTACTCGAAGGCTGATGCTCTGCAGCAGGCAAATTCGCTGATGAAATCGGCGCCGATGGATACGGCAATAATGCTGTGCACGCCGTTGAAACTGTAAATGATCTAATACAGCTGATTGTGTAATATATTACGCAGGCCTGTACAGCCCAACCGGCGAGGTCCTTTTACAAAACTTTTAGGGCTCTATAAATTCAGCAAGATAATATATCTCAAACAGCTAGCCGGAATACACCTTATTTCGCTTGACAACTTTGTTGAAATCACATTAGTTTGACTCAGAGATAAGCGTATCGTATTGACGCGGTATCGTAGTATTTTTAGTACCTGTGACGCTGTGTACCGGGTGCATAGCGATGGCCGGACGCAGGGGCGGGGTGCGGTGGTTCTAGCAATCTGGAGTACGCCAACAATGAGCCGTTTTCTAACATTTGTCTTGACCCTTATCGCGGCAGCTGCCATGTTGCAGGCCGGCACGACCGGTAAGATCAGTGGACGGATCACTAATTCAGCCAGCGGGGAGGCCCTCGTGGGCGTAAATGTGGTTCTGCTAGGCACATCCCTTGGTGCCGCCTCTGACCTCTCTGGCTATTTTGCCATTCTGAATGTCCCACCGGACGAATACGATATCCAGACGAGTGCCATTGGCTATGCAACAGTTACTGTCACCGGCGTCCGGGTGGAGATTGATTTGACCACCCCTCTGGACTTTCAATTGCAGACCGAAACCATTGCCGGGGAGGAAGTAATAGTGTCGGCCACAACCCGGGTAATCAAGCAGGATGTCTCTGCCAGCCAGAAGAGTATTTCATCCGATCATATTTTTGTTTTGCCTGTCAACAGTGTTTCCGATATCCTGGGGCTGGAAGCAGGGGTGACATCCGATCTCGGAATTCGGGGGAGCCTCGCTGATCAGGTTCTGCTTATGGTTGACGGCGTACCCCTCCGTGATGAGCGTGATAACAGCCCCATCAGTCATCTGCCTCTCAGCGCCATCAAGGATATCTCACTTCAGACCGGTGGATTTCAAGCCGAATATAACAATGTGAGGTCAGGGATAATTAATATCGTCACCAAAGAGGGCGATCCGGATAAGTACAGCTTCAACATATCAGGTGAGTATAGCCCCCCCGCTCCCAAGAATTTTGGTATCTCCCCCTTCGACGAAAATTCATTCTGGTTGCGGCCCTATCTCGATCCGGCTGTAGCCTGGACCGGTTCGGCCAACGGCGAGCCCTGGGATGATCTTAATGGTGACGGCATTGCCGACCCGGGTGAGTTCAATGACCTTGATGGCGATGGTCAATGGACCTACTGGGACCGGTACGATAAACGTCAGTATACGGAATTTGAGGGTTGGATAGCAGTATCAGAGCTGACTTTGGCCGACGATGATCCCACTAATGATCTTTCACCTGCGGCAGCCCAGAAGCTTTTCCGCTGGGAGCACCGGCTGGACGGATTCATTAAAGAACCAGACTACAATATTGATGTTGGCTTCGGCGGTCCGGTACCAGTCGTAAGTGACCTGCTTGGCAATCTCAGATTTTATCTTTCCGGGAAGTCAAACCGGGACATGTACCTGATTCCAACAAACCGTTCTGCCCTGACTGATAACACTTACAACCTCAAGATTAACTCGGACCTTTCATCCACCATGAAACTGACGGTGATCAGCAGGAGTACCGAAACTCTGGCTACTGTCTTAAGCAGAGTTGGCGGGACGGCCTACATGGAAACACCATCAGAAATCGCTGCAACCGTCGATCGTATCGGGCATACATTATCCTGGAGAATTTATAGTGATGAGTACTGGTCGCGCACAAGGATACAGGAGAATGTCCTGTCGGCGCAAATCACGAACCAGATCAGCCCGACCGCCTATTGGAACCTATTGGTTCAGAGAACAGCCAAGATCTACCGCACTGGACCTGGCGGACTCCGCGACACCAGCCAGACCAATGAGCTATACCCTGGGAAATATGTCGACGAGGCGCCCTACGGCCACCTGACCAGTCCCCTTTTCGCTATCGGAGACGGCATGGGGATGGGTGGCTCTGTTTCAACTTCCCGGGACTCCAGCGACTTTGCCGCCTATTATGCCCGCTTCAATTACACGAATCAAATCAATGCGGTACATCAAATCGGGACTGGCGCAGAATTTGTATACGACGATTTCAACCTGCGTTACGGGATGAAAAATCTGGCCCTGCCTGATGGTAACCTGTGGACCGATTTTCAGCGTACTCCCCTGCGCTTAATGTTCTATCTCCAGGATAAGGTTGAGGCCAAAGGGTTTATTGCCAACCTCGGTATGAATGTTGAGTTTATCGATCCCAATGGCGATTGGTATGACTTGACCTCGCCGTACGATACGGACTTTTTCTCGACGGCATATTCGCCTGAGAAAGAGAGCGAAATCTCCCAAAAGGAGGTTAATGGAACCTGGTATCTTAGTCCTAGGCTGGGAATCTCTCACCCTATCACGATCAACTCCAAGCTATACTTTAATTATGGCCACTACCGGCAGGTTCCCAAGGCCCAGGATGTCTACATGGAACGCAGGAATCCCCTGGACTCTAAAATGAGCACGATGGGCGATCCGAATCTGCCTCTGGCTAAAACCATCTCTTACGAGCTGGGGTACGATCAGGCCATCGGCAACTATTTGCTCCATCTGGCCGCATACTATAAGGATGTTACCAACCAGCAAGATTGGACCCGCTATATCAACATCAAGGGGAATGTAAATTACTATCAGCTAGCCGCTAACAGTTTTGAGGACATCCGCGGCTTCGAGGTCGACCTCTCGAAAGATTTCGGTGAATGGCTGCAGGGGGCTGTGAACTATGAATACCGGGTCCAAACCTCAGGGCATTTTGGTGTGCCCACCCTTAAAGAAAATCCCTCGGAGCAACGCGTTTGGCAGAGAGAGAATCCTCCGGTTGAAGTAAGAAATCTACCCCGGCCCCGTTTTAAGGGCTACCTGACGATTAATTCGCCTGCTAATTTTGGTCCAGGGATCGCAGGACAGCATCTGATGGGTGGCTGGCTGGTAAATCTTATCGGTTACTGGACAGAGGGGCGCTGGTTCACCTGGAATCCCAACGTAGTTAGCGGATTGGGGGATAACGTACGCTGGAAGCCTTATAAGAATGTAGATATGAAAGCGGCGAAGTCCTTTCACTTTGGCCGATTGAAGGCAACCTTCTTTATGGACGTTTCCAATGTCTTCAACTTCAAGTATTTCTCTCAGGAATCCTTCTATAACGCCTTTGACTACAACGATTATATGTACTCTCTTCATCTGCCGGCCGATGTTGCTGACGAGTTGACTTCGGGCGACAGAGTTTACCTGGGTATTATTGGGGAGGACAGACCCGGCGATGTCCGTGACATCGGGGTTGGATTCGTACCCATGGAGTGGACATCTAATATTGAAAATTACGCGATGCCCTCCGATGTGAAATATGGCAGAGAGATGTATGTCTACGACAATACAGCGGGTCAATATTTCAAGCCTGACTACCAGGGTGGTTGGGTGGCCGCTGATCAGGACATGATCGACGATGTCCTGGATTCGAAGGCCTATATTGATATGCCAAACCAGACTTATTTCACATTCCTGAATCCCCGTGATATCTATTTCGGATTCAATTTATCATTCGACATTAAATGATTTCGAATCATTAAAGTTTATCAGTCAGAAGCAACTGAGAGCGAAATGAAGCCAATTAAGAAAATCCTCCGGAAGCCTATGAGGCTACTAAGCGTGATTTGCGCCATCATGGTCATATCACTTTCGGCTGAGGAGTTCATCTGGATCGCGGTGGGAAATCTCCATTCCTTTTTCTCCAGCTCCGGGATTGAAAGGGAAATCGGACGGACCGGTCAACAAGCGGACCAGCAGGATGGCTTGCGCTGGCCGGCGCAGTTCCGCAACCAGGACACTGAAGCAGCCAAGGCCATGTGGTTGGGGTCCAAGAACTTTTACGATGTCAATATTGGGAAAACCTATGCCATTAAGGTAGTCCATGTTGGCCCGCGGGTCCTGGATGACACCCGGGAAATAATACCCCAGGAGCACCTGCTCTACGGTCGTTTTCCCCATCCTGATGTTTTTGTGGACGGGACTCCAGGGACCGAGATGATGTATGGCAAAGACGAGGTAGAGATTATCGATGAGAACC
>CBDVAP010000130.1:0-8475 GCA_965372015.1 uncultured bacterium | reverse complement strand
ATATACGGTATTCCATACTCTTGAGCAGGTAGAGGCAAGGTTGAGTTTTCTGTCTGTGCTAGAAAGCGCGAATGACATAGCATCGCTTGTAATCGATTGCTGGACCATCCGTGCAGGTGCTCTCACTGGATTCGGCGCCGAAAGTTTTAGTACAGTGTTGCGTGATATACCGATACCCTAGTAAATGAGATGGCCCCTTGGAAAGCGTTCACGAAACCTTGGCGATATCTGAAAAAGGCTCAGCGAACGGCGTAGAGCCAGCCTGACAAATCTCCAAAGTACACAACCTTTTCGTAGATCGCCGGGCCGCTGAAAACCGTGCCCTCTGTCTTGAGCTTCCACAATAGCTCCCCGGTTTGGAGATCCAGAGCGTACAGGTATTCCCGGCTACCACAATAAACGACGTCCCCTGCAATTGAGGGTGTATACCCCCTAATCCCCGTGTTGCTCTTTTTTGCAAGTTCAAAGCGCCACAGCTCTTGACCTGTATGTATTCCTATTGCAAAGAGATAACTCGGTATTGACTCCCATTTGGACCAGGGCGTCGGAGCCGCACCAGGGTAAGGGGGGTTCCAAACCTGCGCCACGGCGCTGCTGACACATACGATCTCATTCGCTATCGCTGGGGACCCCAGATCACTTTCCGCCTCGAACTCCCACATGACATACCCTAGTTCACCCTCCTCACGGCGAGTCAGTCCAACGGCGTAAAGGTCCTCGTCCGCCGAAAGAAAGACAATTCGGGCGCTCAACGCAATACTACCTGCCATAGATCCATCAAGTTGTAGTGCCCATCGTTCTTCTCCGGATTGGGCGTCCACCGCACGCAAGTTCCCAGCATAGTCAGCGTAGTAAACAGTTTCCCCGTCAACTGCCGGTGATGAGAAACTGTCGGCATCTGATGGGCAGCTCAGGCCCCATTTTTTCTCGCCAGTCCTGGCGTCCAAAGCGAAAAGGGAGTCGCTAGTACTTGATATATATACCATTCCGTGGGCAACAGCGGGCGCGGAAAAGAAAATACTTCCTCCGGTTGGGGATTTCCAAATCTGGGTGCCTTTCTCGGCGTCAAGAGCGTAGACGCTGCCGTCAACGCACCCGAAATACACGTTTCCATCAGAGACAGCCGGGGATGAGATCACCATCCCCGGAGTCTCGAATTTCCATACAACCTCGCCTGTGCTGGCATCCACTGCGCAGACGAAACCTGTCTCTGATTGCTCGATAGCTCCACCAATGAAAATCAAGCCTTTTGAGATAGCTGGGGATGTGGCTATTATTCCACCAAGGTTTACTTTCCAATTGAGCTCTGACATCTGTCTGACCGGCTCAGATGCATAAGCACCCGTCCGCTGCAAATTCGCTCGCGAGAGAGATCCCTCGGGAGTTTTCGATGCCGGTCCACCCCCACAGGCAACCAGCAGACCGATAGTAACGGCAGTAAATAGCGTCTTACCCATTTTACCGTCCTTCTTCTGGGGCACAAAATAGGATTGTTGAGGACAGGCAAGATTCTGAATTGTCTTAAATATACCTGCCAGGATGTTATCTATCCACCATAAACGGACCACCCGCTTATGCCGGTGCGTTTAATAGATTTTCCCATCCTGCCCTCGCCATCCTTTTTCTGTTTTTTCAAATACGAGTTCTCCAGAAATTGCTTTTCGCTGCCCCTGTTTTGCGCGCTTCTTCCCCTGATACCTAAAGGCGTTGAAGAGACTAGGTTCCCCGGTCATCACCTCAAATCCTCCAAATGGGCCTCCCCAATAACAGTCAGCTGTAAATTCAATTTCCGCTTGGTATTCCAGAGAATAAATCTTGGTACCCATCACATCACCTTTTTGGGCATTAGTCTGAGTGAAGCCGATAAGTTTGATAACGCCCTTTGATTGCATTATTATCTGGTTTTCCAGTATCCTTTGAGCGTCAGAACTGGAAGGGACGGAAGAGCAGCCACTGAATACGGTCGCCGTGACGGTCAAAACTAGCGTTGCCCAACGAACAGAGTGCAAATGTTTCATTGTAGACCTCCTGTTGCAGTCCAATTCACAAGTGGTATTATACCAGGGGAAAGTATTTTTGTAATGTGAAAACGCTCAGACTTTTTCTACATCCCCTTCCTCGGCAAAGTATAGATTATTGGTTTGCCAGCGTTTGATACTACAATAGGCCCAAGGAAAATAAATGCCAAGAGTAATAATGGTTAAGAAAACCACCAGCAACCACGTTCCGAAGAAGCCCAGCCCGGTTCCGTTGAAGGTTAATTGGTGGTTGTCAATATAGGTGTGTTCTGCCAGCCACCTTTGTTTGGCAGTGTATGCCCAAGGCCATGCCAGTCCCAATGTTAGGACTGTTAATATTCCCGTCCAAATTGCCAGCAATAGGTAACTAAACCCAGTTCCTTTGAACTCGAAGTTGCCATGTGCCATGGTGTCGCCTCATTTTTTGTTGTAGGTGATTAATTGTGTGTAATTTATGCCATAAAAGTATTACCGATCAATAGGTAAATGAAAAGAGCGCTGCTGGCACAGTTCCACTTCGATGGGTCGTTGCGGTGAATCCGCCCTTGTTGGCCGTCCGGGAAATAGGTAACATCATCTCGACCAATGATCCCATGACGAACCGGCTGGAACCGTAGCTTATGTCCCTTAGCATCGCCTTAGCCCAGATCAACCCCACCGTCGGAGATATCCAGGGCAACCTGGAGCTAATCCGCCAGACACTCTCCCGAATAGGGGCCAAGGCCCAGCTGATCGTCTTTCCCGAGGGTTCCCTGCCGGGCTATCCCGCCCAGGACTTACTGCTGGAAAAAGCCTTTTTAGCCGACCTGCAGGCCGCCCTGGAGGCGTTGGCGGCTGAGATCACCGACCAGTGGGTGATTGTGGGCACGGTACGGGAAGAAAGTGGCAGGGGCAGTAGTAGTGGCAGTAGGAAGCTTTACAATACCGCAGCGGTGCTGCACCTGGGGAAGATCGTGGCCTACCGGGATAAATCGCTGCTGCCCACTTACGACGTATTCGACGAGGCCCGCTATTTCACGCCCGCCCAAAAGATTGAGCCGCTGGAGCTGGCCCTGTCGACGGGGGAGAATATTCGGGTGGGCCTGCAGATCTGCGAGGACCTGTGGGATGAGGGCTATGAGACCAAGGTTACCGACCGCTTGGGTGAGCAGGGGGTGGACCTGTTCATCAACATCAGCGCCTCGCCATTTACGGTGGATCGCGATCCCCGACGGCGGGAACTGATCGCCCGGAAGGTCCGGCAGTGGAAGCGGCCCTTCCTGTACTGTAACCTGGTGGGGGGCCAGGACGAGCTGGTATTCGACGGCCGCTCCCTGGTGTTTGACGGCCAGGGTCAACTGATTAATGAGGGGGCCAGCTTTGCTGAGGACTTGATCCTTATAAATTACCCATTTGATACGGCCCCTGCTCCTGCCACTGCTCCACAACCAAGGGAAAAACAGCTGGCCGGCGCTATCGAGCTGGGCATCAGGGACTATTTTGCCAAGACCGGGCACCGTGAGGCGTTGATCGGCCTGAGCGGAGGGATCGATTCCAGCGTTGTGGCGGCGCTGGCGGTGCGGGCGCTGGGTGCGGCCAACGTCACGGCCCTGGCCATGCCTACTACTTATAATGCGCCGGATAGCCTGGAGGACGCGCGGCAATTGGCACAGGGCCTGGGCATCGAGTTGCAGGTGATCGCCATCGAGGAGTTGCGTAAGGGGATGCTGGAGGAACTTGGGCCCTTTTTTGAAGGCACTGAGCCGGGCATAGCCGAGGAGAACCTCCAGGCCCGGCTGCGGGGAACGCTCCTGATGGCAGTGGCCAACAAACGGGGCGCCCTGGTGCTGACCACCGGCAACAAGACCGAACTGGCCCTGGGGTATGCAACCCTGTACGGCGACATGGCCGGGGCGCTGGCGCCTATCGGTGACCTGCCTAAAAACGATGTGTACGGCTTGGGGCGCTACCTTAACCGGGCGGCAGGGAGGGAGATCATCCCGGAGCGGGTATTGACCAAGACCCCCAGCGCTGAGCTCAGCGCCGGGCAGGTGGACCCCTTCGATTACGACGTTGTGGCCCCTTTGGTGGAGGCGTTGGTAGTCAACCATGCCTCCAACGCCGAACTGGCCGCACAGGGCCTCGCCCGTGGCTACGGCCAGGGCTACGATATGGGGCTGGTGCGGGACTTGCGCCGGAGAATGACCCAATCGGAGTACAAGCGGCGGCAGGCGGCCCCGGTGATCCGGGTGACCGGCAAGGCCTTCGGAGTGGGGCGGCGGTATCCGATTGTGAATCGGTATGGGCCGGGGGAGTCCCCGCATCAGATTTAAGGCGATAAACCTCACCCCCGTCCTGCGGCCGTCCCCTCTCCGCGTGCGGAGAGGGGCTTCGCGAAGCGAAGGGGAGAGGTTCTAGAGGCTACCAACAGGCCAGGGCGTTCACGCCCTTTTAGTACTAATTTTCAAGATGGATAGGGCCAATGTTAAAACGAGCAATGGGGTAGGGTGATGAAATGGAAATTGCTCTGGCTGCTTGTCGGTTGCGTTGTGGTGTTAACGCAATGCATAGGCCGTTCACCCGAGGAAGCCATCGAGGCTTACAGCCAGGCGATCCGCCTCAATCCCAACGATGCCGTTGCCTACAACAACCGGGGCAATGCCTACAATAGTCTGGGGCAATACCAGCGGGCCATTGCGGATTACGACCAAACCCTGCGCCTCGATCCCGATAATGCCGTTGCCTACAGCAACCGGGGCACTGCCTACGGTGCTCAGGGGCAATACCGGCGCGCCATTGAGGATTACGACCAAACCCTGCGCCTTGATCCCGACTATGCTATGGCCTATAATAACCGGGGCGTTGCCTACGGTGCTCTGGGGCAATACCAGCGTGCGATCGAGGACTACGACCAGGCCCTGCGCCTTGATCCCGACTTTGCCTTCGCCTACAACAACCGGGGCATTGCCTACAGAGAACTAGGTCAATACCAGCGTGCGATCGAGGACTACGACCAGGCCCTGCGCCTTGATCCCGACTTTGCCTTCGCCTACAACAACCGGGGTATTGCCTACGGTGCTCTGGAGCAATACCGGCGGGCCATTGATGATCACGACGAGGCCATTCGCCTTGACCCCGACTTTGCCTTCGCCTACAACAACCGGGGCATTGCCTACTTCGATCTGGAGCAATACCAGCGTGCCATTGAGGACTACGATCAAGCGATTCGCCTCGACCCCGACTTGGCTCCCGCCTACAACAACCGGGGCAATGCCTACAGAAAACTAGGTCAATACCAGCGAGCCATCAAGGATTACGATCGAGCCCTGCGCCTTGATGCCGATTATGCCTTGGCCTACAACAACCGGGGGTTTGCCAACATGAATCTGGGGCAATACCAACGTGCTCTAGAGGATCTTAACCAGGCGATTCGCCTAGATTCCAACTTTGCCGTTGCCTACAACAACCGGGGCTCGGCCTATTATCATCTGGGACAATACCGGCGGGCGATGGCGGACTACGACCAGTCCCTGCGCCTTGATCCAGATAATGCCTTGGCCTACTACAACCGGGGCGGTGCCTATGATTATTTGGGGCAATACCCGCGGGCCATTGAGGATTACGACCAGGCCCTGCGCCTTAATGCCGATTATGCCGAGGCCTACAACAACCGGGGCAATGCCTATGACAAGTTGGGGCAGCGGGAAAAGGCGGTCCAAGACTGGCATAAAGCCTGCGAACTGGGTTACCAACCGGCCTGCGATCTGGTAGAGTGAAATGAGTAGCCGTCATCTAACATTGGGAGCAATCTGTGTACTCCTGCTAGTGCCTCGATTAGCCTACGCCCAGAAGGACATCACCGGCAAGACCTGGACGCGCTGGGACCACGGGCGGCAAGAGGCCTACCTGCGTGGTTTCTACGCCGGCCTCAAGGTGGACCGGGTGCTGCTACGGGAGGCCCAGGGCAGCTCGTATCGCCTCAATCCCATGGAAAGTGATCCTTTGACCACCGAGCGTTACAAGCAGGCGCGCAAGGAGTATTATTCCCGCCGGGTGAAGTATGACTTTAAGTTGCTGCGGCGGTTGGTGGACGTGTTTTATACCCATCCTGACAACCTCTCGATCCCGGCGCCGGAAGCTATTCGGATTGTGATGTTGCGCCAGGAAGGCGCCACCGAGCGGGCCGATTTTCTGCTGCAAAGGGTGCGCCGCAAAGTGCTGGAAGGGAAGTGACCCCCTTGATCCCAGCGGTTGGCGCTTCCGGCTGACCCACCAATGCCGCCGACCACCCTATTCCAGCGCTTTTTGGCGGCATTATCACCCCCCTCGCATCTGGCCCTTTTTCGCGCCATTCCCCTGGTGCCGGTAGCCCTGGCCTTGCTGGCCGGTATCCAGTTGGGCTATAGCCTGCCCGGGCCGACTTACCTTGGGATAATCGCGATTGTCGTTGGACTGCTGCTGTCCCGGCGCTGGGAAGGGGGGCTGTTGGTGGCCCTGCTGGGCATCGGCTGGGCCCTTGCGCCGCACTATGATAGCGGTTCCAGGCACGCCCTTCAGTTGCCCACTGATCCTGGCCTGATTCTAACGGAAGTCCGGGAGGTGGATAGACGGCCGGACGCCGAACTGTTGACCCTTGATCTCCTGGCCGGGAGCGCAGACAATTCATATTTGCAGCGGGCTATCTGGCGAAGGGGGATTGAAAGCGGTGACGAAGCCGCTGTTGTCCTGGATATATGGCCGGGCGATACCCTGATTCTGTATGGTATTTTAGCCTGGCCGCCGGCCGCCCGCAATCCCAACGGGTTCGACTATCGCTACTACCTGTGGACCCGGCATATAGACGTATTGGTCGAGGGACCGGCAATAGTGATGGCGCACCGGCCCCGGCAGGGTTGGCACCTGGGTCGCGCTACGGCCGTCGTTCGGCGGGCGATTAAGTCCCGGTTGCAGAGTTGGCTGGGATCACCTCAGGCGCAGTTGCTGGCGGGGTTGCTTCTGGGGGACAAGACCGGCCTGGACCGCGAGACCCGGGAGCAGTTCCAGCGGGTGGGGGTGGCCCATCTGCTGGCCGTGTCCGGGCTGCACGTGGGGTATATCGTGGTGATTCTGATGGCAATGGCCACCCTGTTGCGGTTGCCCGAGTGGGGCCGGTTGGCGGCGATACTCCCGTTTCTGGCAGGTTACGTCCTACTCACAGGAGCACCGCCCAGTGTCGTGCGGGCGGCCATCATGGCGGGGCTGTACCTGTGGGGGCGGGCTTTGCAACGCCGGCCGAACACCTGGAATATCCTGGCCGCCGCCGCTATCATTAGCGTATTAATAGATCCCCGCAGCCAGTTTACAGCCGGTTTCCAGCTGTCATTTACGGCGGTGGCGGGGATTCTATATCTGCTGCCCAGGCTGCAAGCGCCCCTCAAGGAAACCACCATCGGGGAGTGGTTGTACGCTGGGCCGGTGAAGCGCTTCACAACCGACCTGGCCCTGGTTAGCATTAGCGCCCAGCTGGGCACCATGCCGTTGCAGGCCCTGTATTTCCACGTGCTACCGATTTACGGGCTGGCTGCCAATATACTGGTGGTGCCTATGGCCGGGATGGCGGTGGCGGCGGGGTCCCTGGCGCTGGCATCGGCTCCACTAATTGGCTGGGTGGGAGAGGTCTTCGCCCAGACCGCCTGGCTGGCTGCGACGGGCATTCAATGGATCATTACCCGGCTATCGACCTGGCCGTTGGGGGTGGTGGTCACCGGCCAACCGGGGTGGCCCCTGCCGATGGGGATAGTAATTGTCCTGTTGGGATTGCCCTGGCTGTTTACCGGTGAACGGCGGCGCAGACTTTTTTACTCCTTAGCCGGGGGACTGCTGCTGGCAAACCTGGCTCTGTGGCCGCGGGTATGGGCCGCCCGTGAATTGCGGGTGACCGTGCTGGATGTGGGGCAGGGGGATGCCATCCACCTGTCGTTGCCGGGCGGGGAGCAGCTAATGATCGATTTCGGGCCCATAACCCCCCGTTTTGACAGTGGGGCCCGGGTTGTGGGACCTTATCTCAAGGGGCTGGGGATTACCAGACTTGACGGGGCAGCCATTAGCCACCCCCACAGCGACCATATCGGGGGCCTGCCCTGGCTGCTGGAGAATGTGCCTGTGGATACCTTGTGGGATACGGATAATACAATTCGCAACCGGTTATACGAGCGGGTGCTGGCACTGAGCGACAGCCTGGGAGTGCCCCGGATAATCCGGCGGGCCGGGGAAGTGGTGACCATGGGTAAGGTCGATTTGCTGGTACTGGCGCCGGACAGCCTGCATGCCGCCCACCCGGGCAAGGAGAATAACGCCTCCCTGGTGCTGCTGGTACGGTATGGCGACGCCGCGATCCTGCTCATGGGCGACGCCGAAGTGGAGGTTGAGCGGCGGCTGTCGGCTTATGGGTCGCTGGTGGCGGCGGACTGGTTAAAAGTCGGGCACCACGGGTCGGCCA
>CBDVAP010000129.1:0-8605 GCA_965372015.1 uncultured bacterium | reverse complement strand
CGATGGTGCCCACGTTCACGTGCGGCTTGGTGCGGATATATTTTTCCTTCGCCATGTGTCCTGCTGCCCTTTCTTAAAAAACTATGCTTCGATTTTGCCGTGCACCCGTTCCATGATGCGCTCTTTAACAGACGCCGGCACGGCGGAGTGGTGAGAAAACTGCATGGTAAATATCGCCCTTCCCTGCGTCAGGGAACGCAGGTCGGTGGCATAACCGAACATCTCGGATAGAGGGACTTCGGCATTTACTACCTGGGCGTCCTTGCGTTTCTCCATCCCTTTGATGTGCCCGCGACGGCTGGTCAAATCGCCCATGACGTCGCCCAGATAGTCCTCGGCCACGATCACCTCCACCGCCATTAGCGGTTCCAGCAGCACCGGATCGGCCCGGCGGACCGCCTCTTTCACCGCTATGGCGCCGGCCACCCGGAAGGCTATCTCCGACGAGTCGACCTCGTGATACGAGCCATCATAAAGTTCCACCACCACATCTTCCATCGGGTAACCGGCCAATATGCCGTTCTCCAATGCCTCTTGAATACCCCCATCCACGGCGCTGATGAATTCCCGGGGGATCACTCCACCCTTGATCTTTTCGATGAAAAGATAGCCCTCACCCGGCTCATTGGGCCGCACCCGGACATTACAATGGCCGTACTGGCCGTGCCCTCCCGACTGGCGCACGAATCGTCCCTCGCCTTTAGCCTCACTGGTGATGCTCTCTTTGTAGGCCACCTGGGGGGCGCCGGTCTTGGCGTGGACATTGAACTCCCGGCGCAACCGGTCCACCAGAATTTCCAGGTGCAACTCCCCCATGCCGGCAATAATAGTCTGACCCGTTTCCTCGTCGGTGTGTACCTTAAAGGTGGGATCTTCCTCCGCCAATTTGGCCAGGCCCTCGCCCATGGCATCACTGTCAGCTTTCGAGGCCGGCTCGACCGCTACATGGATCACCGGCGTGGGGAAATCCATTTTTTCAAGCAAGATCGGCGACTTAATATCGGCCAGTGTATCGCCGGTGCGAGTATTTTTCAGGCCCACCATGCCGGCGATCTCTCCGGCACTCACCTGCTTGCGCTCCTCGCGCTTGTCGGCATGCATCAGCATCAGGCGCCCGACGCGTTCCTTCTTGCCGGTATTCACATTCAGCACAAAGTCTCCGGTCTTGACCTGGCCTGAGTAAACCCGGAAAAATGTTAGTCGACCGACATAAGGATCGGTCATAATCTTGAATGCCAGGGCCGCGAAGGGAGCATCGTCCCGGGCTTCCCGGGTGACGGCGTCGTGGCTATTGGCGTCGAAGCCCTGCACGGCGCCCACGTCCAGCGGCGAAGGCAGGTAGTCCACTACCGCGTCCAACAGGCGCTGGATGCCCTTGTTCTTGAATGCCGACCCACACAGGGCGGGAACCATGGTGCCGTCGATGCAGGCCTGCCGGATGGCTACCCGGATTTCCTCGCCGGTCAAGGTCTCGCCATCGAGATATTTTTCCATCAAAGTCTCATCGTAGCTGGCGATTTCCTCCAGCAGGTGCAAGCGCCATTTCTGAACTTCCTCTTGCATGTCAGAGGGTATATCGCCATACTCGAAGTGGACGCCGTGCTCATCCACATAGAGGATAGCGCGCATGTTCACCAGATCGATGAGGCCGGTGAACAGATCCCCGGCGCCTATGGGCAGGACAATCGGTACCGGATTGGTTCCCAGCCGCTCCTTAATCATCTCCAGGACGTTGTAGAAATCAGCGCCTATCCGGTCCATTTTGTTGACAAAAGCGATCCGGGGGACGCCGTATTTATCGGCCTGGCGCCAGACCGTCTCCGACTGTGGCTCCACACCGCCCACGGCACAAAAAACCGCGATGGCCCCATCCAAGACCCGGAGGGAACGCTCCACCTCCATAGTGAAATCGACGTGCCCGGGTGTATCGATAATATTAATGCGGATTTCACCCCAGAAAGTCGTGGTGGCGGCGGAAGTTATTGTAATCCCCCGCTCCTTCTCCTGTGCCATCCAGTCCATGGTTGCAGCGCCGTCGTGAACTTCACCCAATCGATGGACACGGCCCGTGTAGAACAGGATCCGTTCGGTCGTAGTGGTCTTGCCGGCGTCGATGTGAGCCATAATGCCGATGTTGCGAACATGTTCTAGGGCTGTCTTTTCCACTGTTCAACTGGATACCGTTAGGGCGTGATTATCTGAAGTGGGCAAAGGCTTTGTTGGCCTCGGCCATCCGGTGAGTATCTTCTTTCTTCTTGACTGCACCGCCGTCCTGGTTGGCCGCCGCAATCAGCTCGGCCGCCAGCCGGTCAGTCATGGTTTTGCCACCCCGTTTGCGGGCGAATGAAATCAGCCAGCGCATGGCTAGAGCCAGTCGCCGGCGGCTACTGACCTCCCTGGGCACCTGGTAGGTCGACCCGCCGATCCGTTTGGATTTGACTTCCAACCGCGGACCCACGTTTTCCAGGGCCTGTTTGAAAGTCTCCAGTCCGTCCACCTTGGCTTTAGCTTTGATATTATCCAGGGCAGTATAGAAAATGGATTCAGCCACCGGCTTTTTGCCCTTGCGCATCAGGTTGTTGATGAATTTGGCCACCACCATATCGTTATAAACCGGGTCCGGCTGAATAATTCTTGATTCTGGTCTACGCCTCCGGGCCATAATTAGCTCTGGGGTCGCTTGGCGCCGTAGCGTGAACGGCTGGTACGGCGACCCTCTACTCCGGCCGTATCCAGCACTCCGCGAATGATATGATACCTCACACCCGGTAGATCTTTGACCCGTCCGCCTTCAATCAAAACAATCGAATGCTCCTGCAGGTTATGGCCCTCACCGGGAATATAAGCGGTCACTTCAATACCGTTAGTAAGCCGCACCCGGGCCACTTTACGCAAGGCCGAATTGGGCTTCTTGGGTGTAGTGGTATACACCCGGGTACACACCCCCCGCTTTTGCGGATTACCGCGCAGGGCCGGCGTGGATTTCCGTTTCACCACCCGTTTTCGCCCCTTCCGGACCAGTTGATTTAGAGTCGGCAATTGTCCTCCCAATATACCTTTGGTTTCAGCCTCGCAACTTAATTCGCCAAACTTCTGCAAGTCAACGAACTTAAGGTTACTTTTTTATATACTGTTTATACTCTAACCCGTGGGTTTAGCATCGACGAACGGGGTTAGTGTCGCGGGGGATTCATCGCCATCTTGCTCAACTGGTTCCGGTTCAGGATCCGGATTGACCACCAACAAGTCCCGATAACGGGCCATGCCGGTGCCGGCCGGAATCAGCCGGCCCATCACAATGTTCTCCTTCAGGCCGCGGAGGTAATCGGTTTTACCCTCTACAGCGGCATCCGTCAGTACTCTGGTTGTTTCCTGGAAGGAAGCGGCTGAGATGAAACTTTCGGTATTGAGCGACGCCCTGGTTATACCCAGGAGTAAGGGCAAGAAAGTGGCCGGTCGGGCTGCCCTGGATTTGACCGTTTTCAATCCTTCCGTCTTCAGGTCGGCATTGATAGCCTTTACTTCTGCCTTGGCAACGATCCGTCCTTCCTCCAACTCGGAATCGCCGGATTTGGTTATCACCACCTGCTTGAGCAACGCATCGTTGCTCCGGCGGACCACAAAACGGTTCATCCGGTCGCCCCGCAAGAAGTTGTTGTCTCCCGGATCATCGATGCGCACCCGCTGCATCATCTGCCGCACGATCACCTCGATGTGCTTGTCGTTAATGCGTACTCCCTGGAGACGATATACTTCCTGGATCTCGTTCACTAAGTACTCCTGTACCCGGGCGGGGCCACCGATCTTCAGGATGTCCTGGGGGGCTACTGAGCCATCGCACAACCGGTCACCCGAGCGGACCATGTCGCCTTCGTGCACGATCACGTGCTTGCCATAGGGAATGTTATATTTCATCTTGGCGTCATCAGCGCCCCGGACGATGATCTCCCTGATCCCCCGCTTGGTCTTGCCGAATTCCACCTGGCCGTCAATCTCTGAAACTACGGCCGGATTGGATGGCTGGCGAGCCTCGAACAGTTCCGCCACCCGTGGCAACCCCCCGGTGATATCCCGGGTCTTACCGATCTCCCGCGAAATTTTGACCAGTACCCGCCCGGCGTCTACGGAAACGCCATCCTGCACCATGAGGGTGGATTTGACCGGAAGAACCGAACCGCCACCGGTAATTACGCCCCCCTGATCGTCGATAATCTCGATATGCGGACTGAGGTTGCGATTCTTGGACTCGACGATCACTTTCCGCTTCTTGCCGCCCTCGACCGCCTCCTCAACGTAAGTCTCGTTCTCGAGCATGTCCACGAAGCGCACATGGCCGCTGCGCCGGGCCAGGATAACATCGGTATACGGGTCCCAGGCGAACAGCGTCTCGCCCACTTCCACCTTCTGGCCGTCCTTGACCTGCAGGCGAGCACCATAAGGCGCGTTAAAGGTGGAAAGCATCCGGTTATTTTCGTCGATAATGTCAATTTTCCCGTTCCGCACCAGTACCACTCGCACCAGGCCGTGGGTCTCATCCTGTACTTCGGCCGTGTCGAAGTTGGGCGAGAATCGAATCTTACCGGCCTTCTTGGTGGACATTTCCGACTGCTCGATCACCCGGGAGGCGGTACCGCCGATGTGGAAGGTCCGTAATGTAAGCTGGGTCCCCGGCTCACCGATAGACTGGGCGGCGATAATGCCCACCGCGTCGCCGATGCTGACCCAGCGGCCGGTGGCCAGATTGGTGCCATAGCAAGTGGCGCATAACCCGTACTCGGCCTCGCAAGTGAGCACTGAGCGCATGCGGACCGCCTGGACACCGGTATCGGAAATCTTCTTGCCCAGGTGGCGGTCCACCAACATTCCGGCCTTGACCAATACCTTCCCGGTATCGGGGTGGCGCACCTCTTCCAGGAGCACTCGCCCGATGATCCGGTCTTCCAACGGTTCGATGATCTCTTCGCCGTCTTTCAGATCGGTGATGGTCTCACCCTGGATTGTGCCACAATCCGGTATATTGATGACTACGTCCTGCGCCACATCCACCAGCCGGCGGGTGAGATAGCCGGCATCGGCGGTCTTAAGCGCCGTATCAGCCAATCCTTTGCGGGCACCGTGAGTCGAGATAAAGTATTCCAGTACACTCAACCCCTCCTTGAAATTGGAGGTGATGGGATTCTCGATGATCTCATCCTTGGTACCGGTCAGGCTCTTCTGGGGTTTAGCCATTAGTCCCCGCATGCCGGCTAGCTGCTTGATCTGGTCCTGGCTGCCACGGGCCCCGGAGTCCGCCATCATATATACCGGATTGAATCCATCCTGATCCTTCTCCAAACGGCTCATCATACTCGCGGCTATGGCATTAGTGGCGTGGGTCCAGATATCGATGACTTTGTTATATCGTTCACCTTCTGTGAGAATCTGCCGGTCATATTTGTCCTGGACGTCCGCCACTTCCTTAGCGGCGTCACTGATCAGTTTGGGTTTCTCCTCCGGTATCAGGATGTCTGAGATAGAGATGGAAGCCCCACTGCGGGTGGCGAAATCGAACCCCAGATCCTTGAGCCGATCCAGGAACTTGACGGTAATGTAGTTGCCCAGTTTCTGGAAACAGTTTCCCACAATCCGTTCCAGGCTTTTCTTGGTGATCAGCTCATCAAAATAACCCAGTCCTTCGGGCACCGTTGAGTTGAAGATGATCCGGCCCACCGTGGTGTCCCGGTGCCACTCTCCGTTCAACCTCAGGCTAACGATGGCATGCAGGTCTATCGCATCGTTTTCCCAGGCTAACTGCGCTTCTTCAAAGGAATGGAAGTTGGTGCCCTCACCCGACGCCCCTTTTTTGCTGCGGGTTAAGTAGTAAAAGCCCAGGACCATGTCCTGCGAAGGAATAGCCACCGGGTTACCGTGCGCCGGATGAAGAATATTGTGGCTGGAGAGCATCAATACCCACGATTCCATCCGAGCCTGGGTCGACAGCGGCAGGTGCACGGCCATCTGATCCCCGTCAAAGTCGGCGTTAAACGCCGAGGTAACTAAGGGATGCAACTTGATGGCGCGGCCATCAACCAGCACCGGCTGGAAGGCCTGGATGCCCAGTCTGTGCAAGGTAGGGGCCCGGTTCAGAAGCACCGGGTGGTCCTGCACCACGTAATCCAGTACCTTCAGCACCTCCGGTGATTTCTGCTCCACCATGATTTTGGCTCCCCGCGGGGTCTTGGCCGTGCCCCGCAGCATCAGCTCGCGGATGATCAGCGGCTTGTAAAGCTCCATGGCCATCTCTTTGGGCAGGCCGCACTGGTGTAACTTCAGCTCGGGGCCCACCACGATCACCGAACGGCCGGAATAATCAACCCGCTTACCCAACAGGTTCTGGCGGAAACGGCCCTGCTTGCCCCGCAGCATGTCGCTGAGCGACTTGAGGGGCCGCCGGGTACCGCTGCGCACAGCCGTACCTCGACGGGAATTGTCGAACAGGCTGTCCACCGCCTCCTGCAACATCCGCTTTTCGTTGCGTAAAATGACATCCGGGGCCTTGATCTCCAACAGCTGCTTGAGCCGGTTGTTACGGATAATTACCCGGCGGTATAGATCGTTTAAGTCGGAGGCGGCGAAGCGGCCCCCTTCCAGGGGCACCAGCGGTCGCAACTCCGGCGGGATAACCGGCAGAACCGTCAGGATCATCCACTCCGATTTGTTGGGCACCGACCGCTCAATGCGGGGGTCAAACTTCCGCAGGACCCGTAGCCGCTTCAGGGCATCCTCGGACTTGCCTACCGACTTGGATTTATTGGCCACCTCGGTGAGATCGTCGATCAGCTTCGGAATGTCCAGTTGCCCAAGCATACTCTTTAGGGCTTCGCCGCCCATTTGCGCCAGGAAGTAGTTGCCCGCCTCGCGATCCTCCTCGCTAACCGTAGAAATACCGAATTCATCCACCAGCGACATATATTCCAATTCATCGACCAGATCGCCATTCTCCTTGCCCGACAGACCCGCATGTATGATTACGTAATTCTCATAATAGATGATCTTCTCAAGGGCCTTGGTGGAATAGCCCAACAAATAGCTGAGCTTGCTGGGAATGGACTTGAGGTACCAGATGTGAGACACCGGCACGGCCAGTTGGATATGTCCCACCCGCTCCCGCCGCACTTTCTTGCGCGTCACTTCCACGCCGCAACGGTCGCAGATAATGCCCCGATAGCGAATCCGCTTGTACTTACCGCAATGGCATTCCCAATCCTTGACCGGTCCGAAGATCCTCTCGCAGAACAGGCCGTCCTTCTCCGGTTTGTAGGATCGGTAGTTGATAGTCTCAGGCTTCAACACCTCTCCGTAGGATTGGTTGAGAATCATATCAGGACTCATCAAGCTCAAAGTAATTGACTTGATATCCTGCCTGGAGGTTTTTGGTTGCGGTTTGATATAAACCACTTAGAGCTCCCTACCTAATCCTAAGGTTACGTTAAGTCCCAATCCTTGCAGCTCCTTCAATAGTACATTGAAGGACTCGGGCATGCCGGCCTCAGGCGAGTTCTCACCTTTGACCAGGTTGTTATACAACCGTGAGCGACCATCCACATCATCTGATTTGACCGTCAGCAGTTCCTGGAGCGTATAAGCCGCTCCATAAGCCTCTAAGGCCCAGACCTCCATCTCACCGAACCGCTGGCCGCCGAATTGGGCCTTGCCGCCCAACGGTTGCTGGGTGATCAGTGAGTAGGGGCCGGTGGAGCGGGCGTGCATCTTGTCATCCACTTGATGGCTTAGTTTCATCATATAGATCACCCCGACCGTCACACTGTTTTCCGTCAGCACACCGGTGCGTCCGTCCCGCAGGTAAACTTTGCCGGTGGGATGGATGCCGGCGGCCTCCATCGCCTCTTGAACATTCGCTTGGCTGGCCCCGTCGAACACCGGTGTGGCGTATAACTTGCCCAGTTTCCGGCCGGCCCATCCGAGCATTGTCTCGTAGAGCTGGCCCACATTCATTCGCGAGGGGACACCTAAGGGGTTGAGAATAATGTCCACCGGAGTACCGTCCTCCATGAAGGGCATATCTTCTTCAGGCACAATCACGGAAACGATGCCCTTGTTCCCGTGCCGCCCGGCCATCTTATCACCGACTGAAATCTTGCGCTTGTTGGCGATATAGACCTTGGCCAGCTTGATCACTCCCGGTTGCAGTTCATCCCCGATACGGATCTTGAAAATCCCCCGTTCCAGGGTATCTTCGATCACTCTCAGTCCCTGGCGGTAGCCATCCAGTATTTCCATGATCTTCTGCCAGTGTCCGTCATCGTCCACCCAGGGGGACTTCAGACTGAGCCGGTCAAAGTCCAGCTTGGTGACTTTGCTCTCGGTAAGCTTGGTCTTGGCCTTGATCAAGGTGCGGTTGTCCGCTAAGTCCCGGATTCCGCCCGAGAGCCGGGCCACCATCTGGTTGGTTATCAGCCCGTTCCGTTTCTCCAACAGGGCGATCCGGTCCTGCTTGGCCTGGGCCTGCAGCTGCTCGATGGACTTTTTGTCCTCTACCCGGCTGCGAGCGCTTTTGCGCTCAAATAACTGAGTTTTTATGACTGTACCCCGGACGCCGGACTCG
>CBDVAP010000128.1:0-8614 GCA_965372015.1 uncultured bacterium | reverse complement strand
CCTGATCACTCAGGTCCCAGCTGTCTACTTCGACCCGATACTCTCCACCGGGCACCGGGATGCGATAGTACCCGCTGGCATCAGTTGTTCCCTCCATCTCCATGGGACCATCACCAACGCCGATATGCACACCGCCGATTCCGGCGCCTGTTTTAGCATCGGTAAGGAGACCCCAAATTGCAGCATTGGCCGGCTGGAAGTCGAAGTTCAAGTCGAACAGGATATCCCCGGTGCTCACATAAATCCAGATATCCGATGGATCGGGGTAATAACCCCAAACTTCGCCGAACAGATCAAAAGCGAAAATGATGAACTCCTGATCGGCCTGGCTATCATCAATGCTGATAGTATAATCACCGGAGTCGCCGGTCATACTGATAAACATAACCTCCGGTCCGCCACCGTCTCCATCCTCAGGACCGCCCATCTCGTCGGAGATTGCAAAGGCAACCACGAGAATGTTTGGCGCCGGTGCCCCCTCAAGAGTTACCGTTCCGGACAAGCTGGTTGTGCTGGGTGCTGCATTGATATCCAACGACACCTCACCTTCGTACCCGCCGCTGGCAGTGGAAAAGACAAACCACAGGCGCACTCCCTGCAGGGCAAAGAATTCGCCCCCTTCCCCCAAATCGCCGGTATCGAAGGTCAACTCCCAAACACCGGTTGCAGGATCTTCATCATCGAAATCTCCATCGATGATAGTAATGACGCCTTCGTCCCGATCATTCGCATCAAACCACAAATCGGTAGCGGCATCAAAGGCCAAGTCACCATCATCGACGTACAGCTCCAGATATACCGTATCGGTTGATGTGATCGTCAAAATGATCGTATCGCCAATGGTATACTCACTGATAGCACCCCCGAGGGTGTCCCCGGTGGTGTTCCCGGAGGTGAAGGCCGCGATACTCGACAGGCCATCCGTGCCGAAGCCGCCACCGGCAAACTTGGGTTGTATGGTGAGTCGCTGTGCCCTAGGAGCGGAACGAACACCGAAGGGCCGGATGCTCCGGGACTTGGTTTCTTTGCGGGCATTCTGGGCCTGGCGCGTTATCATCTCACTGCGCGTAACCTGCTTAGCGGTCCGTTTCTCCATCACCGGCTTGGACAGTGATCGGATCGCTTTCTTAAAAGCCAGCGACCGTCTGACTTGCTGTTCTGCCGAGGCCACCGGTGCGGTGCGCTCGATTGTCGCCGACACCGACGTCGCCGCTTGTTTCTGTGTGGTGGCCTTGCCCTCTAACTCCCGCTCTACGCCTGCTACGACGCTAAAAGCCAGCAAAGGAACAATCAGCCAATATCTGAGCTTCTTCATGCCATTATCTCCATGGTTATGTTTGGAAAAGGACCCGGTAATATCACTCTGCGTATTATCTGTCTCCAGTACCACTTATATAGGTGACAGTATACGACTGAGTGGACTAAAATATAAATGAGCTGGCGCACATTTCAAAAAAATATTTTGGTGGTGCGTTCCAGCAGCATTTGTGCCACTGGAAGGTAATAAATCAGGCCATGGAATGCTGTAGGGTTAGACCTGTGATTACTGTGGGGGATTCCCCCACAGGATGTTGTCCAAGGTTCCCTAAAAGGGGATCGGTGGGTCGTGGCTGCACCTAGTTCACGGGCAGGAGGTTACCGAGAATATAACCCAGTACAATGCCGATCAAGAGCATGATGGTCAGCAAGCGGTTGTTGATTACCTCGGTCCGGAAGCCCTTCTTAATCGCCACCAGCGAGGCGAAATACCCGGTGGTGTTGAGCAGCCAGAACATGGGTAGGGAAAGTATCTTGACCAATAGGGGCCCCACCAGCGGAACCAAAGACATCAAGGTTGCCAGGGCCACAAAGCCGTTGGTAACGAAACCGGCCACCAGCGCAATTAAGGCCACTACCTTGGCATCGATTTTCAATAATAGTCCCACCGCCACTATACCCGCCAGAGCGGAAACAATAGCGATTGACCGCCAGTAGATCCGGAAAAAATCCTTTATGTTGGACCACATTGCACTACCACAAATAATTCACAGTCAAGAGCGGGTCATCCTTCAGGTACCAGCCGAGCCCGCACCACAAATGGCCGGGAGCCAAATTCCAGTGACAATATCAGGCGGCGCTCCAGGTCCAGTTCGAAGCGCAGTTCGTGCCCTTGGCCGGGGAGCAGGGCGGTGAGCAGGTCGGTGCTGCTCAGAACCGGCTCACCACGCAGCTGCCGCTCAAAACGAGCAGTCACCCGGGCCACGGTTGAGGCCGAGTCGTCTAATTCGCTAAATTCCTCACAGCGAGCCGACACCAGCCAGAATACCCCCTCCACCTCCACCACCAGTTCCCGCTGCTGGCCGGTTTTCCAGCTATTACTCTCAACCCATTGCAGGGCGCTGAAAAGACCCTGGTCGCCCGGCTCAAGTGAGCGGGTGGCCCCGTTGGCGTAGAATACCTGTCCAATGTCAAACCGATACTGGGCCTCAAACTCCCGCCGGCGGTCGCGTTCCCGAATCTGCTTGCGATATCGAACCAGCTGCCCGGTTAGTGTATCTTGAAAGATCCAATATTGGTTATCTACCGCATAAAATGAGTTGAACCATGGTCTGGTCCGGGCCTGATAATGACTCTGTCGCAAGCTGTCCTCCCAGCTTTGCGTTATGGTCACGTCCACCACCGGCAACCCCAGCCAGCTCACCGTATAGGTGCGGGTTTGGGCTGCAGCCACCAGCGGCCCAAGGGCGACCACCGCTAACAGTAACCAGGCCGCCCCGGCAGATCCTCGTTCTTTGTCCACCCGACTACGTTGACTATAACGCCAGAAGACTTTTGGCCAGTAGAAAATAGATCAGCACCCCGAGCACATCCGTGGTGGTGGTGACAAAGGGGCCGGTGGCCACTGCCGGGTCCACATCCAACCGCCGCAGGATCACCGGGACCAGGGTCCCCAGCACGGCAGAGATGAACATGGTGAAGCCGATGGCTAAGGCCACCACGGTGCCCAGGCGGGGTTCGCCGTAGGCCCAGCCCAGCAGCCCCAGCATTACACCGAAAATCAAACCCAGGATCAGACCCACCTGTAACTGTTTGCCGATAAAATTCCAGGAGTGCTTGATGTTGATTCGTCCGGTAGCCAGCCCCCGGATGGTGATAGTACTGCTTTGAGTACCGATGTTGCCCCCCATACCGATAATAACCGGAATAAATCCGGCCAGAATCAGCACCTTGGAAAGCTCCTCCTCGAAGCTGCTGATCACCACCATGGCCAGGATGCCGCCCACCCAACTGGCCACCAGCCAGGGGAGCCGGGTCCACACATTTTGCATCACCGGCTTGAGCAGGATCTCCCGGTCCTTCCCGGCGCCTACCATCTGCAGAAAGTCTTCGGTGGCCTCCTCCCGGATCACATCCAAAATATCATCCACCGTCACGATACCCAGGATCACACCATCGTGGTCCACCACCGGCACCGCCATAATATTGTATCGGGAAACAATATGGGCCACCTCCTCCTGGTCGGTCTCCGGGGTAACGGCTATCACATCGGTTTCCATGATATTCGCCAGTTGTTTGGTACCGGAATTCATGAGCAGCTGGCGTAGAGAAAGAACCCCCTGGAGTTTGCCGGCCCCGTCTGCGACATAAATATAAAAAGCCATTTCGGCTTCCTCGCTCAACTTCTGGACTTGCTGGATAGCCTCACTGACCTTCAGGCTCTCGTCCATAGCCAGGAAATCCGGCGACATGATCCCACCGGCCGTGTCCGTTTCGTACTGGAGCAGATCCTCGACCTCGGCGGCGGCGTCCCTGTTCATCAGGGCCAGAACCTCCTGACGCAACTCCTCATCCAGGGTGTCCAGCAGGTCCGCCACATCGTCGGACGACATGCTGGCAATCATCTCGCTGATGCCCTCCGGCGAGAGGGACGATACCAGCTCCAGCCGGATACTCTCATCCAGCTCGCTGAGAAATTCGCCAATCTGCTCCGGCTCCTTGAGCATCCCGAAGATCGCCTGGCGTTCCCTGGCAGTCAGATGCCGGAAAATCCAGGATAGTTCCGCGGGGTGGATCTTCTTGAGCACCCGGCCCAGGGCAGACCAGGCCTTGCGCCGGTACAGCCGCCGGACCGTATCCAACAGCACGATGCCTTCAGTGCCTATAAATTCCTTCCTCATCGGCCATCCGAGAAATTGATCACATCGTGACGAGTAATAAAGCCCACCGGGCGGTTATCGCGGATCAGCACCACCCCCTGATGTTTGAGCAGTAACGGGATGGATTTGGCTACACTGGCGCTCTCGTCCAATGTGGGGAACGGCGCTTCCATCACCGTCCTCACCGGCTGCTCCCTTTGAGCACTATCGGCCAGGACCTTGGCCAATAAATTGCTCTCGCGCACACTGCCTACGTTCTGCTCCCCGTCAAAAACCGGCAGCTGGGAAACATTGTAGGTGCTCATCTGTTCCAGGGCCTCCTTGACGCTCTGATCCCCACCCACATTGACGATAGGGGGCAGCGCCTGCTCCTTGAGCTGCCGCAGTAGTTCCAGCGAGGCCCGCTCGCGGGTGAGCATGCCTTTATCCTGCATCCACTCATCTGAAAAGTGCTTGGACAGGTAGCGCTCGCCGGTATCGGGCACTATGGCCACCACCACCTGGTCGGGCCGCATCCCGGAGGCCACATCCACCGCCACCTTCAGGATTGTACCTGAAGAGCCGCCGGCGAAAATTCCCTCCCGGCGGGCCAACTGCCGTGACATGTGAAACGAGTCCGTATCACTGACATTCACAATCTCGTCTATCACCTCGAAATCCAGATTACCGGGCACAATATCTTCGCCGATTCCCTCAACCAGGTACGGCTGTCCGGTGGTCATACGCCCGGTTTCTTTGTAAGTCTTGAGAATGGAGCCGAACGGGTCGGCGGCCCAGACCTTAATGGCCGGGTTCTTCTCTTTTAAGTAGCGCGCTATCCCGGAAATGGTGCCGCCGGTCCCCATGGAAGCCACAAAAGCATCGATCTTGCCGTTGGTCTGCTCCCATATTTCCGGACCGGTGGTTTCATAGTGCACGTTCAGGTTGGAGGGATTAAAATACTGGTTGGACAGCACAGCGCCGGGAGTTTCCTCCGCCAGGCGGCGGGCCACGGAATAATAGGATCGGGGGTCGTCCGCCTCCAGGGCGGTGGGACAAATCACCACCTCCGCCCCCATGGCCCTGAGCAGTCTGCGCTTTTCGTCGCTGACCTTGTCGGGCATCACGAAAATAGAGCGATATTCCTTAATGGCGGCCACTATGGCTAGCCCCATACCGGTATTGCCGCTGGTGGCTTCAACAATCGTTCCGCCGGGGCGCAATTTACCCTCGGCTTCATAGTCCGTCACAATCTGCATGGCAATGCGGTCCTTGACGCTGCTGCCCGGATTCAAGTATTCCAGCTTGGCCCACAGCTGCGCTCCCTGGGGATCGGCCAGTTTGTTGATGCGCACTAAGGGGGTGCTGCCGATCAATTCCAGGATGGTTTCAGCCTTTTTCATTGCTCCGAACCTTCCTCACCCCTTATCGCAGCCGGCGCCGGATTCTCCCACAGCAACAACCGAAACCCTCCGTACAGCAGCAAGCTTGCCACCAACAGCCAGCCCGTGGATACATGCTGCCCGGTGACGTACCATCCCTGGGAGCCGCTATCGACATTGGCCAGCAGCAATGCCAATCCGTTGTTAACGCCATGCACGAGTATGGAAGGCCAGATGCTTCCCGTCCGCCAGGCCAGATACCCCAATACCATACCGAAAATATAAATCTGCACTCCCCACCAGGGATTAAAATGCAACAACATGAACAACAGCGACGAAAACAGCACCGCCTTGGTAGCATCCCGGTATCCCAGCTCCAACTGCCCCTGAAAAAAACCCCGGAATACCGCCTCTTCCACCACTGGCGCCAGCACCACCGCTCCGCCAATAACGAGCAGGGCATCCCCCATGCTGGAGAAGACCAGTATATCCACTGCGTCCAGCACTGATGGGGGCAACGGAAAAACCAGGGCGATCAACCGGTCAAGTTCATCGATCAGCACCGCAGCACCCAGACCGATCAGCACTGCCGCTTGCAGGGTCGGGCCGGTTACGCCTCTCAGCCTTAAGGTCTCCCGTAGCGGCAGGTGGCTGCGTCGTAGAATGAACACCAGGGGCACCATGATCAGTGCCTCCCCGATCAATATGGCCCATCGGGGCAGGTCGACATCAACACCCGGCGTGGGCCGCAGGCTCTGAAATATTACAATCGCCGGGATGCCAACAACCATCACAAACAGCAACGAGCCGATGGTGGCCAAGAAAGCGAATCGCACTCGCGCCCGGTCGAAAGGGGGTGCTTTTTCATCAGGTAAGTTCGTCACAGCACGTGAATTTAGACACCGGGGCCCGGTCCGGCAATTCGAAAGGGGTGTGAAAATGTCGAGTTTACAAACGCGGTTGACGGATTTGGGTGCTGCGAAGTGAATTTTTTTGAAATTGGGTTCATCCAAGATCGTCACCCTTGCCGGCCCTGGCGCAACCTTTCTGCATCCGCTTGCTCCATTCGCGGCTAATCATTGCCTTAGACAGGGCCTCACGGCATAATCTGGCGCGGCTCCCGCATCCCACAGGACGCCAGCGATTGACCGGTAACGGCAGGTTCTGGCGGATAATACTCCAGGCGATATAGCGCCGCTGGTTTGACAAATCGCCGTGGATTTTGTATATTGGGTTGGAAGGAAAGTGACCAATTAGTAAGGGAGGATTGCCACATGTCTAGACCAGGAAACAAACCATCACAAGTAGCTGTCGAACCACCGGAGGTAATGTGATGAGGCAAACACTCTTTGCTATAGCAGCTCTAACCCTATCAGTGCTTTATGCCCAGTCCCCAACTATTCTCTCTACTACCCCTGCTAAAAATGCCCTCAATGTGCCTCTGGACACCGCCATCACGGCGACCTTCGACCTGGACATGGATGCCGCCACCATCAATGACACTACCTTCGTAGCCCACGGCAGTTACACTGGCCGGCTCAGTGGAACCATTATCTATGACAGCGGCACTAAGATCGCCGCCTTTACCCCTGCCAGCTCCTTCACGGTAGGGGAGAAGGTGAGTGTGACGATGACGACAGTCATTGCCAGTGCGGCCGGAGATACACTGGTCAAGCCGCTGGTGTGGAACTTTACCGCTAAGGTGTTGGAAGGTAAAGGTGTCTTTGTTAGAGGGGTCGACTATAACATACAACCCTCGCTGAGAGGACTGGATTTAGTGGACCTGAACAGGGATGGCAATGTCGATCTTGGTGTGCTCAATGCATCTTCTAATGAGGTTATCGTGTCGTTTGGTCTAGGTGATGGTACATTCGGTTCTCCTAATGCTTATCCCTTTGGCATTTCGCCCAAGTCTATCACGGCGGCGGATTTGGATGGTGATGGAGATATTGACCTTGCGGGTGGAAATTATGGATCACGTACTGTTTCCGTAATACTTAACCAGGGAGATGGCACCTTTTCTCCCCAAGTAGATTATGGCGGCATTAAAAACGGATGGGGCATAACGGCAGCGGATTTAGATGGTGACGGGGATGCTGACCTAGCCGTGGCTTATTCAGCCAATAGAACTGCATCAGTGCTACTGGGCCTGGGAGACGGCACTTTTGGCGCTCCGGTAGATTATACAGTAGAAGGTTCACCCAGTTCTGTCACTGCCGCAGACCTGGATAATGACGGTGACCAGGATTTGGCTTTGACTGGGGATACAAAAGTAACGGTGCTATTAGGTGCTGGGGATGGGAGTTTTACATCAAGAACTGACTATGACGTCGGAACTACCCCTCGTTCTATTGCTGCAACTGATCTGAATGCCGATGGGCTTATTGATCTAGCTGTGGCTAATTATTCTAGCGGTACCATCTCGGTGTTGTTGAATCAGGGAGATGGTACCTTTGGCGCTAAGGTTGATTATATGACCGGATCAAGCCCAATGTCCGTTTATACCGCTGATCTGGACAACGACGGTGATGCAGACTTGGCGGTGAGTTGTTTTGATTCCAAGAACCTCTCTATACTGTTTAACCATGGGGATGGTACCTTCGCCAACAAGATTGATTACAACCTGGGCTTGGAACCTCGTTCGTGTAAGGCCGCGGATTTAGATAATGATGGTGACATGGACCTGGTTGTGGTTACCGATCAGACCGTACTAGTGCTACTGAACCAAAACAGTATCGCCGACCTCGCCCTATCCGTAGATACCCTTGCATTCAGTCCCATACAAGTTGGGCAAACCGATACCTTAGACCTTATGGTTTACAACCGAGGCCTGGACAGCACCTTGCAGGTGAGCGAAATCAAACGATCCAGCTCCAGTTCAGTCTTCAGTGTGAATCCCGTCAACTTTTCGGTGCCACCCGGCGACAGCGTTACAGTTGCGGTTATCTTTGCACCTGCTTATTGGGCTACGAGTTACTTTGACAGTTTGACCATTCTCAGTAACGACCCACATAAGCCTAAAGTATATGCCTATTTATCAGGCGATACTGCAACCCTTGCAATCAGGGAAATGATGGGGATACCAATGGCATTTGCATTACACGGGAACTACCCCAA
>CBDVAP010000127.1:0-8658 GCA_965372015.1 uncultured bacterium | reverse complement strand
ATATTGAGCGGCGCCCGGCCCGAGGAGTTCAGGCGGCGGGTGCAGACCGGCGACGAGGAGGCCCTGACTACCATCAAGGGGGTGGGACCCAAGATGGCCCGCCGGATCATCACCGAGCTGCGGGACCGCTATGGGGCCATCGGCGAGTCGGATTGGGAGTCACTGGGACCGTTGCCCGAAGGGGTGGCGGCCGATACGGTCAGCCAGGCCATCCGCAGCCTGGTGACCCTGGGTTACAAATACCCCGACGCCCGGCGGGCGGTGCAGGCGGCCCTGAAACGGACCGGCGCCCAACCGGCGGTGGAAGACCTGATCCGGGCGGCCCTCAGTGGCAACTGAGGGTTTGCGCACACCACTATATGACCGCCACTTGGCCCTGGGCGCCAAAATGGTGGAGTTCGCGGGCTTTGAGATGCCGGTGCAATACACCGGGATCAACGATGAGCACGGAGCTGTTCGCAGTGCCGCCGGGATATTTGACGTCTCCCACATGGGGGAGTTTCGCCTGGCCGGAGCGGGCTCGTTGGCCTTTCTCCAGCGAGTGACTATCAACGATGCTGCGGTGCTCGAGGTGGGACAGGCCCAGTACTCGGCCATGTGCTATTCCGACGGCGGGCTGGTGGACGATCTGCTGGTTTACCGCCGGGCCGATCACTATCTGTTGGTGGTGAACGCCGCCAATATCGACCAGGATTTCGAGTGGTTGCAATCCAATGCCGCAGAAGATTGCGCCCTGGAGGACATCTCCGATCAGCTGGCCCTACTGGCGGTGCAGGGACCGGCCAGCCGGGGGATCTTGGCCCAGGTGCTGGACACCGAACTGGATAACCTGCAGCCTTACCGCTGCCGGGAAACACAGGCCTATGGGCGGGACCTGCTGCTTAGCCGCACCGGCTATACCGGCGAGTTGGGCTTTGAGCTGTATGCCGATCCCGAGACGGCGCCCCGGTTGTGGGACGATCTGCTGAGTGCGGGAGAGGCGGCGGGGCTGCGAGCCGTGGGTCTGGGCGCCCGGGACACCCTGCGGCTGGAGATGAAGTATTGCCTCTATGGCCAGGACATTACCGCCGAAACCAACCCTATCGAGGCCGGGTTGGGCTGGATCACTAAATTGGGCAAGGGTAAGTTTATCGGGTCGCAGGCCCTGGCGCGGGTCAAGGTGGAAGGCCCCCGGCGGCAGCTGGTGGCGTTCGTGATGCAGGAGCGGGCTATCCCCCGCCCGGGCTATACTATCATTGCGGAGGATCAGCCGGTGGGCCGGGTCACCAGCGGCACCCAATCACCCACCTTGAAACAAGGCATCGGGTTGGGGTATGTCGACCGGCCGTATGCCAAAGCCGGCAGTGACCTGGAGATCGAGATTAGGGGCCGGCGGGCCCGGGCGCAGGTGGTGAAGCCGCCACTGGTGAAGGGCACCAGCCTGCTGGCTTAGGCCGCTGCGCGGAATATGGCCGTAATCAATCCCAACCGGGCTTAATTTTGCTGGAATCATTCCACCGGGGAGCAACCGCACACCGTGACTAAAATCTCGTCCATAGCCAACCGCCGGGTTGAAATTTTCGCCATTCTCCTGCTGGCGGTGTCGGTGTTTTCCCTGCTTAGCATCATCACCTATAACCCCCTGGAAGAGCCCACCATTTCCGACCAGATCGCCCTGCGCAATATGATGGGGATCATGGGGGTGTACGTCTCCCACTACTTAATAAAGTTCACCCTGGGTTACGTGGCGTTGGTGTTCCCGGTGCTGGGCCTGCTGTGGGGCGGTTGGTTGCTGGCGGGGCGGCCGATCTGGCCGGCGGTGCGCCTGACCTGGTACGGGCTGCTGTTGGCGGTGATCACATCAGTGGCGGTGGGATTGATCGAGGCCCGGTTCGTGATCGCGGGACTGGGAGACTTCACCTCGTCGGGTCTGATCGGGGGGGTGCTGGCAAAGGTGGTTCATGACTTCCTGGGCACTTTCGGCTCGCTGGTACTGCTGTTGGTGGCCTATCTCCTGGTGGTCAGCGGTTACCTGCGCTGGGATATGCGCGCCGCGCTGACCAAGGCCATCGCCCGCCTGGAGGTGAGTTTCGACCAGTGGCGGGATCGCCGCCGGCGGGCTAAAACAGTGATCAAGCCCCGGGCCTATGCCACGGAGCGCAGCAAAGCACCTGCCAAACGAACTTCCGCAGCCGCCCGCCGTGCTGCTGCAACCCAAACGAGTCCTGAGCCGCCGGCGCCCACTTCAGACGCTGATTCGGCCAGCGATCAGGATATCGCCGTGGACAAACTACAGGCTATCGAAGAAGGCGATCTGGACTCCATGGCGGAACGTCGCAGCCGTTGGCGCCAGTACAAGTTCCCGCCGGTGGACCTGTTGACCGAAGCCCCCCAGGTGGAGGAAGGTGAGTCGCGGGAGGAGCTGCTGGCCAAGGCGGAGGAGCTGGAGCGGGCCCTGACCACCTTCAAGGTGGTGGGCAAGGTAGTGCGAATATCACCGGGGCCGGTGATCACCCTGTTCGAGGTGGAACCGGGCGAGGGGGTGCGGGTGAACAAGTTTACCGTGCTGGCCGATGACTTAGCCCGCATCATGAGCGCCGAGCGGATCCGGATCATCGCCCCCATCTCGGGCACCAAGCATGTGGGGGTGGAGATCCCCAACCGGCAACCGGCCATCGTATACCTGCGCAGCATTATCAGTTCCGACAGCTACGTCAACGCTCGTTCCCCCCTGACGGTGGCGCTGGGCAAAAGTATCACCGGGGAGGCCTTCTGCTTCGATCTGGCCAAGCTGCCCCACTTGCTGATCGCCGGGACTACCGGGTCCGGCAAGTCGGTGGCCATCAATACCATTATCACTTCTATTTTGTACCGGGCTAAACCGGACGAGGTAAAGTTCATCCTGATCGACCCCAAGAAGCTGGAGCTCTCCGCCTACCGGGCTTTGGAGGGTTTCCACCTGATCACCACGCCGGGGATCGGGGAATACGTCCTGACCACCCCTAAGAACGCCGTGGCCGGGCTAAAAGCCGCCCTGCGGGAGATGGAGCGCCGGTACACAATTTTCACTGAGGCGGGCGTACGCAATATCGAGGAATATTGGACCAAGTCCGACCGGGCCCCCGAGCTGGAACGCATTCCCTACCTGGTGATTATCGTGGACGAGCTGGCCGACCTGATGATTACCTCGGGCAAGGACGTGGAGGAACCGATCACCCGATTGGCGCAGATGTCCCGGGCGGTGGGGATTCATCTGGTGCTGGCCACCCAACGCCCATCGGTGGATGTGATCACCGGGCTGATCAAGGCTAATTTCCCGGCCCGGATCGCCTTTCAGGTGGCCACCAAGGTGGACTCGCGGACCATCCTCGATCAGATGGGTGCGGAGAAGCTGTTGGGCCGGGGCGACCTGCTTTACCTGCCGCCGGGAGTCTCGGAGCCGATTCGCCTGCACGCCGCCTATATTTCCCTTGAGGAGATCATCGGCATACTGGGTTTCATTCAGGATCAGCCCAGTCCGGATGAGATATTTCTGCCCAGCGACCCGGAGGCCGGTGAAGGGGATGGCATAGCCATCGGAGGTGAGAGAGACGAGCTGTTTGAACAGGCCGCCCGCCTGGTAATTGCCCATCGCCAGGCGTCGGTGTCCATGCTCCAGCGCCGGTTCCGCATCGGCTACAGCCGCGCCGGCCGGCTGATCGACGAGCTGGAGTTCGCCGGGGTGATCTCCGGCTATAGCGGCTCCAAGGCCCGCGAGGTGCTGGTGGATGAAAGCTACCTCGATGAGCTATCGGGCCGACCGGATGGCTGACCGATGAGCTGCCGGCTAGGGCCGCTGGTGGTGGGGTGGTTGCTGATCACTACCCTGCCCGGGCAGGAACCGGCCTTCGAGCAGGTGCTTGCCAGGTTTTTAGAGCAGGCCCCTTTGGCGGTGGAATACCACTACCTGCTCACCGGTGAGGACCTTCAGCGGGATTTTGGGGGGACCATCTATCTGGCCGAGCCGGCGGTGTTCCGGCTGGAAATCTGGGACAAGATTTATGCTTCCAATGGTGTCCTGCTGTACCTCCACGACCTGAACACCCATCAGACCATCATCGATTCCCTGCGCTGGTCCGAGGTGAACCTGTGGATCGGGCTGCTCAACGGGGAACTGCCGCCCGAAAGCTTAGTAACGCCGCTGGAGCCGGTTCAGGGCGCACCCGGCTTTTTAATCGAGAGTTCTATCCAGCCCTGGACCGCCACTGCCATGATCGACACCACCAGCGGCTTGATCGATACCATTATAATAAGGGAGATGGACAGCGGGTGGGATCACCGCATATCCTTTCAGCCCCCAACCGCCTGGGAGGCCGCCGCCCGGGACACCTTTTTTACACTGCTGGACCTGCCGGGTGTCCGGCTCGATCTGAGGTGAGGGCGGGATGAAACAGGTGGTTATAGGTATGCTGATCAGCCTGGTGGCCCTGTGGTGGGCCTTTCGGGGACTGGACTGGGCGGCATTCAAGGCGGCCCTGGCCGGCGCGGACCTGGGGATGGTACTACTTGCGGTGATCATGCTGGTGATCAGTATCCCGGTGAGGGCCTATCGCTGGGGGATTTTGCTCCTGCCGGTGCGCCGGATTCGGTTGTGGATCACTTCGGAAGCCACCCTGGTGGGCTATTTCGGCAACAACGCCTTACCCTTTCGGTTGGGGGAGCTTCTGCGCACTTATTTCCTGCACCAGCGGATCGATGCGCCCTTCAGCCAGATATTGGGGACTGTCATAATCGAGCGCCTGATCGATGTGGCCAGTTTAGTGTTGGTGCTGGCCATACTGCCTCTAGTGGGTGGCTTGCCGCCGCAGTTCCAAACTGCGCTACAGTGGGCACTGGGGGCGGCCCTGCTGGTGACTCTACTGTTAGTGGCGCTGGCGCGGTGGGGCCAGGTGCCCCTGCTTAAAGGCCGCTTGCGCACCGGGGTGGAAAACATCAGGGTAGGGTTTAAAAGCCTGCGCCACGCTCAACACTATCCTACCCTGTTGGTCACTTCCCTGGCAATCTGGGGCTTATATTTTTTAAGCGCCTACTTCGGGCTCCGGGCGCTGCACCTGGGGCTGACCCTGGGCCAGGCCTACCTGGTGCTGGTGGTGGGCAGCCTGGCGATGGGGATTCCGGCGGCCCCCGGTTTCGTGGGTACCTATCACGCCGGGGTGATCTTGCTGCTCACCAGTGTCTTCGCAATTGAACAGACGGCGGCCCAAGCCGCAGCCGTACTACTGCATGCCGTCGGGTTTATTCCCGCTACCTTAGTGGGTGGATTTTTATACTTTAAATCCCACCTGAATCTCCGGGAAGTGCAAGAGATCACCCGGGAAACTCAGCCGGACGAGGGGCCATGAAGTACGACCTGATCCTGTTCGACCGGGACGGGACCCTGAATTACGAGGAACACAGCTACCACTCGGACCTGTCGGTATTGCGGCCCTATCCATTCAGCGGTCCCACCCTGCGCGCCCTGGCGACCGCCGGCCACCAATTGGCGTTGGCGACCAACCAGAGCGGCATCGCCCGGGGCTTTTGGTCCTTGGATGATGTGGATCGATTGCACCGGCGATTTTTTCAGGAATGGGGTGTGGAGCCCAAAGTATACCTGTGTCCCCATGACCCCGAGGAAGGCTGCGACTGCCGCAAGCCGCTGCCCGGCCTGGTTCTGCAGGCCCTGGCGGACCACCAGTGTTCACCGGCGGCGACCCTGATGGTGGGTGATTCCCTGGCCGACGCCGGGGCGGCCGAGCGGGCCGGGGTGGACTTCGCACTGGTGCTCACGGGCCGGGGCCGCACCACCCGCGACAGTCTGGGCCATCCTCCGGCGATGCTGCTTGACACAGTCGCCGATCTGACCGGAAATTTGCCGCCACATGAGACCAACTAGGAAGCCATTGACTATAGCCGTCCTGATGGGCGGGGTGAACTCGGAGAGCCAAGTATCGATGGCCAGCGGTGAACGAATAATGGCGGCGCTGGCTGCCTTGGGCTACCGGGTGGTGCCGTTGGTGCACGAGGGTGACCTGGCTACCACTATCCCGGCCCTGGCAGGTTTCGACCTGGTGTTCATCGCCCTGCATGGCGGCGAAGGTGAAGATGGTACGGTGCAGGCCGCTCTGGAAAAAGCCGGTCTCCCGTTCACCGGTTCCCGGTCCGCCCCTTCCCGGCTGGCTATGGACAAGCACCTGTCCAAGCGGCACATGTTTCAAGCGGGGATAGCCACACCGGCGTGGGTCAAGCTGGACCTGAGCCCCAGCGCCCGCCGGCCACACTGGAAAGGATTCCCGGCCCTGGCGGCATTTCTCAAGGAGCATGGGCCGCCGGTGGTGGTCAAGCCGAACCGTGAAGGCAGCACGGTAGGGCTGAGCGTGGTGGAAGCCCTCGGTGATCTGGACCAGGCCCTGATGCTGGCGGGGGAATTCGGTCGCCGGGTGCTGGTGGAGGCCTACATCCCGGGGCGGGAGCTGACCGCCAGCGTGCTGGAGGACGTGCCGCTGCCGATCGTGGAGATCGTTCCAAAGGGCGGCCTTTTCGATTATGAAAGTAAGTACAGTGACGGCCGGAGCGCTTATTTCGTCCCCGCCGACCTGCCGCTGAAAACCGCTGTGGCGATCCAGGACGCGGCGGTCAGGCTGTACGGCAGTCTGGGTTGCCGCCACTATGCCCGGGTGGACTTCCGGCTCAACCCGCAAGGTGAATTTTTCTGCCTGGAGCTGAACACGCTGCCGGGGATGACCAGCCACAGCTTAACGCCCATGGCGGCGGCGGCGGTGGAGA
The DNA here is from genome assembly GCA_965372015.1 of uncultured bacterium. Taxonomy (GTDB): domain Bacteria; phylum Fidelibacterota; class Marinisomatia; order SCGC-AAA003-L08; family TS1B11; genus JACZSB01. The sequence continues at coordinate 1,875 of CBDVAP010000127.1, read as the reverse complement.
TCGACTTTGATGGCCTGATTGAGCGAATTGTCCAAGCAGCCCTGCCCGGCCGTTCGCCGAAATGACCCTGAAGCTATACAACACTCTCAGCCGCCGCCTGGAAGCGTTGGCGCCCATAGAACCGGGGGTGGTGCGCCTGTACACCTGTGGCCCCACCGTCTATGACACTGCCCACATCGGGAATTTCCGCACATTTATTTTCGAAGATCTGCTGAAACGCTACCTGATCTATTCAGGGCTGAAGGTACGCCACGTGATGAACATTACCGACGTGGATGACCGCACTATCGAGCGAGCGGCCGAGGAAGGCAAAACCTTGGGGGAATTGACTGATGAGTATTCCGCTCAATTCCAGCAGGACCTGGTGGCCCTCAATATTATGCCGGCCGGCCACCTGCCGCGGGCCACCGAGTTCGTCCCCCAGATGGTGGCCGGAATCCAAACCCTGATCGACCAAGGGCAGGCCTACATTACCGACGACGGCTCGGTGTACTTTGACATATCCTCCTACCCTGAGTACGGCCGGTTGGCCCGCCTGGACCCGGAGCAGATGGTGATGGGGGAGCGGGTGGCCTCGGACGATTACGCCAAGGAGGAGTCCCGGGACTTTGCCCTCTGGAAGGGCTACAAGCCCAGCGATAGGGACAGCCGCTGGCCGGCCCCCTGGGGCGAGGGGCGGCCGGGTTGGCATATCGAATGCTCCATCATGTCCACCCATTTCCTGGGAGAGCAGCTGGACATTCACTGCGGCGGGGTGGATAATATATTTCCGCACCACGAGAATGAGATTGCCCAGAGCCGGTGTCTGCACGAGGGGCCGTTCGTAAATCTGTGGCTGCACAGCGAGCACTTAATAGTCGACGGCCGCAAGATGAGCAAATCGCTGGGGAATTTCTACATTCTACCGGACCTGCTGGAGAAGGGATTCTCACCCGAGGCGGTGCGTTACACCCTGCTGTCTACCCACTATCGGAAAAAACTCAACTTTACGTTCGACCGTCTACAGGAGTCGCAGCAGGCCGTCAACCGATTGCGGGAGCTGGCGCGAAGGCTGGAGCAGGTGGCATCCGGCCGGAAGGGATCGGCCCTGCCGCCGCCGAACGACACGCTGGCAGCGGCCCTGGACGACGATCTTAACATTGCCGGGGCTTTGGGAGCGATCTTTGCCTGGGCGCACGATCTGTTCGGCCTGCTGGACCGGGAGGAGCTGAGTGGCGCAGCGGCCGGTGAATGCCTGCTTGCCCTGCGGTGTTATGACGAAATACTGGGCGTGATCTTTTTCAGTGCCGGCGCCCCGGATGAAGAGGTAACGGCATTGATTGCTGAGCGGGAGACCGCCCGGCAAACCAAGGACTGGGCCCGGGCCGACGAAATCCGGGAACAACTGCGGCAGCGGGGCATCCAGCTGGAGGATACGTCCGCGGGCACCATCTGGAAACGCGGTTAAAATATATAAAATAAGCCTTTCCTTTAATTGGTATCCCCAGCCGGCCAAAATCGGTGTTGTTACCGAAAATAAATAGTATTAAATTTTGCGGCTCTAGTGGAAGTGCCAATGGCGGCGTATGCCACCATAGCTCAGTTGGTAGAGCATCTGATTTGTAATCAGAGGGTCGCGGGTTCGAATCCTGCTGGTGGCTCTTTGAGGCGGTTTTTGGCAGATTACGGCTGGTATCGGCGCGCGCTCCGATCCCGGTCCGGGATGCGGGGAGATGGCCGAGCGGTCAAAGGCAGCAGACTGTAAATCTGCCGACGTAATGTCTACGGAGGTTCGAATCCTTCTCTCCCCACCGTATGCAGTCGGCGAGCCCCTCACCGCCTGTTGAACGGTTTTAAATGGAGCAATGCGGGAGTAGCTCAGTTGGTAGAGCATCA
>CBDVAP010000126.1:0-8687 GCA_965372015.1 uncultured bacterium | reverse complement strand
CCGGGTTAATCCTTTGCGCCACTCGCGTACCTATCACCCCGGGTCCAAAATAATTCTCTTTCAACTTGATGATTCTACCATATGATTCATTGATACGGCTGGCCGGAATCGTGCCATCAAGGACTTTTTGTTCGAGTATATCAACAATATAACTGATGGAATTACTACCAGCTGGATTTCGGGCAATCCGATACAGAATAATGTCTACACCGGCGTTGACGGCTAGTGTGAAGGCCTCATCCAAACCGTAATTATCACTTATGGCACGCATGGACATTTCATCGGTGATGACAACGCCATTATACTCCAGGCTATCCCTGAGCAGGCCGGTTATTGTGTTGTAGGATAGTGTCGCAGGGTAAAGGCTATCGATATTACTGTTAAAAACGTGTGCGGTCATAATCAGGTCAACGACTCCGGAGTCTATTAAGGCCCGGTAGGGCTCCAATTCAATGTCTGACCAGGTATCGGTTACATCCGTGAAGCCGGCATGGGTATCATCGACAGCACTGCCATGGCCGGGGAAGTGCTTTAAGGTGGTAATATGGTTTTGCTCATGAAATTCATCGATAAACCAATAGGCGTTCCGGATAACCGTGGCGGGATCACCTGAAAAAGCCCGATCTCCAATAACATTGGTAGGAACCAACCTGAGATCTACTACCGGGGCCAGATCGAGGTTGATGCCCACTTCGGTAAACCACCCGGCGAAAGTGCCTGCCATCTTTCTTGTTTCGGATTCAGTGTCCAGTACACCCAGATCATAGGCGCTCGGAGCATCGGAAAAGCCGTTCAGAGCATTCAGGCGTTGTACAATGCCCGACTCCTGATCGGTGGCAATGAACAGCGGTATCTTTGCGCTGTCATTCAACTGGGTGGTCAGATTGGGAATTTGAGAGCGCTCCGGCATATTCTGATACGAATAGAGTATCACGCCGCCCAGATTGTGCTCGGAAATATCAACCAAAATTGCCTCGGAAGGGTTCGACCCAACAAAATCGACCATTATCATTTGACCGATCTTAAATCGCAAGCTGTCACCTGGAGCCGGAGTCTGCGGGTAGGCATAATCAGTTGCCAGGCAGCAACTTAAAATACAGATCGCAATGGTATGCCTTGTTATGCCGCCGGCGGATGTCATTTGATCGGTTGCGGGGCCGATTTCATCAACGCCCCTGCTTAGGGCTGGACTATGCACCCAACTATTTTAACAGCAGCATTTTGCGGGCCAGGCTGGTCGATGGCGTCACCAGGCGGTAGATGTACAGGCCGGCGGCCACCTGGCGCCCCAGGTCATCCCGGCCATCCCAACGGACACTGTGGCGCCCCGGTTCTTTAGTGCCGTTGGTCAGCTGCCGCACCGATCGCCCCAGCAGATCGTAAACGGTGATCCGCACCCGCTCCCGCCGCGGCAGGGCAAACTCGATGGTAGTGGCGGGATTAAAGGGGTTGGGATAGTTGGGGTAGAGGACGTAGTCGCTGGGCAACCGGCTGGCCGTTTCCGTCGCCAGTGTGCGGTACTGGACAACACGCAGGTCGTCGAAATACAGTGTGCCGGTTGGCGCCGCACCAGGCACGTACGTTAGCTGGAAGCTATCGAAGCGCATGATGCCATCCAGGTTGCCATCGCCAATCCATGAGCCGGTACCATCGCTGGCCATGTCCCACGACACCAGTTTCCAACCAATCCAGTCGATGGTATACCAGGGACTGACTTCATGATCAGCCGCCGCGCCGGTAAGGTTATTGTCATCAACACAGAACCTCAGCAGGTTGCCGCTGCCGTCACCGAACACATAGGCCTGCATCACATAGCTGCTGTTGAACTGAACACTACGGGGAGGACCGCCGGAGAGATATTCCCGGATAAGCCAAGCTGTAGCCAATGTATCCCAGGCATAATTCAACTGCATGGAGGAAGTACTTCCGGAAAGATAATTGATTATGGTCTGGTTTTCTCTTCTTGAATTGCCTGATGTAGCAATACCCATGGTGCTGCCGCTTACACCTGGCTCATACCAATTCGTCACCCCTGCTTCAAAGTTATCAATCGACGTGACATCCACGGTGGTTGTGCCGGTTGTGAAGCGAATAGAATAAGAATTGGTAGTCTCATTACCCTGGAGGTCTCGGAGACCCGGCAGGACCCGGATAGTATATTGGGTGGCCGGTTCGAGGGGGCCTTCCAGGAATAGATGGAGTACACTCCGTTCAGCCACCGGATAGTGTTCAATATTGCCGGCCACCGCCTGACCGCCCGGATCAATCAGAGTGAGTTTATCCGCGGTTACCGTGCAATCAATGATAGCTTCATCAAAAGCCACGGTGATCAGGGGCAGCAGTTCCACCCCGGTTGAACCGACCCAGGGATAGAAATCAACCAGGGTCGGCGGGGACATGTCGGCCGGTCCCGTGCGGAAGGTGACCGTCAGGCTGTCACCGCCGGTGCCGTTTCCGTTTCCGTCAAAGGGATGGCCGTAGGCATCCAGAGCGCTGCCGTCAATAGTAAAGGAATATTCCGTGAGGAAATCGAGCGTGCTGTCGGGAGTGAAAATCATCCTGCGGTTGCCGTTAGCCCAGGCGAAGGTGCCGTCGACGCCGGCGGGGCTGGTGAAGGCCGCCACCACGGTAGCGGGAACCATGGGCCGGGAAAAATCAACCACAATCGGGTCCCAGGCCGGGAACAGGCTATCGCCCTCGGCCGGCGTAGACGAGGCCACGTAGGGTGGCAGACTGGATACCAGCTGGGCATCGGCAAAGGTGAAAAACGCGTCAACCATGGTCACCTGGATGGTATCAGGATAATAATCATTCGCAGTCACAATTAACTGCTGGGAAGCACCGGTTAGTCCTTCCAGGAAGTAGAAGCCGTTACGGAGCTGATCGGGATCGTTGGAGTACTGGTGGAACAGTGACTCATAGGTATCGGTGGTATCGCTCAGCCCCCCAGCGCTGGCTATGGCTCCGTTAATCGGTGTGGCGCTCTCTTTGTCCTTGATGATACCTGTTAAGATGCCCACCGTTGGCCGGGCGATATTATGGTATTCCAGAATGGACCAGTAGAAGGTGTAGGCCTCCAGCCGCTTCCATTTGGCACTCATGTTGCGCTGGTTCTGCGTAGGATTGGTGTGAAATCCTGCCTCGCTCAACTCGGAAGGCATATTCGATTCCCGGTTGACATGATTACGCGTTCTTGTGCAGGTCGAATCGCCGTAATAGAACTGACATTCCCCTCTGGCGCCAATACTAGGAATGCGCATCCCGTTGGCAAGCTGTACTACCATGATCTCACTCATGGCTTTGCCGCCCGGAAGATTCCGGAGGTTTGGATTTTCTTTGGGTTCTCCATACAATAGCAGAGCGTTATTGGCTGTCGGACCCCCGGCATTGCTGTGGAACGAATGGAACCAGGCAGTCCCCAACTGATTGGCCAGATCGGTCCGCTGGGTCAGTCCTACCTGTTGCTGGTCGTCCGTCCTCGACATATAAACCGCGTCGATATCGGTTTTTGACAGCAACAGATCGCGTACTTCCCGTGCCACACGCAGATTCTTATGAGCCTCAGAATAGTTGAGAACGCCCATATTTTCCGTTCGGCTGTGCCCGGGATCAAGGAAAATATTCCACCCGTTCAACCCAGTAACCTGGGCCGAAAGAGAAGACAGGGTGAGCAGGTATAGCAGGGGGCCACATTGGTGCATGCGTTGCGTTGCCATGATTAGCGCACCTCCTGCACGAAGATGCCACCCGTGGTGAGATCGTCATAGGCGATATGGCGTCCATCGGGGGACCAGGCCGGGTGCATCTCCAGCACATCCTCCGATTGGGTCAGGTTCAGCCGGTCCGTGCCATCAATATTGATCACATAAATATCGGAGGCCAGGATGCGATGGCCGTCGTCCTCGGTGATGATATAGGCCAGCTTATCGCCAGCGGGGTTCCAGGAAGGCCGGTTGCCAAGGCCCAGGTCCACCGAGTGGCTGCCGTCGATGTTCACTACCCACAGGTTTCCGCCGACAATCTCGAAAGCCATCCTGGCGCCATCGGGTGACACGGCCAGGTTCAGTTTACGCCCCTCCACGGCTGGGATCACGTCGGTTGCACCCGGTTCCGCGCCGGAGCGCACAATCTCCACCCCCTTGGAATAGACCTGCCGGTTAGCGGCCAGGAATTGGGCGCTGGCCTCAAGCGGCTCACCTGCCAGGTTGAAGCGTTGGGGTTGATTATCATGGTCGATGAGGTGGATGGATTGGCCATCGTCGGCCCAGAAGACGCTGCCGGTAGGCCCGGTGGCGAAATCGGTTACGCGGGTTTGCTCACCAGCGAGCACATCAATGACAGTTACCGCGTTATAGCGCCGCCGGTTCTCAAATTTTGATACGCGGGTGAGTATCATGGCGCCGTCCGGTGACCAGGCCATACCGTGGCCGGCGGCTGCTTCATCGGTAAGCTGCACCACTTCCCCGCTGGGAAAGTCCACCAGGTAGATGCCGCTGTACTGGGAGCCGGTCACCGCGATAGTCCGGCCGTCCGGGGACCAACGAGGCGCCATATAGTGTTCTCCCGAAGTCAGCGCCTGGGGACCGCCCACCAATTCCACGGCCGGCGTCTGACCAGATAGTCCATTATAGAACAGTAGCAGTAGCAGTGGCAGTAACGAAATTCTAAGGGACTGGTTCATTATAAATCCGTCAGTAATTGTATTTCAGGGCCCAGTAAAGCTACAACCCGGTGGCGTCGGTCTCCAACCAGGCATTAGCACATGCCGGCGTGCTGCTCCTGCACGCAGAGCTCCGGCTCTGTATCTATGGACGCTACGGCGCGCTATTTCCCAAAGACCCGCCGGATACAGGGTTCCAACAGCGCCGCCTGCCAGCGCAGCAGTGGGCCGGCTGCCATTACCGCCTCCAGGTTTGCCGGCCGCGCTCGGATTATGGCTTCCAGTTTGGCCCGCGAGGCTATTACCGTCGGATCAATCTCGAGTTTAATGGCCAAGCGGTTGCACTCTGACCGCAAGGCCTCGGTGAGCGTGGCGTAATTGGCTGGCAGCTTGAGTCTTTCCCTTCTCGGCTGCCGGCGAGGCCATTTTTCCTCTTTTATAGCGGCCGCCAGCTTTAAAGCAGTCTGTATGCCCATCTGGCTTTTGCCCCTTATGTTTCGGGGTAGAGGTGGCAAGGGCGCAAACGATGCACCCTGCCGGGCGGCCCAGGCCGCTAACTCGGTCAATACCTGGTCACCCAGGATTTTAAAATGAGGCACATCCCTGGTGCGAGCAGCCCGGTCCCGCCAATGCCATAACTCGCGGGCAAATACCCGTTCGCGGTCCGACATCCGGCCAAGGCCTTTGAGGCGCCGCCAATCGCTCCTGTGAGCGACAGCCTCGCTGGCCGTCCGCACCAGATGTTGACAGCTCTCGCGGTGCCATTCGAGACGTCCCTTGGCCTGCAAATCCGCCCGCAAACTATCGGCCAGCTGCGCCAGGTAGCGAGTGTCGTTGGAGGCATATTGTTGCAGTCGCTCCGATAGTGGCCGCCGGGACCAATCCGCCTTCTGGCCACCTTTGGAAAGAACCACCCCGCAAATTCGCTCTACCACGGCGGCCAGGCCAAAATGTTTAAAGCCCAGCAACTGCGCCGCGAGCATTGTATCGAAAAGGTTCCCCTTGTGCTGAAAGCCGGAGTAGCGCAGCAACAGCCGTAGGTCGTAACCGGCATCATGCAATATCAGTTCTTTGGTAGCCAATATAGACAGCAGTGGAGTCAGATCGATACCTGCCAAAGGATCAACTAGATAGTTGCGCCCCCTGAAACTCAGTTGCAGCAGGCATAGTTTCTCCCGGTAGTGATGGAGGCTATCAGCCTCGCTGTCCAGGCCCAGGCTAGCTGTGTTGGATAGGGCTGCTACCAACTCTGCCAGAGCGGGCAGGGAGTCCACGTACTTGAATGTCGGTTTGTCCGGCAAATTACCTCCTGGGGGAGGCTAATTCAGACTGGTGGCCATGCGCGGCGATGCCAGCAATTGCTTGAATATTTCCCAGCGGCGGGCGGGATCATCTTCCGTGCCACCCTGCGATTCAACGAACCACCGAACCATATCCTGACCCAGATTGTAGTTGATCACATAGCTGCGGTAAATGTCGATGAACTTCAGTCGCTTGCGGGCCCGCTCCGGCGAAAAAAGATTGTATCGGATCATCCAATCCACAGCTTTATCAGCACTCATTGTGCCATCGAGATATCCCCGGGCAGCTTCGTTAGCGGCATAGTCTAACCGATCCACTACGTCCAGCACTTCATAATACAGATCTGCCTTGCTCGGGTCTAAACCGGCCAGGGGAAATAATACCTCCTTTTCATAGGCGATCCGGTTGTTACCGGGGAAAGCTACCTCTATCCCATAATTAGCAGTGCCTTCCGCTATTAAAGACATGGGGCTATAAAGCGGGTAGACCGAAAACTCGACCCACCCACGCTCTTCGAGCAGTTTCTGTTCCAACAACAGGTTGTAAACATGGTGCCCGGGATACCCCTCGTGGCTGGCCAGATCGATGGCCCGGCTGATGGCAATTGGCAGATCGGTGTTGACCTGAATCAGGCTCTGATAGTTTCCCTGGTACCAGTTGTATCCGCTCCAGGCCTGGTCGGTGACAAACTCCAGTTCGAAACTCTCAGTTTCAGGAAGATCGATGGCCTCCCGGGTGCGACGCCGGGCCTCAGCAATAGCGGTGGTGAATACCAGCTCGAGCTTATCAGGTGGAATATTGAACTGATCCTTGAAGCGGTTATACCGTTCGGACAATGATCCTTTTCCCGGCAGCAAATCCTCCAATTGGGCTAATATCTTATCGTAATGCTCCGGCGGAAACTGCGGTGAGACCGCCTTATACAAGGCCAGCGATTCCTCGTCGAAGGTGAACTTTCGTCCTTCCATCATTTCCACCCGGGCCTTAAAGGCCTCCAGGTAGGCTGTCAGGTAGGCCTGTCGCAGAACCAACATCTCATCATCCTCGGCAGCTACGAGCGATCCCAGGACCGCCAGCAATGAATCGGCCTCCAGCCGCAGTTCGGGGAGCGGCCGGGTTTGTGCCCGAGCCTCTTCCCTCAATTCAACAGGTCCGTGATAAGCATCCACGTAACCGGGGTCATGCACATCCAGGTGCAACGTCAGGCGCAAGTACCTTTCAGCCACCTGATCAATCCGGGCTGGGCGTGGTTTTTGAGTACAGCCCGATACTATAAACACCAGCAGTATCACAGCTACTGAATGCACGCGAATAAAATCGATGGTCATATAAACCCTCCATACATGGGGATTGTTGGCTTCACTAGCCGGACGCATCGATCTCAGAGCAACCGCAGGCCCGGCTACGCAGGTGGAAGTTATTGCTTCGAGTGGGCGGTCCAAACGTTTCCCTGGACGCCCCGGTCCGGTATTGGTCTGCGGAACTTCTTTGGATGGGGAGCAACCGGGCTGTAATTTATACTGTTGTTATGTTAGACGGAGGAGAGGACCGAAAAACCAATCGAGATCTGGGAGGAGTGGCAGAGCGGTTGAATGCGGCGGTCTTGAAAACCGTTATCCTGAGTAATCGGGGTCGGGGGTTCGAATCCCTCCTCCTCCGCTGAAGAGCACCATCGCTGATGAACGACTCATGAGACATACCGTCTACATATTCAAGTGCCTACAGACAGGTACCCATAGCCTGGGGGTCACTACCGACTTGGGCGCCAGCCTGGCCACCCTGTTGAACGGTTCACGCTGCCAACGGCTCGTGAGTCCCGAACTGATTCACGTCGAACAGCATGATAGCCGGGGCCAAGCCCAGCAACGGTTACGTGAAATCTGCCGTCAATGGTACAAGCTTAGTGATTCCTACTACCTGATGGGCTTCGGGCATCCCGCTGTGCCGGGAATGGTCGGCTCCCTGAGTCGCCAGTAGCACCACCCCCCGTCTCCCTCGATCCAGTTTGACTTCCTTTCGCGGCGACCGGTAACTTTCGCCCTGGGGAGAGGTGTCCGAGTGGCTTAAGGAGCTCGCCTGGAACGCGAGTGCTCGGTATTCCCGGGTCGTGGGTTCGAATCCCACCCTCTCCGCTACCTTTTACGGTGTATATGTCTTCCACCAAGCCGATAAAGGTTCGCCAAAGGCTGGTTTGTCCTTGTGTCGGTTCAGAACCTCTTTAACACTTGTTGTTAGCTACAGTCCTCCATTCCAAGGCATAGTTCGCGCCTTATCCGAAGGGACTCCGCTTGATCCGTACCCATCGATCCAGGATCTGCTGACCTCGCCGCTCGTAGATGTCTGCCGCTATTCAGGGCATAACATACTTTCTCTTCGAATAATCGACGAGATATTCGTATTTGTATAATAAGTGGGAGAAAACCATTAACCTCACACACCGGCATTTTCCATTCGACAAATGAGCCCCTGGTAGGGCTCTTATATTGTCCTCGCAAATCTGGATTAACAACCTGAAGGTAACTTCCGGTGTCACCAGTAGTCCATAGGGTCACACAATCCTATTTACTGCTTCTGTGTTTATCCTTTAATTCCCGATAGCGCAATTCCTTCAGTGAAAAATTTCCGGAATGAAAAGAAAAGAACTAGTATAGGTATCGTCAGAAGGGTTGCACCAGCGGTCTGAATACCAGGATAGGAACTATATTCGCCTTTGGTAAAAAGCCCG
>CBDVAP010000125.1:0-9026 GCA_965372015.1 uncultured bacterium | reverse complement strand
CGTTGGTGGTCACCGACCGCTGGCTGGACGATACCGGCGAAGTGGTATATGGCCGCCGGAAAACGGGAGCCGATTTGCAGGCCGGTAAGGAGCTGCACAGGGGCGGCACAATCGACCTGGCCCCCCTGGACGAGGCGGTGGAGAGCATGGCCACCAAGCTGCTGCTCACCATGCCCGACTGCCTGAGCAAGACCCTCAACAGCCTGCGTAAAAAGAAGCTTGAGCATTGGGACCGCAACCAGCAGTCTAACCGCGACTGGCTGGCCCTGAACATGACCACCGAGGCCAAGGCCGGCTTCCGGGCCTTCAACGAGGGACCCAAGGGTAACCGCCAGGTGGACTTCATCAAGCTGCGGCGCTTGCTGGCCGAGGGCCACCCCTGGGACGACGAGCTGGTGGACCTGATTCAGCCGGGGGCTTGAGATGGGTGCTAAAGTCATAACCGACTGGCGCCATCACGGCCAGGTCCTGCACCTGAGGCTGTCGGACCCACCGGGCAATGTCTTAGGCAGCGAGATGATGGGGGCCTTGCAAGCTGCCCTGGATGAAGCCGCCGGCCGGCCGGGACTTAAACTGATCCAGTTCCAAGGCGCCGGGGACCACTTTTGCTTCGGCGCCAGCGTGCCCGAGCACACCCGGGAAAAGGCCCCCGCTATGCTGGCGCAATTCCACCAGGTATTTTACACCCTGGCCGACCTGGCCGTGCCCACAGCGGCGCTGGTGTCCGGGCAGTGCCTGGGGGGCGGCCTGGAGCTGGCCCTGATGGCCAACTTTATCTTCGCCGACCGGACCGCCCGGCTGGGGCAGCCCGAGATCAACCTGGCGGTTTTCGCGCCGGTGGCGTCCCTGCTGCTGCCACTGAAAATCGGCCAGGCCCGCGCCGATGATCTATTGCTCACCGGGGCTGCACTGACTGCCGAGGATGGGGAGCGCTGGGGCCTGGTAAACGCCCTTTATCGCGACCGGGCCGCGCTTGAAGAGGGAGTGGAGGCCTGGGTGCAAAAAAGTATCCTACCCAAGAGCGCCACCGCCCTGCGCCATGCCGTCAAGGCCGCCCGCTGGACCTTCAACCAGCAGCTTAAAAGTGAGCTACCGAAAATTGAACGCCAATATTTAGATGAACTGATGGCTACGGCGGACGCCAATGAGGGCATCGCGGCCTTCATGGAGAAGCGCAAACCGGTCTGGCGGGACCGGGATTCGCAGGAATGATCAAACTGAGCCACATCGGCATTATCGGCGCCGGCACCATGGGCGCTGCCCTGGCGCAAAAATTCGCCCAGGAAGGGCTGGCGGTGGTGCTGGTGGATCGCGAGGATCGCTTCTTACAGCACGGGCTAGATAATATCAGGACCACCCTCCAGGAAGGTGTCGACCGGCGGCTGTTCACCGGTGAGCAAGTTGCGGAGATCGTGGCCCGGATTTTAACCACAACCAATATGTCTGACCTGGCCCCCTGCCAGTTGGTCATCGAGGCCGTGTTCGAGGACCGCGACGTTAAACAGGCGGTGTTATCTCAGGTCAGCGCGGCGGCGCCGAAGGAAGCCCTGATCGCCACCAATACCTCTTCCTTTTCCGTGACCGAGCTGGCCGCTGCCGTGGACCACCCCCAACGATTCCTGGGCCTCCATTTCTTCTATCACGCCGCCAAGAACCGCCTGGTGGAGGTGGTGCGGGGTAAAGACACCGATGAACAAGTTTTTAATGCTGCCTGGGGGATCATGCAGCGTTGCGGCAAGGACCCCATCGTCTCCGCCGACGCCCACGGTTTCGTGGTCAACCGCTTTTTCGTGCCCTGGCTGAACGAGGCCGTCCGGCTCGTGGATGAAGGGGTGGCTGGCCGAGGGACTATCGATGCGGTAGCCTGTGAGGCTTTCCGCTGCGGGATGGGTCCCTTCGCCCTGATGAACGCCACCGGCGTCCCCATAGCCCTGCATGCCCAAAGGACGCTGCACGAGGCCTACGGTGAGTTTTATGAGCCGGCCGCCGGGCTGGCTAAGCAGGTGGAGCGGGGTGAGCAGTGGCCTATCCCGCCACCGGACGAGGTGGATCCCGCCACGCGTACTCAAATAACCAACCGATTGCTGGGAGTAGTATTGCTGGTCAGCGGCCAATTGCTGGATGAACAGGTTTGCGGCGCGGGCGAGCTGCACCGGGGTGCCCGCATCGGTCTGCGCTGGGGCAAAAGTCCCCTGGATCTGTACCGCCGTTTGGGAGAGAAGCGGGTGCGCCGGTTAGCATCGGGAGTGGCGGATTCATGGCGGTTATCGATGCCGGTGTTGTTTTCCCGCGAGCATTGGCAAGCCAACCTGATTACTGTGAACACCGCTGGAATCGTGGGCGCCATTACCGTGAACCGGCCCGAGGCGCTGAACGCCCTCAACCCTGAGGTAGTCGACCAGCTGGGGGCCACTTTCGACGGCCTGGCGGCCAGCGAGAATATCGCCACCATCATTATCACCGGCAGCGGCAAGGCCTTCGTAGCGGGCGCGGACATCGGGTTCTTCATCGGCCATATCCAGCGGGGCACAATTGGCGAGATCGTGGACTTCACCCGCCGCGGCGAGGAACTGCTGCAACGCATAGATGATTGTCCCAAAAAGGTCATCGCCATAGTCAACGGCCTGGCGTTGGGCGGCGGGCTGGAACTGGCCCTGGCGGCCGACCACATCGTCGCCCTGCCCGGCGCGCGGCTGGCCTTCCCGGAAACCGGGATCGGCATCTACCCCGGTCTGGGCGGCACCCAGCGCACAACCGAGCGGGTTGGCCCCGGCCTGGCGAAATACCTGATCTACACCGGCCGGATGCTATCCGCTCACCAGGCGTTTGAAATCGGACTGGTGGATCAGGTAGTCAGTTGGGAGGAACTGGCAGCGGTTATGAGCGCTGAATGGTCGCCACCCGGGGAACAACCGTCGCTCCCGACCGGATGGCAGCAGGCGGCCGCCGTGTTCGAGCAATATTCGCTTGCTGAGCTCCTGTCGGATAACGATTACGATGATCCGCGGCTGGGCGAAGAGACCATCGTCAAGGCCCGCAAGCAGCTCCGGCGCAAGGCCCCGCTGGCCCTGCAGCTGGCGGAGCAGCTGATTGACGCGCAGCAAGGCCCCGCCTCCGAACTGGAGCACCTGGAAGAGATATTTTCCACTGCGGATGCTCTGGCGGGCCTGCGTAGTGCCGGCGGGCCACCACCTGAGTTCAAGGGGGAGTAGGATGTTTACCGGTAAAATCGCTCTAATAACCGGCGGCGCTCGCGGAATCGGGCAGGCCATCGCCCGGCGCTTCCATTCACTGGAAGCTACCGTCTATATCTTTGACCGCGATCCGGCTAAGGCTGATCCCAGCGAGGACAACAGTCGGCTGCATGTCATCACCGGTGACGTGAGCAACAGTTCCGAGGTTGACCAGTGCATCGCTGAGGTCATCCAGGCTGCCGGCCGTATCGATATTTTAGTGAATAACGCCGGCATCGTTCGCGACAACGTCATCTGGCGCATGTCCGAGGAGAACTTCGACGCCGTGATCGATGTGAACCTGAAGGGGGCCTGGCTCATGTGCCGGGCGGCGGCGCCCCACATGCGCAAACAGGAGTACGGACGGATCATCAACCTGGCCTCCCGGGCCTGGCTGGGGAACGCCGGCCAATCCAACTACGCCGCCTCGAAGGGGGGGCTGGTGAGTCTGACCAGGGTCCTGGCGCTGGAACTGGCCGGCAAGGGGATCACCGTCAATGCCGTGGCCCCCGGCCTGATCGATACCCCCATGACGCGGGCCTTGAAGCCGGAGGTTTACCGTCGCCTCGAGGCCGCCCAGCCCGGCGGGGTTGCCGGCACGGTGGAGGATGTGGCCTCGGCAGTGGCTTTTCTGGCCGGCGAAGGGGCCGGTTACATCACCGGGCAGGTGCTCTACGTCGACGGCGGCAAGAGCATCGGCGCCAATCTGGTCTAGCCGTGGGCCTGTCGCTGGAGTCGGTATACTTAATCGACGGCTGCCGGTCGCCCATCGGCCGGGGGCATCCTGAAAAGGGGGTCTACCACGACCTACGCGCCGATGAGCTGGCAATGCAGACCTTGCAGGCCCTTTTGCAGCGGCACGAGTTCGACCCGGCCCATATCGATGATTTCTACCTGGGCTGTGTCGGACAGCACCTGGAACAGGGCAAGAACCTGGCCCGGCTGATCCTGCTGCTGGCGGACCTCCCCGTAACCCTCCCCGGCGTCACCATCAACCGCCTGTGCGCCTCCAGCCTGACGGCCCTGCAACTGGCCGCCGACACCATTCGCGCGGGCAGCAACCGGCTAATGCTGGTGGGTGGGGTTGAACATATGGGCCATGTACCCATGACCGCCGCCCTCGATTACCATCCCGGCCTGTTCCGCGATGCTCCCTATCAATGGACCAATATGGGCCTGACGGCTGAACAGCTGGCCGCCGATTTCGGTATTTCCCGGCAGGAGCAAGATGAGTACACCGCCCGCAGCAACCAGCGCCATTTCCAGGCCCGGGAAGCGGGCCGGCCGGCCGGCGAACTGGTGCCCATCAGCCTGCCGGACGGGACAGTGGTTAAGGAGGACCAGGAGCCGCGCCTCTCGCCGCCGGAAACACTGGCCGGCTTGCGGACTGTATTTCAGGATGATGGCACCGTTACCGCCGCCAACGCCTCCGGTGTCTCCGACGGGGCCGCCATGGCACTGGTAGGCTCCGGGGAGGCGCTGAATCTGTTTGAGGGTCCGCCGCTGGCCGAGATCGGCGCTGCAGTAACGGTGGGCCTATCGCCTGAAAAAATGGGCCTGGGCCCGGTCTCGGCTATCCGGAAACTACTGGACAAAACCGGACTGGCCCTCGATCAAATCGACCAGTTCGAGATCAACGAGGCCTTCGCCGTGCAGGTGCTGGCCTGCCAACGCGAACTAGGTATTCCCGATGACCGCCTCAACCTCTACGGCGGCGCGGTGGCACTAGGGCATCCCCTGGGCATGTCGGGCCTCCGTATTGCCCTGCGGCTGGCCTATATAATGGCCGAGCGTAACGCCCAACGAGGGATCGCCGCCCTGTGTGTGGGCCACGGCCAGGGGGTGGCCCTGTTGCTGGAGCGCACCGCGTTATGCCGCAGCTGAGCTTCACCGTCAACGGCACACCCCGGACCGTCCTGGTGGAGCCGCACGAAACCCTCCTGAGCGTGTTGCGCGAGCGGTTGCACCTCACCGGCACCAAATGTGGCTGCGACGAGGGCAGTTGCGGCGCCTGCACGGTCCTGCTGGAGGGCAAACCGGTGCTCAGCTGCCTGACACCGGCGCTACGCTGCCAGGGACAAGCCATCTTGACCATTGAAGGGGTAGCCCCGGAACCCGAGCTACACCCGGTTCAGGAGCGACTGGTCGAGAGCGGGGGGATTCAATGCGGGTTCTGCACCCCCGGCATGGTCATGACCGGCATCGCCTTTCTGGCAGCCAATCCCGTTCCCGCCGAACCGGACACCCGGGCGGCCCTGGCGGGCAATCTCTGCCGCTGCACGGGGTACACCAAGATCGTTAGCGCCATGCAATCGGCGGCCTCCGATCTGCGAGGCCAGCCGTGACCCAGGCCATTGGCAAACCCACGCCCTCTATCAACGCCCGGGCTAAGGTGACCGGCCAGGCCCGCTATACCGACGATTACCATTTTCCCCGTATGCTGCATGTAAAATTGTTGCGCAGTCCCCACGCCCACGCCCGCATAAAAAGTATTGATATTTCCCGGGCCAGGCAGTATCCCGGCATTGCGGCAGTAGCGGGGGGCACGGATATCCCGGTAAAGTTCGGCATTCTCCCTGTCAGCCGGGACGAGTCCGCCATGGCCATCGAGAAAGTGCGATATGTGGGTGAAATAGTGGCCGCCGTGGCCGGCGAGACCGAGGAATGCGCCGCCCAGGCGGTCGAGTTGATCGAGGTGGAATATGAGCCGCTGCATGACTTCCTCGATCCGGACGATTCCCTGCGGGTGGATCCGGACCACGAGCCGATCCATACCCACAGCCGCAACGACACCAATATTCACAAGACGGCTGAATTGAGTTTCAACGATCCCCGGCAGGCGCTGGAGAAATCACCGTACCGCTGCAAGGCAGATTTCCGCTTCGCCGGGGTGACCCACGGCTTTACCGAGCCGCATGCCACGGTAGCCCTCTACAATCCGGACGATACGCTAACGGTGATCAGCGCCACCCAGGTGCCCCATTACCTGCATCGCACATTGGCTGAGGTGCTGGATCTGCCGGCCCACCGGGTCCATGTGAAGAAGCCAACCCTGGGGGGCGGTTTCGGCGGCAAAAGCGATCCCTTTCCCCACGAAATTATCACTGCTTACCTGGCCCGGCAGACTCGCCGGCCAGTGAAGTGCCGCCTAACCCGCGAGGAAGTGTTCCTCACCAACCACGGCCGGCACCCCACCGAAATGACCCTCTCGGCCGGGTGCGATGAAAAGGGAATGATCACCGCCCTGGATACGGACATCGTTATCGACGGCGGGGCCTACGCCAGCTTTGGGGTAGTGACCACCTATTACAACGGCGTACTGCTGCAGGGGCCCTACCGCATTGACCATTTCGGTTTCCGCACCCGCCGAGTGTATACAAACAAGCCCCAGTGCGGCGCCATGCGGGGCCACGGGGCGGTCAATTCCCGCTACGCGATCGAAACCGTCCTGGATATGCTGGCCCACCAGGCCGGCATCGATCCCTGTGACCTGAGGAAGCGCAACTTCCTGCCCGCCGACACCCAGACCGTGGGCCAACTGCGGATCACCAGTAACGGAGCCCGCGATTGCCTGGCGGCCGTACGGTCAAAGTCGGACTGGGATAATCGCTACGGACGCCTGCCCCACGGCCACGGCCTGGGGGTGGCCTGCGGCTTCTACATCAGCGGCTCGGCCCTGCCCATCAACCGGACCGAATACCCGCAAACTGTCGTGCATATAAAACTGGATTTTGACGGCCGGGTGGTGGTTTTCAGCGGTGCCAGCGACATCGGCCAGGGCAGCGATACCCTGCTGGCCCAGATCGTCGCCCAGGTCTGTGGCTTGCCCCTGGACCGCATCCAGGTGGAGAGCGCCGATACCCGCCTGACCCCGGTGGACCTGGGCACCTATTCCAGCCGGGTCACATTCATGGTGGGCAACGCCGCCAAAACCGCCGCCGAGAAATTGCGCGCCCGGATAGCCGCGAAAGTCGGTCGGCAGTACGACCTGGCGCCTGATAGGCTCAAGTTTGAAGCTGGCCGTATTACCTCGCAGGATGGTTCGGTTGATCTTTCCTGGGACCAGGCGGTGGAGATTGCCATGGCCGGGGAAGGTTCGTTTATTGAAAGCGGTACCTACGTAGCGCCCAAAATGGGCGGCGATTTCAAGGGGGCCGGAGCAGGTTTGAGTCCAGCCTACAGCTTCGGCGCCTTCATTGCCGAAGTCATGGTCAACAGCCACACCGGCGCGGTGCAGGTCGTGAAGGTCTGGGGCGCCCACGACTGCGGTAAGGCCTTGAATCCGTTAGCCGTCGAGGGGCAGATCGAGGGCTGCATCCACATGGGGCTGGGGCAGGCCCTTACCGAGCGACTGGACTACTACCAGGGGCGGCAACTCAACCCCAATTTCACCGATTACCGCATCCCCACCGCCCTGGACACACCCCAGATGGACATCACCATCATCGAGTCGAACGACCGGGAGGGGCCGTTCGGGGCCAAGGAGGCCGGGGAAGGCCCCATCCACCCGGTGCTGCCGGCTATCGGCAACGCCGTGTTCGATGCCGTCGGAGTGCGCATGCTGGAGTTGCCCCTTACGCCCGATAAGGTCCTGGCGGCCCTGCAGCACAATGGGAACGGCAAACGGTGAGCGGGGCCACCTATAACCTGCCCACCACTTTGGCCCAGGCCTGGGAAGTTGTCGGTCGGCGCCCGGGTGACTGCGCCTATCTGGCCGGCGGCACCGACCTGCTGTTGCATCGCAAGCACCGGCTGCACAACAAGCCCCACCTCATCGATCTGAGCGAGATCGCCGAGCTGCGCCAGGTAAAGACGGCCGCCAAAACATTGACCATCGGCGCCGGTGTCACCCTGGCCGAACTGGAGGCGCACCCGGCGGTGGGGACGGACTTCCCCCTCCTCCGCACCGCCGCCGGATCGATCGCCACCCCGGTCTTGCGCCAGACCGCCACGGTAGGCGGCAATCTGCTGGTGCAGAACCGCTGCAACTATTATAATCAATCGCCCGGTTGGCGGCTGGGCGCCGGGGGCTGCCTGCGCGCAGGGGGGGAGATCTGCCTGGTGACCGGCACCGATAAAGGGTGCTACTCGCGCAACGTCTCCGACCTGGCCCCGGCCCTGATCGTGCTGGAGGCTCAGGTCACGATCCGGCGCCCTGGCAAGACCGAAACAGTGCCGCTGATCAAGTTATATGCCCCGGATGGGTTGAAACCCCATCGTCATCTGGATGGTGGAGCAATCATCACCAGAATAGGGCTGCCGCGCCGGCCTCGCCGCACCTGGTTTAGCAAACTGCGCACCCGCCGCAGCCTGGACTTTACTTCCCTGACCGTAGCAGCAGCCATAGACGATGGGAACCGGGTACGGGTCTGCCTGAACGGCGTCTCACCGGCGCCGGTGTTGCTGGAGGGCAAGTTGCCTGAGTTATCGCTGACGGACCTCCAGCGCCGGGCCCGCCGGCTATGTCAAACTGTGGACAACGACCATATGCCGCTCAAATACCGCCGGGCCATGATCGATGAATATCTATCGCAATGGTGGGGATCGCTCTAGGGTCCTACTGCAGGGTACGGTCCACCTCCCGGGCCAACAGGTCGCCCAGGCCCTGCCGCTCACGCACCAACCGGGCCTGGTCCCCTTCGACCAACACCTCCGCCGCCAACGGCCGGGGACTGTAGTTGGAATCCATGCTGGCGGTATAGGCCCCGGCGTTATACAGGCACAGGATGTCCCCCACCCGGCCGGCGCATGAATCATGAGTCCGTTCTATACCGGCTCACAGATCTGTTTACC
>CBDVAP010000124.1:0-9139 GCA_965372015.1 uncultured bacterium | reverse complement strand
CAGGGAAAACACCAAATGCGAACCAGATTGAATTTGTGAATCTAGTGATAGATTTTCTCACTGAACGAGGAGTGATGCGAGCATCAATGCTTTACGAATCACCGTTTACAGACATTTCTCCCAGAGGCCCAGATGATTTATTCACCTCTGCGGACGTTGATGTTCTGATTGGCGTGCTCGGGAGAGTCACAGCAACCGCAGTCGCGGCATGATGGCGCTGTAAAGGGTTACCCGGTGATCAACCAAGCTGAGCGTGCGTTTAGGGCCTGGCCAATACTGACTAAGTGCGCCGCAGAAGCCACCAGTATTACTTACAAAAACCTTGGTGATGCCTTGGATATCCACTGGCGAGCCGACAAATTCATGCTCGAATTAATCCAGAACCACTGTCTCGCAGAGAAGCTACCTCCCTTAACCATCTTAGTGGTGAACCAGACAGGAATACCTGGACCAGGGTTCGTAGCATGGGACGTGGATGACATGCAAACAGGGGTCGACATGGTCTACCAATATAATTGGCAGCTAGAAGCGAATCCCTTTGCATATGCGGCCGATGGGACCAGTCATGATGATGTGATCAATAGATTGCTCTCGGACCCGAACGGTGCGGCTGACATATATGCGGTCGTAAAGGTAAGGGGGCCTGCTCAAGCACTTTTCCGCGAAGCACTCATGAAGGCATATAAGAGTACCTGCGCATTTTCTGGTCTAACATTCCAAGAGGCGCTGGAAGCGGTACATATTATCCCATGGTCTGAGTGCACACCTGCCCAAAGGATGGACGTGCGCAATGGAATTTTGATGTCACGGAACCATCACAGTCTGTTTGATCATGGATTAATCACGATTGACGAGAACTATCATATCCATTATTCCGACCCAAACATGCAGACTAGAAAATACTCACTGTTTGATAAACTCTCAACGGTGGATATTCATAACGATAAAATACGCTTACCCGCCAATAAATCCCTTTGGCCTATGCAGGAGTACATTCGGAGGCATAATGAGGTTTTGGGGTTCGCTAACTCGGTTGGGAAGGAAGGCTGACCTCTGTTCAACCCCGGATTCGTCTGATTCGCTCGTTTGACCAGCGGAACCACAGCTAACCCGGATATGTACTCAACGTTGATGGCGTGATCGGCGCGGAGAGTCGTGAGTTTGCCGTTGCCGTGGGAAAAGGTGCTCAAGCCAAGCATGGATTCCGTGTCGGTGACATCGTTTTAGGAGAATGCCTCCCGGTGACGGATACCCACCTGGAGACTGCTGAATTCTACAAAGCGAGTAGGTTAAATGTGTTGGAGCGATCATTGGAGACCTGGACCCCGCCTCCTTGGCACGGCGTTCCCCCTGAGCTAGAAACCTACCGCACTCGTGGCCACCGGCGCCTTGACGCTCGGACCTACAAAGCAAAGTGCGCCAGCTGCATCCGGGGCTGCCTGATGCCTGTCAAGATGATCATCGATCAGTGGAATCCATCCCAGGTCCGCTATCGCCAGGAGACCTTCTGCTACGGCCCCAAGTCGTGCTCGTTCTACCGGCCGGGCGCTACCCGCAAGGTACCCGGCCGGCGGGGGATGGTTTGGGAGGAAGCGGACTGGGTAGATGAAGAAGGTACTGCCCACCGAGGTCCTGATGACTGACAACCTGGTTCCATCAATTCAGATGCTATAACCAGGATGCGCTGAGTCAAAGGACTGCGTCTACCACACGCTATTTTGTTCTAATCTGTAGGATTGGTCTGAGGCCTTACCCGAAGGTGGTACAACTCTTGTTGCGCCGAAATAACATCTCACGACGGGGCTGCCAAGAATCGAATTCTACGTCTTCTATGAAGTCGATCTCAGCAGGTAGTGCACATTATCTGATTGCGTTGACTCCAGTTTGCAAGCCCTTGAGACATGCCCGAATCATCTGCAAGTGCTTACATATCGCTTGCACGGTAAACGGGTGACCCGGTGACAAGCACAAATAAATATCATCGTAAATCTATTATTATCAAGGAGTGCCGCGGAGAGGACTCGAACCTCCACGTCCAGCTGGACACTGGATCCTAAATCCAGCGCGTCACCACCAATATAAATGAATATCCGTATCCGGTTCCGTATCCGGCAAATTGTACAATTGTTTGGGGTTGTCTGGGGTTGTTTGCGGATTAAGCCACCATGTGCCTGATAGTAGAAATGCCCGATTTGTCGTCGGCAATGGAGGAGTGGGCCCTGAGGGAGTCGAACCCCCAACCAACGGATTATGAGTCCGCTGCCCGGTATTGTACCTGAAGTAAATCTCACTGCAGTGAAAAGAAACTTCCATAGTACCATCGGTTTGTCACCTTAGGGTACGCCATCCCCTCAAACGATTGATTAATGCGTATCCGGCAAAAAGTACATTTGTTTGGGGTTGTCTGGGGTTGTTTGGGCTGTGAGTTGCAGGTCTTAAAAATAGTATCCCCGACGAAAACTGAGGTTCACGACGGGGAGAATGATAGTAGCCCGTAGGAGAATCGAACTCCTGTTGCCAGGTCGAAAACCTGGAGTCCTGACCACTAGACGAACGGGCCGAAAAGGGCGGGTGAATTTAGCGCCCGGCAAATTGCCCGGCAAGCAAATCGGGTTCCTTAACCGTCGGCAAACCGCCCTTGGCAGACTGCCTTAAATTTGGCTAGATTCCAAGCCGCAGCATGGATACCGGCAATCGCAATCTGCTCCTCTGGCTGACCCTGTTCGCCGTTGCCTTCGGTTACATCGAGGGGGCCGTGGTAGTCTACCTGCGGGATCTGTACTATCCCGGCGGTTTCAGCCTCGACCTGCTGGCGCTCCGGCCCCGGCATATCGTCACCACCGAGGTAGCCCGCGAAGCCGCCTCGCTACTACTGCTGCTGTCGGTAGCCCGTCTGGCAGTGCGCGGAGGACTGCGCCGCTTTGCCGTGTTCGCCTTTTGCTTTGGGGTATGGGACCTGGTGTTCTATCTGACGCTGAAGCTGGTCCTGGACTGGCCGGTTTCGCTACTGGATTGGGACATCCTGTTCCTGATCCCCGTGCCCTGGACGGCGCCGGTGCTGGCTCCGGTGTTGGTATCGTTGGGGCTGGTGACCGCTGGGGCCATGCTGCTGCTTCCCCCGGATGAGCGCCTGCCGCGCTTCACCCGCCGCGACTGGCTGATCGAGGGCGCCGCTGGGATCGTGATCCTGGCCACTTTTTTCTGGGCACTACCGAATTTAACCGAGGGGCGGCCGCCGGGGGCCTACCCCTGGTGGCTGTTCGCTATCGGATACCTGGGGGGCCTGGGCTGGTTCAAGTTTCGGTGGCTGACGGGTGGAGGTGAGAACTAGCCGGCCGCTCGCGCACCCAGGACCAACCTACCGGCGGCGCAGAGCACTAGTAATCCCCCAAAGGTGGCTACAATGGCCGCCCCGGTGGGAATGTCGAGCCATATGGACGCCGCCATCCCCAGGAGACTCGCGACAATGCTCAATAACCAGCCGAAAAAGAGTCGTGCACGCCAGGTCTGGTAGAACATCATCCCAGCTACGGCCGGGATAATGAGGTATGAGAACACTAGCAAAATACCGACGATCTGCACGGCACTGGTGACGACAAAACCGAAGGTGGCATAGAACAGGAAATCCCACCAGCGATACTGGTCCATGGCTTCCGGATCGTGATACAGCCTGGAAGCCGCCAGGAAATTTTCCCGGAAAAAGTACAGGATTATCCCGATGACAAGGTAGAGAACGAAGGTATACCCGATGAGCTTCGGTGTTACGAACAGGATACTCCCCACCATGAGGGTGTTGATGTGCTCACCCCCTTCAGGCGCTTTGCTCAATAGTAGAATCATCATGGCAGCCGCCACCACGTAGGTGATGCCGATGATGGCCTCCTGAGGAATGCCGGTCTTACGATCCCTGGTGAGGGTAAACAGAACTGCCCCCAGCAAGGTAAAGGCGAGGGCCGTAAGATAAGCTGGAATTCCTCCCGGTTCCAGCCCCAGGAGAAAACCCACCGTCGCTCCCACTGCCGCCACCTGAGCCAGGGCCAGATCGACAAAGATAACCCCCCGGATGACCACATGCAGCCCCAGGTAAACATGGATACTGGAGATCACCAGGGTCGCCATGAAGGGCCAGAAAAGCAGATCAATCATTAGGGCCTCCTACAGTGATGATCGGGTTAAGGCCGTGGAAATTCGAGTAACCAGCTGGTCCATCATGGCGATATAATCGCTGGCCTGGTCGTTGCCGCCCACGGAATAGGGTACTTTCACCACCGTGGCGCCGGTCTTGGATGCCACCAGGTTAGGCGCTTTATCCCCCTTAAAAGAGGCCACAATAATGATCGGTACCTGTTGCGCCTGCATGGTCTCGATGAGGTTCTTCAGATGCCCCGGGCTGGGCGAGATTCCGGGCTTGGCCTCCAGCTCGCCCACGGCAACCAGCCCGAACCGCTCCAGGAAATAGGACCAACTCCGATGATAGGTCACTACCTTCACCCCCCGGAAAGGCGCCATTTGGGCCTGCCAGCCCCGCGCCTCACCGGTGCCAGGGTTGGCGGAGGCGCCGGACTGATCCTCAATACCGGGACCCAGGTTCCCGTCATGCTGGCCTTGCCATAGGCGTTCAGTATCCTCCCCCTGGTGAAAGGCGCTACCAAACATGGCTGTATCCACTTGCCGACCAAATGACATCGCCGACTGGACATACTCATCTTCATGCTCGGGGTCCAGCTCCCCCAGGCGTTGGGCAATCGTGCCGGCGATGATGTGGGCATTGTAGGGGTCCAGCCAATAGTGGGGATTACCTAAAGGATGCACATCTCCCATGGACCGGTCCACTGGCCCGGTGGGCACTTCCAGGCGGCGTATGCCGGCAGAGGCGTCCAAGTGCCCCCGGCTGCCGATGAGGATGCTGCTGTTGCGAGAACCCTCCAGGATCAGCCGTTCCCAGCCCTTTTCCAGTTCCAGGCCGATACGGATGAACAGGTCGGCTTTGCGCAACTTTAGCATGTAGCTCGGTTTGGCAGCGATGAAATGGGGGTCCTGCCGCCCGGAACTGATGCTGTTCACCGACACGTATGCGCCACCCACGGCCTCGGCAATGGCCTTTAGGTCGGTGGTGGTGGTGACGATCTGCATCTTTTTACCGGCAATGGGACCAGCAGTCAGAAGAATCAAGATTCCCATCAGCAGGGCTTGTGCCTTGAAAACTTTCATATCACGGTTCCTTAAAATTTGTGTCCTGCGTGCTGACCAAGGAGAAACTCATACTGGAGCCAGAGGCCCCAGGCATTGCCCTGATTCAAAAACCGGGCACTATCGAGGTTCAGCTGCAGCCGCAGCTTGGAAAATTCGGATGGGTAGTAGGTCAGGTTGCATCCCAGCCGCGTGCGCTGTTCACGCAGGGGATCATCGCCGTCTTTTCCCGATCCGGTGGCCGACCCATAGCGTACTCCAGCCACCCAACCGCGCTTGAGACCCCATTGGAGTTGGAGGTACTCGCCGACATCGGTGAGGGTTTCCTGGGTACCGATGAACAGCTCCGAGCTATGGGCTGCCGCCAGGTAACTCCTGTGAATCGCTTCCCCCTGGATCGCGACAAAGGGCCAGCCCTGGTCGTTGGCCAGTGGCTGCCACTTCAGGTAGAGGTCCCCACCGTAGATGGTCGTTTTGCCCTCCTTGCCGGTGGCGTTGGGACCCCACAGGGCCGAGGCGCCGATGTTCACCGTAGTCTCCTCACTTATGTTAAAGGAGTTGAGCCACCGTGCCGACCGGAGCAGGTCGCTGAGGGATGCCACCTCTCTTGCAACCAGGGGACGGCCCAGAAACTCCCTCTCCTCCTCACTGGATAGAAAACTCACCGCCGTCTCGCCGTTGGCGTTCTGGACGCCCAGAAACAGTTCGGTATACCACGGCAGCGGCGAGAGCCACGCCGACCGGACGCCCGGTCCCCGGAGACCGTCACCGCCGAACATCCGGGTGTTGATCAGCGGCTGGTCCACATAGGACCAGCTGTGGGGATGCTGGGGGTTGAGGCGGCCAAATTCAGTGAAGTAGGTCCCGGCCTTCACCTGTAGCCCATAAGGAAGGGTCTGGGTGGTGAGAAAGGCCTCCTCCAACTCAAGGATGGATTCGCCCCCCTCATCGATCTGGAAGATCAGGTGAGCCTCCCCTCGCAGGAACGGGTCCACCGCCCCCACTAATGAAAGTTCAACATTTTGAACCGTGAAGCCCCGCTTGTTAGGGTCGTGGGCGCCTCCTTGCAACGCAAGCAGGTCTTCATCTCCGGCCGAAGACCAACCGCTGGAGAACAGACTGCTCAAGGATATGTCGGCATACCGGGGCTGGACGGCCACCTTCTGCGCCGAGAGAAAGCCCGAAAATAAGACCGCAAATATGAAACATCGCGCCGTATGCACGTTCAATCGTTTTCCTCCTGGAGTGAGTGGTGCGTTCAGTGAAAGGGACCGGACTTAACCGATCCTGGCGTCTAGAGGAGAATCGGCGGTGGGGCGCGGCCTTCAAAGGCAGGATAGGAACGACAGGTCAGGGGAACCACTGGAGCCGCCATCCAGGGGGAAATCCATCTGGCCGCTGCGGTGACGGCTACCTGACCTAGGGTGGCCTGCTGGTCCCTGGCGCCCCGTAGCCAGTGGCAATCCTGATGGTGGACACCGTGGCCGGACTGCTCTTGCCTGGGCATCGTCACGGTTATGTCCCCATCATGCCCCAGGCAGTGGCGGTGCATGTCCAACAGGAAAGGGGCCACGGTGTAAGACATGACAGCACTAAGGGCGATTGTGGTGACCAGAATCCGCATGGGGCTAGGAAATTAACACCTTTTCCAGCGGAGAGTTCCAGAGAGTTATCGTTTTAGCCCTTGGTAAACTTCGGTATCTCCCCCTCGTGGCGTTCCTTGAACTCGGCGTAAGCCTGACTGTCCGTGTAGTCGATGATACTTATGATCTTACCGTCCTGGAATGACAGCGCCGAGCAGGTGCGCACGATCAGCAGGTCGTCGGGGTATTTCGCCAGCCAGGACTTCTCGTAGATCTCCACGAAAACCTTACCGGCAGATTCATCCTCGAACCACTCCCGGCTGATCTGCTCGTACTCGAAGCCCGGACCAAGACCCACCTCGCGATTCTCGAAGGAGGCTATCACTCGCTCGCGGCCCTCGAAACGCCCGCCCAGGGGAGGCCGGCCCAACATTTCATAGGCTATCTCCGTGTGCATAGTCTGCCTGATCCCCTCCTGATCGCCGCTGAACAGGGCCGCCTCGAAGGCCTTGCCGATATCCAAATACTTGCCCATCTCAAACCTCCTTGGTTGTCTGCTTGCCTTCCAACTCATCCAGAAGAGCCACCGGCTCGGATACCTTGAGGATCTCAACCGGATTTGCCAGGTAATAATCCCTGATAGCAGCGAGGAAGGCGGCGCCGTATTCTTTGTTCTTTTGCTGCCCCACTCCGCTGACTTGGAGGAACTCCTCGGGGGAGGCAGGCCTTCGCCGGGCCATGTCGCGTAGTGCGGCGTCGCCAAAGACAATGTAGGCTGGTATGCTCTTTCTTTCCGCAATCTTCCACCGCAACTTTCGCAACGTCTCGAACAAACCTCTATCAACACGTTCCCACGAAGCTTGCGCGACCTTGGACACTCTGGCTGGTTTCTTCGCCGGTTTGAGCAGAAGGGGCGTCTCTATTCCTTTCAGGATACGCCTACCTTTTGTGGTAACCACGAGGACGCTAAAATCCCCGGTCTTTTGAAGGTATCCCTGCGCCACCAGCTGCTCGATCCAATCCCGTGTGATGCGCTTCTTGTAGTCGGAAAGCAGGCCGTAGGTGCTCAGCTTGTCATGGCCATTCTTCAGGATTCGCTGCTCACGCGACCCGGTCAGCACCAAGGCCGTGTAGTCCGCGCCGAAATACTCGTCCAGGCGGATAATACAGGAGAGAATTTTCTGGGCAGCCTCCAGCGAGTCTTCCATGAGGTCCAGATCGCCGAGACAGACGTCACAGGCGCCGCAGTTGGCTTTGTCCAGGTCTTGGCCAAAATAGTTGAGAATCGCCTGGTGCCGACAGGTGACGCCAGTGCAGAAATTGAAAATATCCTTCACTTTGCCAAGAGCAATTTCCTTGGGTTCCGGGTCCATATCCCTAAGGATACTCTGCCAGGTCCCGTAGTCGCCGCCCGAATAGAACAGGATACAATCAGCCTCGAGGCCGTCGCGCCCCGCCCGCCCGCTTTCCTGCTGGTAGTGCTCGAGCGATTTGGGCATGCCGGCGTGAATCACGTAACGCACATTCGACTTATCAATACCCATACCGAACGCGACAGTAGCAACGATAATATCGACCCTTTCCTGGATGAAGTCCTCTTGGTTTATCCTGCGTTGCTGGTCCTCCATACCGGCATGATAGGGCAATACTTGGTAGCCTTTGTCGGTCAGTGCCGCACACATCTTGTCCACATCTTTGCGCCGGATACAGTAGATGATGCCCGATTCGCTCTTGTGCTGATCCAGCACAGCGCAGACCTGACTGACTATGTTGCCGCGCCGGATTACTTTGTAAATGAGATTCGGGCGATCGTAAGCGCCAACCAATATCTGGGGAATTTCAAGACGTAACTGGCGCGCTATGTCGTTGCGGACCTGTTCGGTGGCGGTAGCCGTATAAGCGTGAATGGCAATCTCGGGAAAGGCCTTCTTCAGCAGTCCCAGTTCGCGGTACTCGGGACGGAAATCATGCCCCCACATACTGACGCAGTGGGCCTCATCCACGGCGATAAAAGAAAGTTCGGTTTTCCTGAGGCGTTCAAAAAAGCCGTCCGAGACAAGCCGCTCGGGCGAGAGGTAAAGTAGTTTAAGGGTTCCCTCGCGAATTTGGGCAAAAACGGCGTCCCGTTCCTTAAGGGACAGAGTACTGTCAATGCGCGCCGCCGGAACGCCACATTCGTTCAGTGCATCGACCTGGTCCTTCATCAGTGAGATCAGGGGCGAAACCACCAAAGCCAGTCCCGGCATGGCCACCGCCGGCGCTTGATAGCAAAGCGATTTCCCACCCCCCGTTGGCAGGACCACAATCGAGTCCCGGCTGCCGAGGACACACTCCATAGCCTCTTTTTGTAGCGGCAGAAAGCCATC
>CBDVAP010000123.1:0-9174 GCA_965372015.1 uncultured bacterium | reverse complement strand
GCCCACGCTCAGGACAGGCTCCGCTCCCCCGCCGATGGCGGGGTCCAGGACAGGCTTCTCCCCGCATTCTGCGGGGTCTCGTCCCGCTTCAGCGATTCTTACGTGCCGAAGGCGGGACTCGAACCCGCACAGGATTGCTCCCACTGCCCCCTCAAGACAGCGTGTCTACCAGTTCCACCACTTCGGCAAATTTCATTCGCTACCGGTATTTTCGCCGGTCGCCGGTGTCTTAGCCGCCGGTTCCTCCAGAGGAATCGGCAAGTCCATCGGGCTGGTGGAAACCGGAAGATCAACCTGGTTCAAGGGTTGCAGAGGCATTGTTTCCGTCTGGGCGGCTCTTTCCCGCACGACACTGTCCTGCTGACCCAGTTCAGGGCTGCCGGCGATAGAAATCAGGATCGCCAGCACCATGAAGGCGGCTGCTAAACCGGTGGTCAGGCGGGTCATGACTTTATCGGCGCCCTGGCCGCCAAACATGGCCGTGGATACCCCTCCACCCAGGCTACCGGCCAGTCCGCCCCCGCGGCCGGACTGTAACAATATTACAGTGATCAACAGGGCGGAAACGATGATGTGCAAAAATATTAAGAATGGGTAAATCAAGAGTGGGCCTCCAATTGTGCTATTTCAGCTATGCGGCAATACTCGTTTATATCCAGGCTGGCTCCCCCGATCAGGAAACCATCAATCCCGGGGGTCTTAATCAAATCGGCGGCGTTACCGGATTTGACGCTGCCACCGTACAGGACCTTGGCGGTCTCAGCCCCGGGGAATCGCTCCCCGACAATTTCGCGCACACTGGCGTGGGCCTCACCGGCCTGCTCGGGCGTGGCAACCTGCCCGGTCCCGATGGCCCACACCGGTTCATAGGCGATCATAATTCGTTCCGTGGGGAACGAATCCAGATCGGCCAGATCGTTGGTGATCTGGTGGCGCAGCACTTCGATAGTCCGGCCCGCCGCCCTGTCCTCCAACCGTTCGCCAATACAATAGATCACCCGCAACCCGGCGCCCAGGGCCGCCGGGACCTTCCGCTTAAGATCATCGTCGGACTCACCGAAGATATGCCGTCGTTCGGAGTGTCCTATGATCACCCAGCTGCAGCCACAGGCCAACAGCATGCCAGCCGAAATTTCGCCGGTATATGCGCCGGCATCGGCGAAGTGCATATTTTGGCCACAGAGCTCGACGTCTGTGTCCTTCAGCAAGCCTTGCAGGTGCCAAAGGGCCGTTGCGGCGGGGGCTAAGATAAAATCGACTCCACCCAGATTCAAGGCCTTTGTGGCCAGCTGCCGGGCAAATTGGTACCCCTCCTGGGGGGTCTTGTGCATTTTCCAATTGGCGGCTATGACCGGTTTGGTGGTTTTCATGACAGGGCTTTCAGGGCTGGTAAGGTTTTGCCACACAGCAGTTCCAGGGAAGCGCCGCCGCCCGTGCTGATGTGGCTGAAATGGCGTGAATCCGACAACTTGTCGATGGCCGCGGCGGAATCACCACCACCTACCACCGATACCGCCCCCCCGACCGTGGCGTGGGTAATAGTGTCGATGATCAACTCGGTTCCGGTCTGGAAGGGAGGGAACTCGAAGACACCCATGGGGCCGTTCCACAGTATTGTCTTGGCGTCCTGCAGGGCCAGGCCGAACTCGGCACAGGTTTCGGGACCGATGTCCACCCCGATTTCGTCGTCGTGCAGCTCCTCCAGGTTGATCACCCGCCAGGCGGCATTGGGTGCTATGCTGTCTGCCGCGGCTACGTCCCTGGGAAGTAGTAACGGGGTCTCGCTCTCCTCGGCCAGCCGCAATATCTCGCCGGCCTCCGGCAGCAACGCTTCGTCCACCAATGATTTGCCCACCTGGTGGCCTTGAGCCTTGAGAAAAGTAAAGGCCATGCCACCGCCGATCAAGAGTTTATCGGCCCGCTCCAGTAAGCGGCGTACCAATTCCAGTTTACCTGACACTTTAGCCCCGCCCAGAATCACGACGAACGGCCGGCGAGGATTTTCCAGTTTCGCCGTGAGAAATTCCAATTCCTTGGCCATCAAGCGCCCAATACCGGCCTGGTCGAAGTGGGATACCACCCCGACGTTACTGGCATGCGCCCGGTGGGCCGTGCCAAAGGCATCGTTGATGTATAGCTCACCGTGTACGGCCAGGCGGGCAGCGAACTGATCGTCGTTAGCTTCTTCCCCGGCGTAGAACCGGAGATTCTCCAGCAGATGCACCTGCCCTGGTTTGAGTCCGGCACTGACTTCCACCGAGCGGTCGGAGATACAATCCCGGGAAAAGATAATGTCCTGCCGGAGTAAGGCTTCCAGCTGTTCCGCCACCGGTAAAAGGGAATTCTCCGGTACCGGCTTACCCTTGGGCCGACCCAGATGGGACATAAGCACCACGCTACCCCCCTGCTCCAAGCAATAGCGGATGGTGGGCAACGCCGCCCGGATGCGGAAATCGTCGTCTACGATTCCATCGTCCAGGGGAACGTTAAAATCGACCCGTATCAGGGCTCGTTTGCCCTGCAAGGCCATCCGTTCAATAGTATTCATCCAGTGCCGATTCACTCTTCAAATAATTGTACCAAATTACTTCTCTTTCCTGGTGGTAGCCAAGGTTAAGACGGCTACCCGGCCGTAACCGGCCTCCCGCAGCACCTGGGCGCAGGCCGAAGCGGTGGCTCCGGTTGTAATCACGTCATCCACCAGCAGGATATCCTCACCGGCGCCCGGTCGTATCACCTGGAAGCACCCGGTTACATTGGCCCGCCGCTCGCGTACCGTCAGCCCGGTCTGGGAGCGGGTCCAGTCCCGGCGCAGCAACCAGCGGCCAGCCACGGGCAAACCGGTCAGCTCGCTGAGTGCGCCGGCCAAAACCGCCGCCTGGTTGTAGCCCCGAGCCCGGCGCTTGACTGGGTGCAGCGGCACCGGCACCAGGCAGTTGAACCGCTCCGGCTGGAGCAGGTCCCCAAGTTGCTCGAGGGCCATGCCGGCCAGCGGCGGTCCCAATCTGCGGTAACCGCCGTATTTGAAGTGATGGATCAATTCCCGCATGGCCTCGTCGAACCAGAAGGCGGTCCAGACCTCGTCCAGATCTGTGCGGACCGCGGTCTGCGCCCGCCACTGACCAAGGCTGGTGGGCTCCGGTTTGAGCCGGCAGGGGCCACAGACTGCTTCATCTGCGTCGACGGAGGCGCCACAGATCAGGCACAGGGGCGGGAACAGCAGTTGGAGTGGATTGAACCTGGGGAGAAATCCGGGCGCCAGACTCATGGCCATTTAACTTGGCCGGCGGCGCCGATCAAGGCCGCCTGATTGCCCAGCTGCGCCGGTACTACTTTAAGCTGTGCTCGCGGGAGCGTGAAAATCTGTTCATGGAGCGCTTCCATCATAGCCGGTTTAAAATGGTTCCAGGCCTGGGCCATGGCGCCGCCCAGAACCACTACGTGGGGATCGAGCAGGTTAACAACATGGGAAATCGCCAGGCCCAGCACGGCGCCGTATTCCCGCCAGGCCTGCATGGCCCGCTCATCTCCCCGGCCCGCCAGATCACTCACCTCCCGTGGTGAATCGGCGCTGCCGCCCAACTCCGTGAACATGCGGAGCAGCCCTCGAATGGATATTTGATCTTCCCAGGTACCATGGGGACCCCAGGCCGATAACCCGTATTCGGCGGCGGTACCGGTGGCCCCATGATAGGTTTCTCCATCCAGCACGATGCCCCATCCCAAGCCGGTACCCAGAGTAACGCCCACCACGTACCGGGCTCCCTTAGCGGCGCCGGCCCGGGCCTCTCCCAGGGTGAAAACGTTGGCGTCATTGTCCAGCCAGACCGGCACCCCGGCTGCTTCCGAAAACCGGTCCCGCAACGGGAAACCGTTCAGCATGAAAATGTTCTCTGTCTCCAGGACCATACCTCGATTGAGGTCCAAAGGGCCGGGGCATCCGATCCCGATGCCGGCCAGATCACTACGGCTGCCGCCCTGGGAAGCCAGGGCCTCATCGATAGCGGCCAGGGTCGCCGTTATCAGCTCATCACCGTTGCTTAATGGTTCGGAGGCCACCGGGGGACATTGGCGCCGCAATTTCAAGTCGCGGCCTACCAGGCCGGCCTTGATAAAGGTGCCGCCGATATCGATACCGACCGCCAGTGTAGACATGGTGGGTACCGCCCTAATCAGTAGTTAAAGTGTCTTCGATTGCGGGCTCAGGGCCGGTAGTGTCCACTCGAGAACTGTCCTGGGAGCCGGGTTCAAAGGCTGCGCCGGTCTCACCGGCCGTACTATCGGCCGGCAGGGCTGTCGGTTCACTCACCGGGGCCGTCGGTTGAGGTTGGTCCTGTTCTTCAGGCTCTATAGTGGTTGTGTCGATTGCGGTAGTATCCGCCGGTTGTTCCAACGGTTCCACGATGGCCGCATCGGTGGCGGTGCTATCACCCACCGCGGTTTCCAGGGAATCTCCAGCCGGCGGTAAAACCGGGCCCGCTGGGGCAGCTGCAAACCGGGTCGGGAGTATCCCCTGCCACCCGGCGTCGAAGGGAGTGCCCGGCAGAGTCCCATGCACCAGGGTCTCCCGGCCCCGGCCGACATTATCATTGTCGCTAAATACAATTACTCCACCGGAGCCGGCAGCGGTGTAGTCCCAGACCTGATATGCGCCCCGGCTACCACTGGCGGGATACCGTTGGATGGCAGTGGGGAGACCGAATAGCAATATCACCCGGCCGCTTTCCGACAGGTGGCCGGCGCCGCCCCAGCCGGGATCGTTTTGGCGGGCCAGGGGCCAATGGGTAGCGAGTTGTTCCAGGTAAGTGGCAGAGTCCCGCTCCACCGTGCGGGCCAACCGACTGATAGTACGGGCCAGCAGCTGAACCTGGATCGCGGAATCAGCTTTTTCGTACCGATTCAGGTCGAACCGGGGCCAAACCGCCGCCAATCCCGGGGCCAGATCGATGTACACCCGGCTGGAGTCCCCGGTAGTATCTACCGGCAATACCTGAAATTCCGCCCCCGCCAACACGGTATCATCGTTCACCGTCGCCCGCAACTCCAGTTGGTAAGCACCCGGTTCATAGCCCGTCAGGTTTACCGCCCCCCATTCGCGGAGCATGAGGGCCGCCGAGCCGAACATCCTCGGCTCACCTATGGATGCTTCCTGGCTGTCCCGCGTGACAATGGTCTCCAGCAGGATATTATCCTGGGGGGTGAGGCCGTAAAGCTCGGCATAGTACCATAGGAGCGAATTGTGCTCAAAGCCGGCAGCGGCGTTGGGCAGCACCATCAGCCCCTGCCTGGTGAACTCCGACTTGATCGTGTTCGGCGAAATAGTGTAGGCCGGTACCAGCGAACTGAATTGAATGCCCCGGCGCCCCCACCTGGTGATCTCCAACGCCAGGGTGGTGTCCACCAGCGACCCCCGCCGGTCTTCAGCTACCACCTGCAAGTCGTATTTCCCCGGCTTAAGAGTAAAGGTAGCTTGCTTTGGAATACGTCCCGGCGCCTGTGGCCGGCGGTCCACCACCTGCAGCTCCTTAAAAGCGATGATCGCCCCCCGGCGCATGACCATCACCACCAGTGCGGCCTGAGCCACCCGGTGATCACCATCGTCCTGCCAATCGAGGGCGGAACGGTCCAGGCCCAGGTACACCTCCAGCCTGGTTTGGCCGCCTGAAGCGCGGAAAGCACCCCAGGCGATGGCCACCGGCTCCTTGGCGCTTAATACCGCCAGCAGGCCCAGGGCTACGCAGATAGTGCCGGACTTAAGCTGCATTTTGCTCCAGGGAAACCGAGACCAGCCGGGAAAGGCCCTCCTCCTCCATGGTCACACCGTACAGATAGTTGGCCTGTTGCATAGTCAGTTTATTGTGTGTTACGATAATGAATTGGGTATCCTTGGCGAACTGGCTGATCACGCGGCTGAATTTACCTATATTCATGTCGTCCAGGGGGGCATCCACCTCGTCTAAAATACAAAAGGGGCTGGGCTTAACCAAATAGATCGCGAACAGCAGGGCAATGGCGGTCAGGGCTTTCTCCCCGGCCGACAGGCTCCTGAGAGAGCGAGTGTTCTTGCCGGGCGGCTGGGCCACGATCTCCAGGCCCGCTTCCAGTGGGTCCGGGTCACCTATCAGGCGTAGATCACCTACCCCACCTTCGAAGAATAGGTTAAAGGTTTGCTTGAAATGATAGCGGATCTGGTCGTATGTCTCACGGAATTGTTCCCGGGCCTTATTGTCGATCCGGCGGATGGTTTCCATCAGGCTGGCCTCGGCCCCCACCAGGTCGTCACATTGCTCGGTCAGAAAGCCCAGGCGCTGGGCTTCCTCTTCATATTCCTGCGCTACCGCCATGTTAATGGGGCCGATGCGCTCCAGCGCGGCCTGATTCTTACCGATGCTGGCCCGCAGGGAGGGTTCGTCTGGCAGGTCTGGGGCCGGCTCATCAGGTACCGCCACGGCATATAGCTCCTGAATCCGGTTGCGTATCAACTCCTCCTGCTGCTGCAGATCGAGGACATTGAGTTCCAGTTCCTGCTGCCGGGCCAGGGCCGCTTCCCGGCTGTGCTGCTGTTCCCGGATTTGGGCTTCCAGACGGGAGACTTCATCACGGGTTTCCCGGGCGGCCAGCTCCCGGCGTTCAGCCGCCACCCGCCGCTCAGCCACGGTCGCCGTCTGCACCTGCTCCTGGGCCTCAGCTTCCGATAATCGCCGGGTCAGTTCCTCGATGTTGCGGCCGGCCTGCTCACTCTCTTCCTCCAACCGGGTGATCCGTTCGGCTACCGTCTCCAGGTTGGCTACCAAGGCTAATTTCCGCTCCGCCCATTTTTCACGCTGGTTCTCCAGATTAAGGAGTTCCAGCCGCAGCTCCTGCAGCGCTTGCTGCCACTGATCACGATCGTCCCGGACCTGCCGGTATTGTTCCTGCACCCGGGTGATGGCCTGCTCCAGACCGGATTCCTGGTCCTGTAGATCAGCGATCTCCTTTTCCTGGGCGTCGCGGGCCGCCTCCAGGCCGGTGATTACCTCCCGCAAGTTCGGAGCCTGGGCCTGGAGTTCTTCAATGTCATGCCGGCCTCGCTCCAGCTCAAACCCCAGTTTAGCTATTTCGGCCTTGATGTCCCCGGACTCCCCCAGGGCCGTATCAACGGTGGCAACAAGTTCAGTTCGGCGAGCGGCCATTGCCGTACGTTCCCGTTCCAGCTCCGCCAGCCGCTCCGCCAGCGCGGCCTCCTGGCCGGCCAACTTGCCAAGTTCCGCCCGCAAGCGCTCAATTTCCGCCGACCGTCCCACCAAGCTGGCCGAACCGGTCGCTAAATTGCTCCCCTCGCCGGCCGCAGCCGGGCCGAGATGGGCCAGCACCGACACATGGCCGTACAAATCTCCCTGGGCGGTAACCACGGTCATTCCCGGTGGCAGATCCACTGTGCCCGGTTGATAATCGGCTATAAAAAAGACCCCCTCCAGCAACCGCTCGAAGAGACCTTCCAGCCCTGGCGGATAGGAGATCAATTGTAATAGGGGTTGGCCGGGGAATTGCCGGGGAGGCTTTATCCGGCGCTTCTTATCGAGTGGTTTCAGGCAGTCCAGGGGGATTACCGCCAGACGACCGAAGCCCTGCTCGCGAGCCCGCTCCAGGAGCTGCTGAGCCTGGGGCTCGGTTTCCACCACCAGGCAGGTGGCAAACACCCCCAGGGCCGTTTCGACGGCTTGGGCATAACCGGCTTCAACATCCAACAGGTCAGCCGCCACCCCCATCAATCCGGGAAACTGCTCCGAGGTGGCCAGCACTTCCCGGACCCCATCCGGGTAGCCCTCGTGCTGCTGGATCAGTTGGCTGAAAATATCCAGCCGGGACTGCATCACCTGCGAGGCGGTGTTCAGCCGGCTGCGCTCCTCCTGCAGCTCGTTCTCCCCGGTTACCCGGGTCGCCAATTCCTGCTCGACAATTTCCAGGTCATCCGCCAAGGCCTTCATCCGGTCGGCCAATTCAGCCTTGCGGGTAGCTAACTCGGCCTGGCGCTGCTCCAAATCCTTGAGGGCGGCCGCCCGGGTGTGTACGGTTGCCTCCAGGGCCTCCAATTCCCGGCCCTTCTCACCAATGATTTCCAATGACCGATCGCGGCGGGCAATTTCTTTGCTCACCAGATGCTGATGGTTGAATTTCTTCTCACGCGCAGCCTGCAGGCGTTGTTCGCCATCCTGGTAGTGCTCGTTAACCGCCGCCTCCTCGGCGCGCCGGGTCTCAAACGCGGCCTGCTTTTCCTCCAGGATCGGGGCCAGGCCGGCAAGTTCTTCCTCCAGCCGAACCAGTTCAATCTGTTGGCCTTCCCGACTTTTGCCCTCGGTCTCCCGCTCCCGTTCGAAGCGGGCCAGACTCTCGCGCGTGGACCGTAGTTGTTCCCGGGACACCAACTGCTGCTGCTGGAGCTCATTGAGTTCCGCGGCAGTGACCTCCAATGCCTGGCGGGCAACGGCCAACTCCTCCTCGCGCTGCCGGTACTCCTGTTGCACCTGAGCCAGCTGGGATTCATCCTTGGAAATGACCTGGGTCTCGGTCTGATGACTCCGGCGGGCTCTGGCCAGAGCCTCATCCAGCGGGTCCCGTTTCTGGTGCAACCGATGTATCTGGCGGGTCGCCAGGCCCAGCTCCAAATGTCGCTGCTCGGCACTGAGCCGTTTATGGCGCTCGAAGCGCTTCAATTGCAGGCCCAGGGACTTGACCTGTCCGTCCACCTCCGCGATTATATCACCGATGCGCTCCAGATCGCCGCGGGTGGCTTCCAACTTGCGATAGGTAGCGGCCCGCTGTTGGCGGTATTTATTAATCCCGGCGGCTTCCTCGAACATGCGCCGCCGCTCATCCCCCGAGTCCGCCAGTATGGCATCGATCATCTTGAGTTCAATCACCGAGTAGGCGTCGCTGCCCATACCGGTATCCATGAACAGCTCCATGATATCCTTGCGTCGGCAGGGATTCAGGTTCAGCAGGTATTCACTTTCCCCATCCCGGTAGAGCCGGCGGGTAATCTCCACATCGGTATATTCTATAGGAAGTTTGGATTTGTCATTGTGGATCGTGAGGGTCACTTCACACATGCCGGATGGTTTGTGGCCCCTGCTGCCGTTGAAGATGACCTCTTCCATGCGGCTGCTGCGCAGGACGCTCAGTTTCTGTTCTCCC
>CBDVAP010000122.1:0-9215 GCA_965372015.1 uncultured bacterium | reverse complement strand
TTGATTCAGGGTGGTCATTTACGGCCTCCCTGCGTCTCCGGCCCAATTTGTCGCCACAGGCGGCAACCGCGAACTATATGTCTGAGTTCCGCTATTTTATAGGAACGAGTTTATAGTTCGCGAAGTTTCTTTTGGTTCGTTTTCTTTCTAAAAGAAAATGAACATACCTTTTCGATCCCCAATCCAACAGGAAGCCAAACTTAGGAAAACAGCCTGACTTGGGTTACCTTTTAATATGAGGCAACGGGTGCCTCGGCACTCGCGCTTTGGTAGTTTGCTTTCCTGGTGTTCCCCTGATAAATTGATTCCCATGAAAATAATACAGATCTTTTTATTTTTGGCCCTGTTCCTGGCGCCGGCCAAAGCCCAGGACAGCGGTTTATCCATCCAGGTCCCGTCCATCGTGCTACGGAAGGTACCCTTCACGGTCACCATTACCGGCCAGCCGGTGGACTCGGTCCGCCTAATAGTTAACGGGGTCCGGTTAGCGCATGGGCCTATAGAGCAGGAAGACGGATCGACCGTCATTCGTGATGTGGTGGCGCCGGTGATCGGTAACCATACTCTGGAAGTGCAAACATCCGCCGGCAGGGGCCGGGCAGGTTTCTTCGCCCTTCCAGGAGCAATCAGCATTCTGCCGCCCTTAATGGCCATCGCCCTGGCATTGATCACCAAGCAGGTGGTCCTGTCGCTATTCTGCGGGGTGTGGCTGGGGGCGGTGTTCAGCATGGGAGGCTATAACCCCCTGATTGGCTTCTTGCGTACCATTGACAGTTATCTCATCAGGGCCATCACCGACCCGGACCACATGGCCATTGTGCTGTTCACCATGACCTTGGGCGGCATGGTGGGGATTATCTCCCGCAGCGGCGGGACCCGGGGGATCGTGGTGGCTTTGGCCAGGTATGCCAGCAACCGGCGCAAGGGACAGTTGGCCACCTGGCTCATGGGACTGCTGATTTTCTTCGACGACTATTCCAATTCCCTGCTGGTGGGCAACACCATGCGGCCGTTCACCGACAAGTTGAAAATCAGCCGGGAGAAGCTATCATACCTGGTGGATTCCACATCGGCGCCCATCGCCAGTATCGCCATGGTGTCCACCTGGATCGGCTTCGAACTAGGATTGATCAGCAGCAGTTTCCAGGCCCTGGGGATCGAGGGCAACGCCTATCTCACCTTCCTGGCTACCATCCCCTACAGTTTCTATTCGATCATGGCGCTGTTGATGGTGGGGCTGCTGGCCTACACCGGCCGCGATTTCGGTCCCATGTACGCCGCCGAGCATCGCAGCCTGTCACAGGGCAAGGTGCTGCGGGACGGCGCCACTCCCCTGCTCGATAAGGAGCTGGCCAACCTGCTCCCACCCGAAGGGATAGAGAGCCGCTGGTATAACGCCATGCTGCCCATTGGGGCCCTGTTGCTGGCGTTGGTGGTAGGACTTTACATGGACGGCCGGGCCAGCCTGGGTGCCGGCAGCCACGGCTTCCGGGAGATCATCGGGGCGGCCGATTCCTTCAAGGTGCTCATCTGGGCCGCTTTCGGTGGGACCATGGTGGCGAGTGGATTGGCCATCGGCAGCCGTATTCTGAGCGTTAGTGACACCATCGACGCTTTCCTGATCGGTTTCAAGGCCATGATGGTGGGGATCATCATCCTGACCCTGGCCCGCTCGCTGCAGCACGTGACCGGGGACCTGCACACCGCCGATTACATTTTCCACATGACTGAGGACATCCTGAACCCCCGCCTGCTGCCCGCTCTAACCTTCATTATCGCCGCTCTCACCAGCTTTTCCACCGGCACCTCGTGGGGCACCATGGCTATCTTAGTCCCGCTGGTAGTGCCACTGGCTCACCAGCTGCCTCTGGACGCGGGTCTGCCCGAGGCCGGGCAGCAAGCCATTTTCCTGGGCAGCCTGGGAGCGATCCTGTCAGGCTCTATTTTCGGCGACCACTGTTCCCCCATTTCCGATACCACCGTCATGTCCTCCATCGCCTCGGGCTCTGACCATATCGATCACGTTCGTACCCAACTGCCCTATGGCCTGACCGTGGCGGGGGTGACCATTCTGGTTGGCTACCTGCCGGCCGGCTTCGGTTTTAATCCCTACCTGGGTAACCTGCTGGCGCTGGCGCTGTTAGGATTGGTGGTGTGGAAGTTGGGCCGGGACCCCGAGAAGGCCCTGGATTCAGCCAACTGAGCCCTCCGCGGGCGAAACCCTTAACGGGCGGAACCGGCGTCGGAGCCGGGACGGATCTGGAGCTGCTCTATACGCCGCGGGGTCGATTTCTTGATTATATAGACGCCGCTGGGTAAATATATCCACTCTCCCATGTACGGGATGCGTCCCAGGGTGGCGGTCAAATAGCCGGCGATGGTTTCGTAATCGCCAGCAGGCAGCCCCAGGCCGAACCGGCGGTTCAGCTCTTCCACCTTGGCCTTGCCCTGGGCCAGAATGGAGCCGTCCGGCAACCGGGACGCTTCACTGCCCAGCACATCGAACTCATCCTCGAACTCACCGAACAGTTCCTCGAACAGGTCCTCCAGCGTCACCAGCCCGGCGGTGCCCCCGAATTCGTCCAGGACGATGGCGATCGAGCGTTGGGCCCGCTGCAATTCCTTGAGGACATCCGCGGTAGTGTTGGAATCGGGCACCATTACCACCGGCTTGATGATTGACGGCAGGTCGGGCGGGTCCTTGAACAGGTCGTACAGATACACGACCCCAACAATGTTGTCCAGGGAATCGCGGTAGACCGGCAGTTTGGAGTTGCCCGACTCAATCAGGGCCTGGATTACCCCGTCCAGTCCCTCCTGCTCCGGTAGGGCCACGATGTCGATGCGAGGCGTCATGGCCCGTGATACGGAGGTCTCGCCGAATTCGAAAACCTGGGTGATCAATTCCTGCTCGCTCTTCTGGATTACACCGGCCTCTTTGGGACTGGTGAAAAGGATCTTCAAGTCTTCCCGCTCCGGCCGCTGGGGCTTGTGCGGTTCGTTTGAGGCCTCTTCCCCGGGCAGGAACCAGTCGCTCAGTTTCCTCAGCGGTGCGATGACCGGCAGCAACAGCCAACGTCCCAGGATATGCAATGGCGCCACCAACCGCAGGTGACGATTGGGCTGCTCCACCGAAACGGACTTTGGTAGAATTTCACCAAAAAACAGGATCACGATGGTTATCACCAGCAGCACCGCCGCCGGATGCCAGCCCTGACCGATCAAGTAGATGGTGGCGAAGCTGGTGGCGAAGATATTGGATATGGTGGTACCCACCAGGACGGTGATTAGAAAGCCGTCAGGGTCGTTCAATAGTCTGAGTGCCTGGGCCGACCCGCGCCGGCGTTGCTTGCGCCAGACTTCCAGCTGCAACGGGTTGGCGCTGATGTAGGCCAGCTCCGACGAGGAGAAGAAGGCCGAGAACACCACTCCCAGCAAGGCCAGGGTCAATTCCAGCATGGACCGTCCGGCATCAGCAGTAGGCGCAAGACACGCAGATTAACTTTCATCCTCGTGAGCGTTCCATAGTAAAATCAACAGCAGCTGAAATGGCATAGGCCCAATTTAAAGCTCGCTCCTGGTAGAAACGTCCACATCGTAAAGTGCAATAACAATGGTACGCCCCAGGCCCCGCGGCCACCTGATCACTGAGCACCGTAATCCCCGATCCTCGGAACTGGACCGGCTGTCCGTGCGGGAAATACTGGAGTTGATCAACGCCGAGGACGCCACCATAGCTGCGGCGGTTAAGGGGGCCATCCCCCGCATCGAGCAATTTGTGGAGCGGGTGGCGGCAGGGCTATTGGCCGGGGGCCGTCTGATTTATGTGGGGGCCGGCACCAGCGGCCGGTTGGGGGTGCTGGACGCCGCCGA
This sequence comes from uncultured bacterium, assembly GCA_965372015.1. Taxonomy (GTDB): domain Bacteria; phylum Fidelibacterota; class Marinisomatia; order SCGC-AAA003-L08; family TS1B11; genus JACZSB01. Next base: position 5,342 of record CBDVAP010000122.1, on the reverse strand, counting down.
ATGTCCCCCTACTTTTTCGGTCACACCGGAGATGGTGGTGGGGCTGATCGCCGGGGGCGCGCCCGCGCTGACCAGTTCCATTGAAGGTGCCGAAGACCGTCCCGAAGACGGAGCCCTAGCGCTGGCGGCCCTTAAGCCCGGCCCCAACGACTGCGTGCTGGGCATCGCCACCGGCGGCACCACTCCCTATGTGCACGGCGCCCTGGCACTGGCCCGCGAGCAGGGGGCCTTCACCGGTTTCCTGATCTGCACCGCCGAGTCCGACCTGGAGGCGCTGGCCGATGTGATCATCCCGGTGGTGGTGGGACCGGAGGTGATCACCGGGTCCACCCGCATGAAAGCCGGCACCGCCACCAAGCTGGTCCTCAACATGATCTCCACCACCGCTATGGTGAAGCTGAACAAAACCTACGGCAACCTGATGGTGGATTTAAAAGCCCTCAATGATAAACTGTGGGAACGGGGCAGCCGCATCATTTCCGATCTCACCGGCCTGGACTTCGATGCGGCTTATAAACTGCTGCAAACGGCTGAGGGAGAAGTGAAGGCCGCCCTCGTGATGCATCACAGGGATGTGTCTCTGGCCGAGGCCCGCCGCCGGCTGGAGACCGCGCAGGGCGTCTTGCGGCAGGTGCTGGAATCGGGGGATTGAGCCTTGCCGCCCACCGAGCAGCCACTACAGGTGCTGGGGCTCATGTCGGGCACCTCCATGGACGGGGTGGATGCCAGCCTGGCGCGCATCTTCCTTACGGAGCCGCGTTTCGAGTTCGAGGTCCTGGATAGCAAAACCTTTCCATTCGATCCGGATACTAAGCAGGCTATTACCACCGGCCTGACCGGGAACAGCGATCAGCTGGCGGCCTTGCATTTCCGGCTGGGGGAGTCCTATGCCCAGGTGGCAACCAACTTTCTGGGCGGCCGTTCGGTGGACCTGGTGGGCTGCCACGGCCAGACGGTGGCGCACCGGGACCGGGAGTTCACCCTGCAGCTAGGCAGTCCGGCGCCGCTGGCCCGGGCACTGGGGGCGCCGGTGGTATCCGGTTTCCGGGAGGCGGACCTGGCGGCCGGAGGTAATGGGGCGCCCCTGATGCCCTGGCTGGATTGGCAGCTATGGCGCTCCCGCGAGGGGGGCATAGCGACCCTTAACCTGGGGGGCGTGGCAAATATCACCGCCATCCCACCCGGCGGGGACCGCAATCAGGTGCTCGGATTTGACACCGGCCCCGGGATGGGATTGATCGACGAGGCCACGCGATTGTTGTTCGATAGTCCCCTGGACCTGGACGGCCGGTACAGCCACGAGGGAGTCGTGCAACCGGCGCTGCTGGCCGAGTTGCTGGAGCATCCCTTTATCCGCCGGAAGCCACCCAAGTCCACCGGGCGGGATGAGTTTGGGCGGGAACTGGTGGCCGCATTGATGGAACGGCAGCGGGTCGCCCCGGCGGACCTGTTGCGTACTCTGGTGGCCCTCACGGCTAAATCGGTGGCTTTGGCTATCACGGAATTCGTTAAATTTCACCGGTCATTGAATACGCTGATTGTTAGCGGGGGCGGGGTACACCATCCTATCCTCATGGCCGATTTAAAGGACGAGTTACCCGCTTGGCACATAACCGATACCCGGGAAATAGGTATCGATCCCGACCACAAGGAGGCCTTATTGATGGCGGCGCTGGCGGTGGCCCATGTTCAAGGGCTGGCAGGTAACCTGCCGGGTGTGACCGGCGCCCGTGAGCCGGTGGTACTGGGTTGTTTGACCCCGCCGGGCCTCGGTAGTGAACGAGGGAAAGACCAATGAAGGATTACATATTTCGCGAATACGATATCCGGGGGGTGGTGGAAACCGATTTCCCGCCGGAGGTAGTGCAGGACCTGGGCCGGGCGTTCGGGACTTACATCCTGCGCCGGGGCGGCTCAGCTGTGACCCTCAGCGGTGACATCCGGCTGACCACACCCGGGCTGAAGCAGAATTTCGCGGTAGGTCTGCTGAGCACCGGGGTGGATGTGATGGACATCGGCATCCTGCCCACACCGGCTAACTATTTCAGCCTGTACCATTTGGACGTGGCCGGGGCGGTGCAGATTACCGGCAGCCACAATCCGCCCGAGTTCAACGGCTTCAAGCTGACCCACCAGAGCGGGGCGGTATACGGCCGGGAGATACAGGGGTTGAAGCAGCTCATCCTGGAGCGGGACTTCGAAACCGGGAGCGGCACGCTGGAGGAGATTGAGGTGCTGAAGCCGTACCTGGATATGCTGGAGGAAAAGATTGCTCTAGAACGGCCGCTGAAGATGGTCATGGACTGCGGCAACGCCGCCGCCGTCCTGGCAGCGCCGGAGATTTTCCGCCGGATGGGTATCGAGATTACAGAGCTGTTCTGCACCGTGGACGGTACTTTCCCCAACCACCACCCCGATCCCACCGTGGTAGAAAACCTCCAGGACCTGATCGCCGAGATGAAAACCGGGAATTACGACTTAGGGGTGGCCTATGACGGCGACGCCGACCGGATCGGGGTAGTCGACGACCAGGGGAACATTATCCCGGCCGATATACTCATGTGCCTGTTTCTCGAGGAGGTAGCCCGGCCGGGGGAGGCCGTGATATTCGATGTGAAATGCTCCCAGGCCCTGGAAGAGGAGATTTTGCGGCACAAGGCGGTCCCGGTGATGTGGAAAACGGGTCACAGCCTGATTAAGGAGAAGATGCGGGAGCTAAAGGTAGGGTTTGCCGGCGAAATGAGCGGCCATATCTTCTTCGCGGACGAGTACTTCGGCTATGACGACGCTATTTATGTCTCCCTGCGGCTGGCGCGGCTGCTGTCCCGGACGAGCAAATCGCTGTCGGAACTGGCGGCCCAGGTGCCCACTTATCACAGCACACCCGAGCTGCGCCTGGAATGCCCCACCGATGAGGAGAAGTTCAAGATTGCCCAGGCCGCAGAGGAATACTTTAAGGCCCATTACGAATGTATCGATATCGACGGGGTACGCATCAAATTCGGTGACGGCTGGGGTCTGGTGCGGGCTTCCAATACCCAGCCGGTGATTGTCTGCCGCTTCGAGGCCCGCAGCCCACAGCGGTTGGAGGAGATCAAATCGTTGGTGACCGGCAAACTACTGGAGTTCGGCCGGATCAAACTGGCGGGATGACCATCTCACCTGAATATCTGGCTGCCCTCCGGCAACGGATCGACCGCCGGCTGGTAGAGGTTTATCCCCGGGGTCCCCGTCTGTTGGCCGAACCGATCAACTACGTCCTCAAAGGCAGTGGCAAACGGCTGCGGCCGATCCTGACCATGATCACCGCCCAGACGTTGGGCGCCGGGGATGATAGCGCCCTGCATGCCGCGGTGGCAGTGGAAATCCTGCATAACTTCACCCTGGTGCACGACGACGTGATGGACCGGGACCGTACCCGGCACGGCCAGCCCACGGTGCATACCCGCTGGGACGAGGGTGTGGCCATTCTTACCGGGGATGCCATGTTCATTAATGCCCTGGGGGAGCTGCAACGCTCATCGGTGGCCGTGGAAGCCATGAGCCACGCGTTCATCAAGGGCGCGCTGGCAGTCTGCGAGGGTCAGGCCCTGGACAAGGAATTTGAGTCCCGGCTGGATGTGTCCTTGGAAGAATATGGCGAAATGATCGACCTGAAGACCGGGTACATGCTCGGTCTGGCCGCGGAACTGGGCGCCCTGGCGGCCGGGAGCGAACCGGCCCATGTGGAAGGCGTGCGACGCTTCGGCCAACTGCTGGGACGGGCCTTCCAGATCCAGGATGACCTGCTGGAACTATTCTCCGATGCCGGTACCATGGGTAAAAGTTTAGGTAGCGACTTGCTGGCGGACAAGAAGACCTACCTGGTGGTGGCCGCCCTCGACATCGCCCGGGAGCAGGTGCAAAAGGCCCTGAAGCTGGCTAAGCAGGATCTGACGGCGGGAATGGCGGCTCTGCGGGCCTTGCTGCAGGAAAACGGTATCCAGGCAAAAGCCGAGGAGGTAGTGCAAAATACCATCGCTAAAGCCTTGGACGAACTGAACATCCTGGGGGAGCGGAAGCAATCGTTAGTGGAATTCGGCCAGCTAGTATTGAACAGAAAGAATTAAACTGTTTAGCGGGATATTCCCGGATCCGGGACAAGTGAAGGAAGAAAGCTTTGGACGACCTTATTCAACGTTATGATCACAGCGATATGCGAGCGGCGATTCGCGGCTGTCCCGGGCAGATTACCGCTATCCTGGACCGCTATTCCGCCTGGACACCACAGGCAGTGGACCGCGCTTTCGAGCAGGTGCTGTTTATTGGGATGGGAGGCTCTGCCATTGGCGGCGACCTGGTGCGAGTCTGGATGGACCGGCTGGCGGTACGGCCCCTGGTGGTGCTGCGGGGCTACAGCATCCCCAACTGGGTGGGTGAGCACACGTTGGTGCTGGCCTCCTCCTACTCAGGCAATACTGAAGAGACCCTGGCGGCTACCGGGCAGGCGGCTGAAAGGGGCTGTCGGGTGGTGGCACTCACCAGTGGGGGTCAGCTGGCCAAACTGGCCGACTCGAGCGGATGGGACCGGCTGGAGGTTCCCGCAGGAATGCAACCACGGGCGGCTATCGGTTATTCATTGGCGGCCACCTGCGTCGCGCTGGTAAGCTTGAAGCTGTTGCCCCGGTCAGTGCTGGATGAATTGGCGGCCGGCGCCAAGCTGATGTCCGCCGATGGTTCGCTTTGGGCTGATCACGCGCACCAGGATAACCCTACTCCGGCCATTGCGAAGCAACTACTGGGGACGTTGCCGGTGGTCTATGGCTCGACGGGTACTACCGAAACCTTGGCGCTGCGGTTACGGGGACAACTGGCGGAGAACAGCAAGGTTTTCGCGAGCCATCAGCTCCTCCCGGAACTGAACCACAACGAAATTGTAGGATTGAATGAGCGCCTTAAGGATCAAGCTGATCCACTGCTGGTGTGGCTGGTCGACCGGGAAGACCACGCCCGGGTGGGGCTGCGGCGACGGCTCACGAGCGAGCTCCTGGGAATTGGGGGCCGGCCGGCCGGTGAAATCATGCTTGAGGGCCGGGGCGAGACCCTGATCCAGCGCAACCTGACTTTGTTGCACCAGGTTGATTGGATTTCATATTATCTGGCCCTCAAGGGTGGGCATGACCCGTCGGAAATCGAGATCCTGATCAGGTTAAAGCAAGAAATGTCACAGAATTGAGGCTAGACCCAATATCAGTCAAGGGTTTTCTTGACAAGGTTTTTAGCTCGGGAGTATATTGTCTACCGAGATGATTCAGGTTCAGGTAGAAAAGATATCCTTTTATCCCCCCAGCAAGGGCTATGCG
>CBDVAP010000121.1:0-9303 GCA_965372015.1 uncultured bacterium | reverse complement strand
TCCTCTATAATTGTGACCGGCGCCGGCAACGAACCGGCCCGCAGTACGATAGCGATCAGCTTGGCTTCTTCCATGCTGGCCATACCCTCAATAACCGTGGCCCCGTTGGGTATCTTGCTGTTGATCACCGGCGCCATATGGACTCTCTTATCCAGCACCAGGGCCACCCGGCGACCGACGTTGGCCCCGGTCATGCGGGCCCAGACTTTGGCCCCCTCGTTATTCATGGCCACATTGACCACCGGTTGGCTGGCAGATGAAGAGCCCAGGGCACCGATGTCAGCCCGGGCTTTCGTGATTACCCCGCCGGTAAGCCCCGCCTCCCGGTAGACGTAATACAGTTGGTAGAATTGTTGGTCCCCGGCCTGGACCGGCAGCTGCTCAGTGCGGGCGCTCCACAGGAAAGCCCCATCGCTGGGAATGCTGGCCCTGACTTCCGGGGAGGATAACAGGTTTTCCACCGCGTGTTTATAGCGTCCGGGTACCACCAGGTCGTTGCCGTGGACATGGACATAGGCGGTGAACGGGTTGGCGCTGATGGCCTCAGCGGAGATGGCCAATCCCTCCGGGGCAGCAGCGGTATCCAGGCCGGCGCCCAACAAGGCTTCCAGGCCGGTATCCTCGGGGGACGTCGCTCCAGCGGTAGTATCCAGGGCCGCGGCCGGCTCCTCTACCGGCACACCGGCGGTCTTGATGACCTCATCCAGTTTGAGCATCACTTCCTGGGCCGCGGTAATATCCTGGAGCAGGTTGAACTCCAACAGGGCCGTGTTCTGGATCAGCTGGCGGGCTTGCTCCGGGTCCTTGATGCCGGCCAGTTCCACGATTATCCGCCGCCGGCCCGATTTCTGGATGGTGGGCTCGGATACACCGAACTGGTCCACCCGATTACGGATGATTTCCAGGGCGCGGGATACTGCGTCGTCAGCCTCGGCTCGCAGGCCGTCAATGATCTCGGGTAGCTTGGTACCCTGGGAAGAAAAGTAGCGGATCAGTCGCAAGTTGGCGGCCAGCGCCTGGGCGGCGAATACATCGAAGAATTCGGCGTCGGTGTCAGCCACCTCGGCCGCGGTCAGTTCCAGCACTTCATCCAGTTGGTCGTCGTGGCTATCAGCCAGGGTGCGCACCAGGGTGGGCAGGTCCACTTCCAGTACCAGGTGGATGCCGCCCTGCAAGTCCAGACCCAGGTTGATGATCCGGTGTTCCAGGAATTCCAGAGTGCCTGCTATCCGGCGGGTCTCTTTATCCTCGTCGGTCAGCCCCCGGTATTGGACCGTGGGGATCAAGGCCCAGATAACCCACAAAAGGATCAGAGCGATAATTGCGAAACGGGGCCCGGGTCGGCTTAGCATAAAGGTGTGGTCGGCATATCTTTGGTTAATCTACTTGCATCATGTTAGAACAACGGCAGCGAAGTTACTTCCGCCACCTGATTTCAGACAACTTGAAACACTACACTGGGGCTGGGGGCTGGTTTGTCCGTTGTCCTTGGTCAGTTGTCCGTGGCTTATCGCTGATGGCTGGCGGCTCTCCCCCTTGTCACACTGAGCTAGTCGAAGTGCGACAAGGCTGACCGCAGATCCGCCAGCTAGCGGATTTAGTTTACCCCGGCCCGAAGACGATCCCGGCGTATCCCACCGCCCTTTGGAACAGCGTGTCGGGCGCTATATCGTGGCTGGTGGCGTACTCTACCAATTGGCCTTGCTGCCGGTCTAGGATACGTAGAGCTTCCTTCAGGGCGGCCAGGGCGCCGGGGCCGCAGGCATTCCTGTGTCGGTCAGCCTCCGCCAGCACCTCCGCACCGCTACCGCTGCACAAGGTCTCGATCATCCGGCGATCGTTGGCCTGCATCCATTGCTTAGCCGGATTGCCGTTGCCGGCGGAAAGCAGCCCGTATTCAGCGCCGTAGTGGGTCAAATCGCTGGAGGCCAACAGCACCACCGGCCGGTCCAGCTCACGCAAGGCTTCACCGGCCGCCCGCCCCAATTCAAGGGCACTGTTTTCGGGTAGCACCATGATGGGCACAATGGCCGCTGCTGGGTAGAAATGCTTGACCATGGGGGCCAGAACTTCCAGGGAGTGTTCGTACCGGTGGGCCTCGATGTCGGGCCGCAGGTGATCCCTGGCCCTCTGGAGGATGGCCCGGCCCACTTCCGCATCAACGTCCAGGTCGCCCAGCGGGGTCTCCCAGCGGCCGGTCGGGTAGAGGGCATGCGTCGCCAGCGGTACGTGAACCCCGCCGAACATGACCACCGTCTCCGGGGTGGAATACGCTGCCAGCGAGGCCAGGGTACGGGCGGCCACCCCGCCGGAGTACATCCAGCCGCCGTGAGGTAGGACCGCTCCGGCCAAGGGGCCGGTCAGCTCCGCGGGCGGCTCGAACCCGGCTGTGAAAATGTCTAGCTCCCGGCGGCAATCGCCGGGGTAGAAAGCCCGGGCGGTGGGGCGGCGTATGACTGATCTTTTCATGAACACAGACCACTAATCATAAGCCTGAATAGTCCCGATTGCAATTGAAAAACCGGGTGAGCACAATCCCACCGATCCGAATGGGCGTTATTACCAAACAAAAGTGCCCGGCCGCAAAGGACCGGCCACCTGTGCCGCTGCCCGGGGGGCGTCGAACGGTCACCTGTTATCGGGTGTAGAGCGTGGCGGAATGGACCTGCTGGTTGCCTGGACTCTGGAGAGCGATAAGGTGATTACCTTTTAGAGCCATACTGCCGGTAGGCCACAAGGGGTTTGCCGGCCAGGTGCTTAAAAACTAAGGGACAAGGTTCGCGGTTCCAAGGTTAATCTTACGGACCCCGCCAACCCGCCATCAGCGGGGCCTTCTCTGGAGCGGCTTGCACTTGATCATTTCATGCCGATCCAAAGTTGCCAACAAGCCGTTTCGAAAACCACCGCAGAAATGATGGCCTACCGTTTTGGCGGACTATTCGGAGGAAGTATACTTAATCCCCGGATAGTATTTTGCTGCACATTCCGGACAAACACCATGGCTGAACTCTGCATCACTGTGCTCATCTAGATACATTTCTAGTTGAGTCCAGTTACCCTTCTCATCCCTGATATTCTTGCAGTGTGAACAGATGGGGAGCAGTCCACGAAGTGTATGAAGTTCTTTCAGGGCTATTTCCTTTTCAATTGTGGTTTCCCTTTGCTTTCTCACAGCTTCTTTGAGCTGTTGGCCGAGTATAGCTGTCACCCATATCACAAATAGTGCCAGGGCCCGATTTGAAAGTACTTTCCAAAATTCACCACCAGAAGGGGAGAAGAAGAATGCCAGGACTGTCAGAACTGTTGCTAGGACAGCCATCACCACAGTAATTCGTTCCTGGTGAAACCGTAGCGATAGCAGTATCACTGCTACATAAGGGACCCCACCAGCCACTCCAAGAGGGATCAAAATATCAATAATAAAGATCCCCGCCAATAGGAGGCCAATTAGTATTAGACGATATGTGGGATGGATAGTATTCATCTATTCTATAGTTTGATCAATAGTTTTTACAACCACCGCTGCAAGTTCCTCATGTTTGTAGGGCTTGGCTAATGCAGGCTTGAATCCATGTGATTTATAGATCGCCATATGAAATTCACTAGAGTATCCCCCCGGTTCAGAGCCTATTGGACATTTGGACTTTAAACTGAGGGACTAGGCTCGCGGTTCCAAGGGTTTATTCGCAGTCTGCTTTGGTCCACAGTGTTCCGACGCCGACCACCTCTTACTCCTTTTTCCCCATATAAAACCACTCCTCCGCCGGTGGTAGCGTCCGGCCCATCCATAGCGGCCGCCGCAGGCCGCCGGGGTGCTTTTCGCGCTCCTTAGCCCAGGCGTTCCACTCCTTGAACACCGCGAAGGACTTGTTGGTATCGACCACGATATCGCCGTAGTGCTCGCCCGCTCCCGGTAGGGTCAGCCGCACCTTCTGGTGCCAGCAGTGAGCCCCCGATATGGGGTCGGGGTGCACCGCGTGGGTCAGGTTCTGGTGCACGCCGCCGTCCCGCCACCAGATGCGGGCCGAGTCCTTGTCGCCGCTGGCAAATGGCCGGACGCCTTCCACGGTGGACATCTTCCAGACGCCCGGCTTGGGCTGCTCAAGGGCCACGGTATTGGTCATCCAGCGGTTACCGGCGTCCTGCCGCCGCCGCCAGCGCCCGATATGGTGCGAGCAGGCCACTACCCCCGGGCGGATAGCCTCGGTGACCCACACCTTGTCGATGAAGTACCCGATCTCGGTCTCCACCTTTAGCAGGTCACCTGTAGCCACCCCCAGTTTCCCGGCGTCCTGGGTATGTATCCAGATCGGGTTGCGGTGGGCGATCTCCGCCAGCCACTTGGCATTTGCCGAGCGGGAATGGATGTGGGTGGGCAGGCGGAAATTGGGTAGCAGCACGTACTCGTCATCGGCCAGGTTATCGGGGTGGATATGGGACTTGATGTACCCCGGCAAGGCCTGGTCCTCCCAACCGAAAGCGGCCATGGTAGCCGAGTAGAACTCCTGTCGCCGGGAGGGGGTGGGGAAGCCCACCGCCGGTTTGCCGTCGACCTGGATCCCGATGATGGCCCCGTCCTTGGTGATGGCGCCGTCCGCCCCGGTCTTCGACCCGGCTAATGCCTTCTTATCCAATTTATTGAGATTTTGCCCGTAAACTTTCTCCTCCACCAGGAACGCGCCGTATTTGCGCATATAGTCCAGCGGCGACAGGCCCGCGGCCGAGGCTTTCTCCGGTAGCCCCTTGGTGTTTTCGAAAATGTATTGGTAATACTCCTCGACGGTGATCTTCTGCCCCTGGCGGTAGGGGCTCATAAAGTGCTCCCGGATGCCCAGGTCGCCGCCCTCGTCGATGCGCCAGGAAAGCTCGATCCAGAACTCGTCCTCCTCCCAGACCTCACCCGGATTCACCTCGTGTGTAAAGGTGAACTCCCGGCCTTCCCGCCGAGCCCATTCCCTGAGCACCGGCTGGCGAAAGGCGATCCACTTACCCTCGTGGGTCTCGTAGGAGTTGATGTCGTGGCGTTCGGGGGCGTGGCCCATGGGCAGGACGTAGTCGGCGAAAAAGGCGGTCTCGTTCCAGGTGGGCGTCAACGCCACGTGGCAACCGACCTTCTCGGTGTCCGTCAGCATCTCGATCCACGAAAAACCGTCGGGGTAGGTCCACACCGGGTTGAAGACCCGCGTAAAATAGACGTCCAGGGTGCCCCGGCCGTCCTTGATCAGGTGCGGCAGGATCTGGCTCATTTCATAGTGGCACAACGTATATTCGGGCGGGAAGTGCAGCTCGTTCCAGGCCTTGGCCGGTGGCGGTACGTCGAAAAACTGGGGGTGGAACTTGTTCCAGGCGCTGGGCATGGTGCCGCCGGGGGTGCCCACCGACCCGGTTAGGATATTCAGGAAGTGCAGCGTGCGGGCTACCTGCCAGCCGCCCAGGCCGCCGATAGAGGCGCCCCGCCAGACATGGGTGGACAATGCCGACCCGGCCGAGGCCACCAGATGGGCTACCTCCACGATTTGTTCGGGCTCGATGCGCGCTTCGGCGGCGGCGAACTCGGGGGTGAACTGGGCGTATTCCGCCTTGAGCTGCTCGATAAAGGTATCGAAGTCCTCTGCCGGGCCGGGGCGCCGTGCTAAGTATTCCCGCCAGTTGACCCAGGTCTCCATGTAAGTTTGATCATATAGTCCTTCATCGAGAATAATCTTGGCAATGGCCAGGAAAACAGCCGCCTCCGAGCCGGGATAGGTAGCCAGCCAGTGATCAGCCATGGAAGCCGTGTTCGACAGCCGCGGGTCCAGCACGATCAACTTCGCCCCCTTCATTTTCCCTTCCATAATGCGCTGGGCGTGGGGGTTGAAATAGTGCCCCGTCTCCAGGTGTGCACTGGCCAGCAGGATCACCTTGGCATGGGCGTGGTCGGGCGAGGGGCGGTCGTACTTGTGCCACAAGGCATAGCCCGCCCGGGCCCCGGCCGAACAGATATTGGTATGGGAGTTGTGGCCGTCCACCCCCCAGGCCTTCAGCACCCGCTCAACGTAGCCCTCATAGCCGGGGCGGCCCACGTGGTACACCACCCGGTCCCGGTGTCCCTGTTTCAACGAATCACGGACCTTACCGGCGATCTCATCAAGGGCCTGTTCCCAACTGATCCGCTCCCACTGGCCGGACCCGCGCTCACCTTTGCGCTTCAGCGGATACAGGATCCGGTCGGGATCGGTAATCTGATTGATGGTGGCCGGGCCCTTGGAGCAGTTGCGGCCCCGGGAAGCGGGGTGCAGGGGATTGCCCTCGAACTTCCGCACCTGTCCAGTGGCCTTATCGACGTAGGCCAGCAGCCCGCAAGCCGCCTCGCAATTGAAGCAGGTGGTGGGCACCAGCCGGTAATGGCGCTCGACTCTCCGGGGCCAAGCCTGGGGATCAAGCTCTACAAAATCGTCCCACTCCGAGGGATCGGGATACCTGTGAAGAGCACTGCCCGCCTCATACCCATTATTCGCGATGGGACCATCAGCCCTCAGGTTTGGTATCAGCCCCAGGGCCTCCGCCGCCCGCTCGATCCAGGATCGTCTCATTTATGCCTTACCTTCACTATGATGTCCCCCGTATCAACTAAGAGGCACCAGCTGGGGCGCCCGTATCCAGGCGTATTCGGTCAGCAGCAGCCCGCCCAGGATCATTAACCCCAATGGCAGGAACGGTGGGCCGCCCACCAGCAGCAGCAACGCCAATGGCCCTATGCCCCCCACCACGATCCCGGTGAAGAACTTGATCGCCAGGGTTCCGTGGGTCAATTTTCGTCCGGCCCGGCCCGCATCGGTGGAGCTGTGGGGGGTGAACACTTCCAGCAGCGTCAGAGCCAGGTGGACCGCCAGAGCGCCCGCTAAAAACCAACGCAGCGCCTGAAAGGACTGAGGGTCGATGAAAACCACTAAAACAACCCCTGCGGTTATCGCCTGGGCCAGCATCCGAACTGAGGCCGCCGGTGAGCGCCACAGGTCGCGCCCTTTTGCCTGGGCCAGCAGGAAAGCGGTATACACTGCCGTCAGGATCGCCAACAGCAGGCCCAGTGGCGCCAGTATGGGGCGCAGGGACCAACCGAACCACACGTTGACCAGCAGCAATCCGGTAACCGCCGTGAACAGGGTCAGGATATACCCGCCCCGGGTTATCCAGGAGGTCCAGTTGGGTCGCAATAGCACGTAGGCGAAGCGGCCCGGGCGGTCCAAGTCCTTCACCAGCAGAACGGTGGTGGCCAGCAGCAGCACCAGGGTCGTGCCCAGGGCGGCAAACTCCGTCTGAGGGTCGGGGGTACCGCTAATCCAGGACTGGAGGTAGGTCACGATGAAAGTGCCTGCGGCCAGCGCCTTGGTCCAGATATACCCGGCCACCTCCCAGCCCCAGAGCACACCCTTGTCCGGGGCATCGTATACCCGGCGGCTGCCTGTATCGGCCAGCTCCTCGATGGTGCGTTCCACGGCCCCGGGATCGATAGCCAAATCCGGGCTGCTGGCGGCCTCCATCGCCGTCCGGATGAGCGCTTCGGTCTCACCGTATCCGTTCCCGGCGTTCGGTTGCCCCGCAAAATGCCCCACGCCTCCCGCCTGGCCGCTGAACAGGTACTCGGCTTGCCGGGTATTCAAGGAAGGGTCCAGGGCGGCGGGATCACCGTCGATATAGTAAACGTTGGGGCGCGTTCTCTGGCCCGGCTTGCGGACTGCCACCGGTTCGCTATCCACCAGTTGGGCGATAGTGGATAAGGGATTGTCCAGGTCGCCGCTGACGATGGCCTCCACCGGACAGATGATCACACAAGCCGGTTCGTAGCCTCCATCGAGGCGGTGAGCGCAATAGTTACACTTGGCGGCGGTGCGGCTGTCGGGGTCGATATACAGGGCGTCGTAGGGGCAGGCCTGCATGCAGGACTTGCAGCCGATACAGCGCCGGTGGTCGAAATCGACGACGCCGTCAGTGCGCTTGAACAGGGCCCCGGTGGGGCAGATGTCCACGCAGGGGGGGGCCTCGCAATGGTTGCAGCGGTGCACCGCGAAATACCGCCGGTTGTGGGGAAAAGTCCCCTTTTCCACGTATTTTACGTGTGTCCGGTTGACCCCCACCGGCACCTCGTGCTCCGACTTGCAGGCCACCGTACAGGCGTGGCAGCCGATGCACTTGCGGTTATCGATGACGAAACCGTAATTCACTCGGTCAGAGCCTGCATCATTTTCTTGATGTCACCGGGGGTAGCCATGATCTTGGTGAAGGTTGCCATGGTCAGATCGGGATAACTGAGGGCGATGCGGAAGCGGCCATGAAGCATGACCACCTCGCCATCCATCACCAGCAGACCGTAAGGGAGAAAGGCGGTGTGTTTCTGGTCGGCGATGTCGATGATGGGCAGGAAGCGGCCTTCGCCCCGCTCCCCACCCAGAGCGATGCCGTAGAGCCGGATTGCCTTCCCCGGCACTTGCACCTGGAACACTTGGTGGGCGACCTGCGAGCTGGCCAGGTTGGCTTCAATAGTAGCCACGGCCTCATCAAAACTGGGGAATGTGGCCAGCTCCACCAGATCCTCAAAATAAGGCATGCCGAACATGTAGTGGTAGCGCCGCAGGTCGTCGGCATCAAGGTCCTGGTCGCTGCCGAAGGCCGAACCTCCTCCTGACTGGTCGCCGCTCAAGGTCTTAACCAATAACTCCGTAAAGGCGTCGATCCGGCCGGCGACAGCAGGGTAGTCGCTCTGGAAATAGGCGTTGGCCCAGTAATGGGGATTCTGGCTGGAGACCACCAACTGGCCGTCCTGCCGGGTGATGGCTACCCGCAAAGCCGCAGCGAACCCCGCCGAGGGCTTGCCGTCAGCTACGGCCGCCAGTAGATCGTCCCCGGTGATCGCCAGCACCAGCCGCAGGGAATCGCCCGCCGGTTGATAGCGTCCCAGCACCTGCAGACCGGCCGCCTCCAGGGACGCGGCGACCTGGTCAGCCGTCTGGGTGAGGTTGCCGGTGGTGACCTGGTGCAGCAGGTAGGGCTGTAAGTTCCCCTCCTGCCCGGCGGCGGTGGTCAGCCCGATTACCAAAACGATAGCTACCATATTCTTCATAACGTCCCTCATGTTGGTGGCCTCAGGCCTCCGCAGCCGCCGGGTCGGCGGCCTCGGTAAGGTCCCTGGCCTTGATGACGAAAGTTCATACTTCAGCCCCCAGCGGCCGGCGCTCCCCATGCTTGCTGGCCTGGTATAGGGCATCCAGCGTCTCCGCCTTGGGCACCCCCACGATCCGCATCTGGGGGTTGTCGTTAAAAATAATC
>CBDVAP010000120.1:0-9309 GCA_965372015.1 uncultured bacterium | reverse complement strand
TGTTCGGTACCGGGACCAGGAACCTCACCCTACTCACTTCCCCGCCGATGGCGGGACAGGCGTGAGATCCCTCTCCTGAAGGAGAGGGGAAGATCCTCAACTCACCCTTCGGTCCGTCAATCCAGCAAACTCAGGGCGTGCTTTTCAAAGAGCGGGGGAATATAGGGATTTTGGGGAGCGCTGTCGTTCGCCTGGTGCGCCCCGCCGTTGGCGGGGACTACACCCGAGTTCACCAAGTCCATCAAGATGGTATAAAGTAATAATCAAAGTAATCCCGCCAGAGGCGGGGGCATAAGCGGGGCTGCTGAAGTAGGGATAGCCACACCCCAGTCTTCATCTGATCAAAAGCAGAACTCCAGGCGGATCGGGACCCGCAGATTGCTCATGCGTACCGGAACCGGTGAGGAATGATGCCCCCATTACCCTGAAACCGGTATTCTTTCCCTCGAATCCAGCAATGAAGGACCTTTAATTGTGGATCGGCAGCTCTTAAATTAGATCAAGTAAATTGTGGATCAGCAGATATGGCCGAAGTATTATATAAGTGATGCCCTGGCGACGAGCGATCCGGATAGGACTGATGGCCATCTGTGGGCTGTTGATCGCCTACGGTTGCCGGGATTCCTCTGAGGAGCCGGAAGTGCTGAAGATCTACGTGGCTCTCCAGAGGGCTGATGAAGTTGCGGTGGTGGATGGCCTGGGCGGCGAGCTGCTGAAACGGGTAGAGGTTGACCTGGCGCCCGGTACCATGGACAGCCCTCATTATGTGGTCCTGGATGAGGTCAATGGGCATTGGTACGTATCGCTAATAACATCAGGTTATATTCTGAAGTTCGACTTAATCACCGATGAGCTGCTCGATTCACTGCAAGTTGGCAACCAACCGGCGCTAATGGCTCTCGACCGCCAGCAGCAGCTGCTTTATGTATCCCGGTTCATGCCTATGCCGGGACAAAGTCCCTCCGCTTCCAGGGAGATCCAACAGATCGACACCCGAACCATGACCCTGCTTGCCTCGGTGGATGTGGGTGCGGATTCTCCACACGGGATTGCCCTGAGCGCCGACGGGAAGACGCTCTGGGTGGCCTCTATCCAGGCCTCGCATTTCTTCCGCATCGCAATCGATCAATTCGACCAAGCCGGCTATCAGCCTGAAAGTTTCAAGGTCGATCCGCTGGTGCCCGACAACCACGAAATCAACGACGGCCTGTATGAGCCACTGGAGATCGAATTGAGTCCCGATGGGGAGGTCCTGTATATCACCTGCTCGGATGTGGGCGTCAGCGAAATACGGGCTTACAGCACCGAGGATGGCAGCCAGTTGGCAAGTTATGAGACCGGCCGCCGGCCATGGCATCTGATACCAACGCCCGATGGGCAGGCTGTTTACGTGATCAACAACCTGGAGAATACAATTTCGATCATTGACCTGAACACCGCGAATGTTAGTACAATTGCCGATACAAGCTTCCACACTCCTCATGGCATCGCAATAACAGGCGATGGTGGAATCCTATATGTATCCAGCAGCGCCGCCGCGGACGAGGCGGGCAGCTACCTGCATAAGATCGATATAGCCGATGGAAGGGTGCTGCAATCAACCTGGCTCGGGAAAGGGGTGATGGCTACCGGACTGGCGGTCATGTCATCACCGTGTACGGGTTGTGAATAGGCTACCGGCCATCACCATGGCACTGCTGGTGCTCCTGGCGGGGTGTACCGATGAGGATGATGATACCGGCGGCATTGAGGACTATCCCATCCAGACCAGCTTCGCCGTCAACGATTTTGCCCCCTCGGCCGGATGCGCCAGCTGCCACCCCGACCAGTACCGCGAGTGGTCCGGTTCCATGCACGCTTACGCCATGCACGACCCGCTGTGGGCCGCGTCTCACCTGAGTGAGCAACAGGCCTTCCCCCTGGCTACCGGACATGATCTGGGAGAATTCTGCCTGATGTGCCACAGCCCGGTTGGTTTTCTCACCGGGGCCATAACCGAACCGGCCCAATTGACGTTGGAGGCGGTTGCCGCCCTGCCCGAGCCGGTCCGGGATGGCATTGGATGCGCATTCTGCCACAGCATAACGCACATGTCGCCAACCTTTCATATCGACGCCAGCAAAGGTGAAATGGAAACGGCGGAATACTATCTGGATACTGGAGGACCCCTATACGGACCGATCGCCGATCCGCTAGCGAATAGTGCGCATACCTCAGACTACCATCCGGGATACGACCGCTCAGAATACTGTCGCGCTTGCCACGATCTGATCATTGGTGGCGAGGATGCCGAAGTGACTTTCACCGAGTGGGCCGGCACGGCCTTCCAAACCATGAGTGTTGAGTGCCAGACGTGCCATATGATCACTTACGCCGGTTACGCGGTCGATCCGGTACTGTTTCCCCAAGCCCCTTATCGTGAGAACCTGCACCGGCATAATTTCCCGGGTGTGGACCTGGTCCTGAATTCATTCCCGCATGAGGCGGAGCAGCGGGAGGCGGTGGAATTGCTCCTGGCAACTGCCGCCGAATTGAGTTTCAGTCCTCAACCGCCCGATTCCGTCGAAACGGGCGATACCGTGGAGGTTCAGGTGGTGGTTGCGAATCTGGCAGGGCACAACATTCCTACGGGGGTGACCTTTGCCCGCCAGCTGTGGGTGGAGGTGGTAGCAAGTAGTGGAAGCGACACACTTTATCTATCCGGCGGTCTGGATGAGAATGGCGATCTGTATGATTTTCATATTGATCCGCAACATCTGGTGGACCCCGACCTGGCAATTTTCAATACCGTGCTTTATAATGCCGCCGGGGATTCTGGCCTGCGGCAAGTGTCTGTAGAATTGATGTCCCACTTGAATGACTATACCATACCACCCAGCGATTCGCGCACGGCCAGCTATAGTTTTATCGTACCGGAAACGGCCCAGGGCGAAATCAACCTGTCCGTCCGGTTGCGAATGCGGGCCTTGCCTCCCTTTGTTCTACGCGGGGCCGGATTGGAAGAAGCGGTATCCCGGTTGGTGATTTTTGATCTTGCCGCTATTAGCCGGTCATTACTCGTACGTCCCGACTGATGCCCCTTAGGATCAGCTTTCTACTTATTCTGCCTGCCCTGTTGCTGCCCCAATCCTTCCTGAGAGATGCGCGGCCTTTCCCGTTTATCGTGCAAGGAGATACTCTGACTCAACCCCTAACAGGAGGCTTGAACCAGCCGGTTCCCGATTTCACCGACTGGAGCGGGGACAGCCTACCGGACCTGTTCGTGACTGATGAGGATGGGCGCTTGCAGTATTTTCTGAATACCGGCACTGCCGCTAAGCCTTACCTCGATCTTCAGACCCTGGACTTCCAGGGACTACAGGTTGGAAACTGGATTCACTTTGCCGACTACGATCATGATGGCGATAGCGACCTGCTCTGCGGATCACCGGGGACCACCGGGATTGCCGTCTACCGCAATGAGGAGGGCTACCTGATTCGGGCAACGGCCGAGCTCACCGCTGACGATAATCAGCCTATCCTGGTTGGGCTGTCGGTTATTCCCACCCTGGCCGATATCGATGGCGATGGCTGGCAAGACCTGTTCATAGGTACGATTGCCGGTACCGTGATTTATTACCGATGCAGCGGCGTGGCCAACGGACTACCGGTTTTTCATTGGGAGACTAATACCTTTCAGGGAATCACCATTGTCTGGACGCCCGGTAAAGCCATCGCTCACGGGGCCAATGCTCTGGAGTTCTACGATCTGGATGCAGACGGCGATCTCGATCTGCTATGGGGAGACTACTATCAGCCGGGATTGTTCTATCTGCCTAACCTGGGTACGGTGACCGAGCCATTCTTCACCCAGGACACAATGTCCTACGCATTTCCGGAGTATGATCCCCTGAACACAGCCGGGTTTAACGTTCCGCGGGTGGTGGATATGGATAATGACGGGGATGGCGATCTGTTTGCCGGCGTGCTCTCCGGGGGCTACGGCTTTGATGTAAAAGATAACTTCTGGTATTACGAGAACACCGGCAGTGCCGCGGCACCATTTTTCACAAGGCGGGACGAGAGTTTTATCGGGGCATTGGACCTGGGTAGTGAGTCGGTTCCGTCCCTGGCGGACATCGATAATGATGGGGACCTGGACCTGTTCATCGGCAATGCGTTCAATTCGGCCAATCCCGGGTGGAGCGGGGAAGTGGCTTTCTTTCGCAATGTAGGATCACATTCATCACCAGTATTCGAATTGGCCGACAGCAATATATTTGACGGCTGGTTGGGAAACAACCTGGCGCCCACCTTCGGCGACCTGGATGGTGATGGCGATTTGGATGCGCTAGTCGGGGAATGGAACGGAAAAATCTACCGCTTGGAAAACACTGGATCAACACCTGGGCCCACCTTCACTCTTGTTAGCGAGCTTCCCGGTATTGATCTGGCGGGCCGCGCCACACCTATGCTGACCGACCTGGATGGCGACCACGATCTAGATCTGCTGGCTGGTGCCATTGACGGCAGAGTTCATGCATGGGAGAATAGCGGTTCGGTGAACGAGCCCCAGTTTCAATTCCTATCCGATGATTATCTTGGTGTTGAAGTCGGAGATTATCTCACTATCAGCGGGTTGGATATGGATATTGATGGGGATGTGGATCTTATTATTGGCAATATCGAAGGTGAATTGTTCCTCGCCGAGAACAGCGGTGGTGGATATCAAATTCGAGTCCTATCCACAGGGTATGCCGGGCGCCGGGTAGCTCCAGCCGCGGGCGACCTTAACGGCGACGGAATACCGGATCTGATGATCGGCTCCCTGAGTGGCGGACTGCAGCTTTACTGGGGGAAGTCGGCGCTGGGAACATATGCCACCTCGAATCCACCGTCCAGCATGCACCTGGGCGGCAATTATCCCAATCCTTTTAACCTGTCCACTACCTTGAGTCTATACCTTCCGCAGCCTTCCAGGGTTAAGGTAACAGTTTATGACCTTTTGGGCCGGGAGGTCCAACAGCTGGTGAATGGACAGATGTTTCCAGGAAGGCATAGCCTGGTGTGGCACGGTAGAGGCAGGTTCAATCGGGAGTTGCCATCCGGAATTTATTTTGCCCGTCTGGAAACCCTCGAATCCACCCAGTCACATAGAATGATTCTATTGAAATAGAATCAGATATTACACAGGGCAGACCGATCCTTTCTGAGACTAATATACCAAGGCTCTTCCTGTGGCTATCTAATGACTGGCATGGGTGGAACTTAAACTAAGCCTTGAAAAGTACTGTGGTCGCTGTTAGTTTCGACTACATCATCCAGAATGCTCGTAACATCTATATCCAAAGAGGAAATATTTTGAGACTTGAATTGAATATATATTTGACCGGGATGTTGATTCTGACGTCCGCCACAGCCCAAATCGATGGCAACCAATACATCGACCTGGTAGCAAACCCGGCCCACCCGTACACCTCCGATGTGTGGGGCTATATCGATTCCAGCGGCCACGAATTTGCCGTGTTCGGTGTCTACGACGGCGTTGTGATTCTCGATATCTCCACCGATCCGGCCAACCCGGTAGAAACAGCCTATATAGTCGGACCAAACTCCAGTTGGCGGGATCTGAAAACCCACGGCGATCACCTCTATGTGACCAATGAATCCGGCGGCGGGTTGGCTATTATCGATCTCAGCGACCCCTGGCAGCCTGAGCTCGTGAGGCGCGATACTACTTTTTTTCATACCGCGCACAATCTGTTCATCGCCGATGGATACGCCTATATCGTAGGGGGTGATACCCCTGGGATTTTTATCCTGGACCTTACGGACCCAGTCCAGCCGGCCTTGGCCGGATCGTGGTCGACAACCTACGTTCACGACCTCTATGTGAAGAATGATACTCTATATGCCAGCGCAATCTACGAAGGCGACCTTCACATTCTCGATGTTAAGGACAAGTCCGATATCCAGACCCTGGCTTTCCTGGACTATGGCTACTATGGTGCCCACTCTGTCTGGACCACTGAGAATTCCCGCTTTATCATCACTATGGATGAAATGGAGGGAGGACACATCAAGCTGTGGGACGCGGCTGATTACAGCAATATAAATCTGGCAAGTGAGTATGAGGTCGGCGTCATGCAGTCCGTACATAACGCCTTTGTTAAGGGGAACCTGCTATTTGTCTCCTATTATGTTTTTGGTACCAGGATCGTAGATATTTCCGATCCTTACAATCCCAAAGAAGTGGCGTACTATGATTTCCACCCCGGGTCTATTGGAGTGTATGCCGGTAACTGGGGCGTTTTTCCTTATACCCAGTCCGGTCTGGTCTTCTCGACATCCATGTCCGGGGAGGGATTTTTCGTTCTGTCACCTTATCCGGCTTATTTCGAGCATGAGGTTCCGGGAGAAACCGAAGACCTGGCTAATCCGGTGCCCATTGCTGTGACCGTTACCGAATACGCCGATTATCCTCTGGATCTGAGCACAATGCGCATGATCTCAGGCCTTGAAGGCGTATATACTGATACCACCCTGTTGTCAGGGACCGGGACTCCGAGCGTTTTCGCCGGGGAACTGCCCAACCCCGGCCAACCCGGGAATTTGACTTACTACTTTACCCTCCAGAATCAGACCGGGAGGATCATCCATAGCCCGGTGGGGGCTCTCGATACCAGTCACAGCTTCTATATAGGTCCGGATATCACGCCACCGAGCGTTGCCCTGTCAGTCCACCCTAATACTATCGACAACGCGGGGCGCTACCGGCTCTTTGCCACGGTCGAGGATAATATCGATATCGATACGGCTACCGTCCATCTTCAATATCATCGAAATGGCGTTCCCGGTGACAGCAGCCTGATGACTTATAATCCGGGTGCCGGCCGTTTCGAGGGAGTGATAGATTTTGGTGAGGCCCTGGCCAGTGGCGATACAGTTCGTTACCACCTCTCGGTCTACGACCTCTCCGCCGGGAGGAACCGCGCCAACAGCCCGGAGGAGTACTTCGCTATCGTGTCGGACTTGCTCATCGATGATTTCGAGAACGACTTGGACCAGTGGACCATCACAAACGGGTGGGGGAGGTCCGTGTATGCCTATTCCGGTGATCACTCAATCACGCAGAGCCCCTCTGGCTTCTATACCCCGGACACGGCCTACGTTCTCGAGTACAAGACGCTGTTCAACCTTTCCGCCCGGACCGATGCCTGGGCGAGTTTCGTGCATACGTACGTCCTTGAACCCAATGCCGAAGCTCTTGTGGAAATCTCCCAAGGATCAGGTGAGTGGTCAGTAGTCTGGCGGGGCAGCGGCTCCCTGGGTTATCAATGGGATCACGAATATGTTCTCATTGATCAGTATGCCGGGATGGATAGTGTCCGTATCCGTTTCAGGTTGTTAACCTACGGCGCGGCGCCGGCTGACGGCTGGTACCTTGACGACATAGTGTTCCATGTCAGGCCCGCGCCACTGACAGTCTCCAAGACCGATGGGGTTTTGCCCACAAGCTTTGATCTCAGGCAGAATTATCCCAACCCATTCAATCCACAGACGACCATCCAATTCGCCTTGCCGGTGAGCACCGAATTGAGCATTGTGGTCTACGACCTGCTCGGCCGTGAAGTGGTGCGGTTGATAGACGGTTACCGGGAGCCGGGTTACCAGCAGGTGGACTGGAATGGCCGGACAGCCACCGGTAAGGAAGTCCCTTCAGGCATCTATATCGCGCGCCTATTTATCTCGCCGCAGGCGGGAATTGCACACGCGTACACCAAGTCCATCAAGATGCTATTACTAAAGTAATAATCAAGTCCCGTTATGATCCCACCACCGGCGGGGCCATAGACGGAGTGGCTGTAGACCCTCACGGTGGAAGATTCATTATCGTCAGCAGGGCTTTTTGGGTTTCGCTCGATCAGGGTGGTAAATTTCGGTGGCGGCCCTCGGGCCCTTAGCTCAATGGTAGAGCAGCGGACTCATAATCCGTTGGTTGGGGGTTCGACTCCCTCAGGGCCCACGATCACCGAGCAAGCAGGCCCTTACGGGCAGGCCCTCAGGGCCCACGATCGCCGAGCAAGCAGGCCCTTACGGGCAGGCCCTCAGGGCCCACTCCTCTATTCCCGACGATAAAGCGGGCAATTCTGCTATCAGGCGCATGGTGGCTTAATCCGCAAACAACTGCAAAGAACCGCAAAGAACCTTACCAATTGCCGGATACGGAACCGGATACGGATTATCTTGCTGGACACGATCTATATGGACGATTAACGGGGGAAAGCGTCCTGCCCAAGTCGTGGCTGCGAGCGGTGCGCGCCATACACCGGGCTCGGCGGAGAGGCTCCGGTGTCCTATATTTTTTTGATGCATCCAAAACCAGCTGTAATGCGTGGTTCAGGTCGGTGCGCCAAGCGACATGCACCGCTACCGGGTGAGCTCCTGCTCTGGTACGCAGCCAGACTCCTACCACCTCTTTCTCAATCATAAACGGAGTATTGCTGCCGTATTCTGCTCCAAGCTGGTTACCCCGAGCCAGTAGGACTCGATTGGTGACTCCGATAGTTGGAACGTCCAGCAGGGCACCAAGATGTAGGGCTAGGCCAGCCCGACGCGGGTGATCCCGACCGGTGGCATTCACCAGTAGCACATCCGGCAAGCGTGAAAGTGCGTTAACCGCTTCCTCCAAAAGAGGCCCTTCCCGCAAAGCCAACAGGCCCGGTCGGTATGGTGCCCCAGCCAGCCCTTTTACACTGGTTTCGACTAAAACCTTCTGGCCACGGAATAGCACGGCTCCAGCCCAGCCGATGTCTGCATTGGTCCCGGCTTTGGTTAAACCGGGACCGCAGCACATAAAACAGGCCCCGATGACAATTGGCTCAGCAGTAGGTCGCCAAATGTCCGGTGATTGGTCCCTCAGCTCCTCTTGCTGTCGAATTAGTTGTTTGGGAGAAGTAGGCCAAGTTTTCATATGTAACCATCGATTTGGTCAATGTAGGTCTTCAGACCCTTTTGGACATCGGAGCTAAAAACTAAGAGAGGCATTCTGCCGTTCCAAGGATTAATTCACGCCTCATTTGAAGCAGCTCATCGACTGCATAGATGACAGCTCAAGCCACGACCTGACACAATACTACATCATTTTATTGCATAAGTAAGAGCTTCCCCCGTCTAAAACGCGCCGGACTCAAAATCCGGTATCCGCAAGGATGTGGGGGTTCGAGTCCCCCCCTCGGCACCCTTCATTTGTCGACGAGAAAAGGCCCCTAAATAGTGACCTGCCCCCATTCTTTGGACCACTTCCAAAGTTAGTATTTGAGGTTTCAG
>CBDVAP010000119.1:0-9325 GCA_965372015.1 uncultured bacterium | reverse complement strand
TTTTTGCCGAAGGTGAGAATGTCCGGGCGGGCGTCAGCGCCGAAGTGCTCGTGGGCCCAGAAAGCCCCGGTCAGGCCCACCCCGGTCTGGATCTCGTCGTAAATCAGGATGATCTCTTCCTGATCACATACCTGGCGCAGTTGGCGGGCGAATTCCGGGCGAATGTGATTATCACCGCCTTCACCCTGGATCGGCTCAATGATTAGGGCGGCGATATCATCCGGATGATCGTGGCAAGCCTGGCTGATCTGATCGAGGGCTTTCTTTTCGGCCTTTTCAACTTCGGCCAGCACTTTATCTGTGATCGGGAACCGCAACCGGGGGTGGCTGATGCGCGGCCAATCGAATTTCGGGAAATAGAGGGTTTTGCGGGGGTCGGGACTGTCGGTCATGCTCATGGTGTAGCCGGTGCGCCCGTGGAAGCAATGCTCGAAGTGAATCACCCGGCTACCCTTTTCCCCCTTCCCGGCTGCCAGATTCCGGCGCACTTTCCAGTCAAATGCAGCTTTGAGGGCATTTTCCACGGCCAACCCGCCGCCCTCGATCAGGAAGGCATGGGGCAG
This sequence comes from uncultured bacterium, assembly GCA_965372015.1. Classification (GTDB taxonomy): domain Bacteria; phylum Fidelibacterota; class Marinisomatia; order SCGC-AAA003-L08; family TS1B11; genus JACZSB01. The sequence continues at coordinate 8,762 of CBDVAP010000119.1, read as the reverse complement.
ATAATCCGGGATGCCCACCTCGGAAAATGTGGCCATAAAAACAGCGAACTCCCGGGAATAGATATCCGACAGGGTAGGCTTGTTTACCGCCGCCGCTCCCAACCGGTCACGGTTGGCCATCAGGGTGGGATGGTTATAACCCACCGTCATGGACGCGAACATGGAAAACAGGTCTAAGTATTCGCGGCCGGTAACCGCGTCCACCACCCAGCTGCCGTGGCTTTTCACCAGGTCGATAACCACCTCGAAACCGTCGGTTAACAGGTGTTTCCCCAGCACGGTGCGTACTTTATCGGGTGCAATGGTTCTAGTCATAGATTCACTTTCACTTAACGGTTGTCGATCTGAGCCCGTTGCAGCTTGCCGCTGTAGTCCACGTAGATGGTTTTAGGCTCGCTGAAGAAATCGTACGGCCCGTAGCCGCCTTCCCGGTGCCCATTGCCGGTGTTCTTGGTACCCCCAAAGGGCATATGGCACTCAGCCCCGATGGTGGGACCGTTGATATAGGTAATGCCACACTCGATGTCCCGCATGGCCACAAAGGCAGCGTCGATCCGTTGGGTATAGATCGAAGAGGACAGACCATAGTCGGTAGCGTTCAGGATAGCGATGGCTTCAGAGAGGTCCACCGTTTCTATCACCGACAGCACCGGCCCAAATATTTCCTCGTCGTGAATCCGCATCCCCGGCACTACTCCGGTAAAGATAGTGGGCTGGTAGAAGGTACCCTTATCGAGGCCACCGCCAGTGGCTGGTTCACCACCAAGGATCAGCTGGGCGCCTTCCTTTTTACCGATTTGAACGTATTCATGGATGGTATCCCGAGCGTCCTGGTTGATCACCGGACCCACATCCACCTTCTCGTCCAGCCCATTGCCCAGTCGCAGATTGCTGGTGGCCACCTCCAGCATTTTAATGAACCGGTCGTGGATCTTTTTGTGGAGGATCAGGCGGCTGGTGGCGGTGCAGCGCTGCCCGGTGGTACCGAAAGCCCCCCACAGTACCCCTTCCAAGGCCAATTCCAGGTTGGCGTCGTCCATCACGATCTGGGCGTTCTTGCCACCCAGCTCCAGCGACACCCGCTTTAGTTCGCCGCCGGCCTTGGAATTGATTCGTTGGCCCACCGCTGTGCTGCCGGTGAAACTGATGGCGGCAATGTCTGGATGGTCCACCAAGGCCTCTCCCACTTCGCCGCCGCCGCCATGCACCAGATTAACGGCCCCCGGCGGCACCCCAGCTTCGAGCAGGATTTCCACAAAGGTGGTGGCGGTGGCCGGGGTGTCGGTGGCCGACTTGAACACCACGGTATTGCCGCAGGTGAGCGCCGGGAACAGCTTCCAAGTGGGGATCGCCAGGGGGAAGTTCCAGGGGGTGATCACCCCCACCACCCCCAGGGGAATACGGGTGGTCATATTAAATTTGTTGGGTAGTTCAGAGGGCACTGTCCGGCCGAACATGCGCCGCGACTCACCAAAGGCGTAGTAGGCGGTATCGATCCCTTCCTGGGTGTCGCCCCGGGTCTCGGCGATCACCTTACCCATCTCGCGGGTCATGACCTGAGCGATCTCCTCCTTGCGCTCCACCATCAGGTCGCCCGCTTTTTTCATGATCTCCCCGCGCACCGGGGCCGGGGTCAGACTCCATTCGTAGAAGGCCTCCTGGGCCGCCTGCACCGCCCGGTCCACGTCCTGGGAGGTACTTTTAGGGAACGTGCCCACAATATCACTGTGATCGGCCGGGTTGGCATTATCGAACCGCCGGCCGCTCTGTGAGTCGCACCACTCTCCGTCAATATAATTTTGATAGGCTCGGGTCATGCTGTTATCCTTTGTTCCTTAATTCGTTTCAAGTGCTCTACCCATTGAGATACCGGGGTAAATGCCTATCAACCTTTATTCGGTGGCCGGAACTACCAGATTCATATCTTCACCAACCAGCATCAGAATGGCCCCTAAAAAGAGCGACCCATATTGCAGGTTGGCCCTGCTTTTTAAATCATCCGCAAAATCTTCTACGTCGTCAATGTCGTTGCAGGGGTCACACTCTTTGTTGTTGTTGATATAGCCCAATACTCCAGAGCCAGCAATCATCAAAATTCCGAGGTTGTGTACTGTGAATGCCGCGCTTTTGCTTTCGGTGTCGATTGATTTGAGTACATCCTGGTTCCCCTGCGGGCGCGAATAATACTTAATTGCAGCGAGTCGACTTGAATCTTTCGGAGCGGTCACCCCTTCGGATTCGCTATCAAGCACATTAGCAGTCCAAACTACTGTGCCATCTTCAAGGATAATTCTATCAATCAGTCTTAGTGGAACCTCCTGCACGATAAATTCCGCCCCCAAGCCCACGCCCTTAACCTCAACAACGGCACTATTCTCCCGGATTTCAATAAGCCGGGCCTCGTGCTGGATGCCGTTCTTCATCAACACGGTATCTTGGCCCATCACCGATCCGGCCAACAGAATCCACAACAATAATCGTTTCATGCCTTGGTCTCCTTTGTTAAGGGTATGGCAGCAGGCTCCTCCCATGTCTTTGACGACACAAACGGCCTAAAAAAAGCGTAGAAATTTACAGAGGAAACGATTGATTCTTGGCAACTTTCCAGTGCTACAAGCCTGGGGCTAGAAAACCGCCCAGGTTAGGTATAGCCAGCTCACCGGCATGACGAATAGGAGGGAATCGAAGCGGTCCAGTGCCCCCCCATGCCCCGGCAGCAGACGGCCGCTATCCTTGACCTTGTAGTCGCGCTTCAGGCGCGATTCCGCAAAGTCGCCCAGTTGGCCTATGCCACCGGTGATCAGGCTGAAGGCCAGCAGGTCGACAAGTGAGAAGGCCGCTCCCGGCAGCCAGCCGCCATAACCCAGGCCCAGCATCAGGACGACGGCCCCTATCAAGCCCGCTGCCGAACCGACCACGGTCTTGTTGGGGCTGGCGGCGGGGAAAAGTTTGCGCCGGCCATAGGCCCGGCCGAAAAGGTAGGCCAGGGAATCGCAAGCCCAGACCGACAGGTAGAGGGCCAGAGTGAGCCGGTAGGAAAGGTCCACCTGTACGCCCAGAGTAGAATAGTCGGCGCTGCGAACCAGGATGAAGCTGGCGCCGAAGCCCGCCACCCACAGCACCCCCACCAGGTTGACCGACAGATTCTGCCAGGGGGATTGGGCCGGTTGCAAGACTTCCCAGATCTGCAATGCCACCAGCAATAGCAGCACTATCGTCAGGAACTGCTTACCCAGCAGGGCCCATCCCCCGCCCCCGGGCAGCAGCCCCACATATTGGGCAGCGGCCGCCAGCAGCAGTGCCGCCGCTAAAAAGCATGGCAGCTGCCGGGCGGTTAGCCCCCCTTTGGCGATCAGCCGAAAGTATTCCCGCAGGCCCAACAGCACCAAGGCGGTGACAAAAATGGCATAGTACACGCCGCCCAGCCAGATAATGGTCAGCAGGGCCGGTATGCCCAGCAGGTCTACCAGCAGGCGGCTTTTGATGGTGTCCTTATGAGGGGGGGCGTCAGTCACGGGCGGCAATTTAATACCCTGCCGCCGGGACGCCAAAGTCAATCCCCGGATGCGCCCGGCCGGTCATTTATCGGGCAGATGCTTGATATATTGACCATCGCCCAACTCGATGATCTCGATTTTAACCCTGGTGGTGCCCTGGGCCACGAAGCCCAGCTTCTTGGCCGCGCCGTAGGAAAGATCCAGTATTCGGCCGGCCACATAGGGACCGCGATCGTTCACCCGTACGATGGTAGCTGCGCCGTTGGCCAGGTTTGTCACCCGGATAATGGTGTTCAGCGGCATGGTTTTATGGGCGGCGGTGCGGCCGTACATATCGTAGACCTCACCGTTAGCCGTCAGTTTGCCGTGAAAATCGGGGCCATAGAATGAGGAGATACCTATGATCACCTGCCCTTCGCGGAAGCGGGAGGGTTTAGGGGCTTTTTTACGGGCCTGCGGTGGGCGACGAGGGGCCTTTTTACGGGCCGGCGGACGGCCGTTGGATGTGTAGCGCGGCGCAGAAGCACAGGCCGAGGTTAACAGTATTACGCCCAGGCAGATGACGGCGTAGCGGAATAAATGCCGGGTAGTCAATGGGCGCTGCCTCGGATTTCCTTAAGCCCGGCGGCGTTTATGGCAGCCAGATAGCCGGGCAGTTCCCTGGCGATCCGGACCCCTATTCGGGGATCGCGGTAATTGGCGGTGCCGATCTGCACAGCCTGGGCTCCCACCCGGATGAAGCGGATTACATCCTCCACCGACATTATGCCGCCGATACCGATCACCGGGATGCTCACGGCCCGGGCGACTTTATAGACATTGGCCAGGGCGATAGGCCTGATGGCCGGGCCTGATAGTCCACAAAGTCCGTTTTGAACCTTGAATATTCCCGTTGTTGGATCCAAATCCATCCCCACAACTGTATTTATCGCGCTAACAGCGTCGGCCCCACCGCGCTCGGCGGCTTGGGCTATTACACCGATATCGGTCACGTTGGGGCTTAATTTAACGATTAAGTAGCGCTGGGTGACGGCCCGCAAACGGCGGGTAAGTTTTTCGGTCTGCTCGGGACTTACTCCGAACTCCATACCCCCCTTCTCTACATGCGGACAGGAGATATTGATCTCATAGCCTGCTATTTCGGGCGCCGACCGTTCCAGGGCTTCGACCACCGCGGCATATTCGGAATGGCTGGAGCCGGCCACCGAGACAAACACCGCCGTCTGAAGGCCACTCAGGTAGGGCAACTTTTCCCGGCAGAAGGCCTCAACGCCCATATTGGCCCAGCCGATGGCGTTAAGCATCCCAGCCGGTGTTTCGGCAATGCGCGGGGGCGGGTGGCCGTCCCGGGGCGCCAGTGAAATCGACTTGGTCACCAGCCCGCCCAACTCGCTGGAGTCCACCAACTCAGCGGTCTCGTCACCATAACCGAAAGTACCACTGGCCACCATGACCGGGTTCTTGAGGGTTAGCCCCCGGCCCAATGCTACCGCCAGGTCAGCCATCGGCCAGCACCAATTCGCGGGCGGAAAATACCGGGCCATCCAGGCAAGCCAGCCGAAACCGGCGCCCATCGCCAGTGGTCCCAGTGGTGTCGTCGTGGCGGCATTCGACACTGCACCCCATGCAAATGCCGAAGCCGCAGCCCATCATCTCTTCCACCGCCAGTTGACAGGGTAACCCGCGCTCAAGGGCAAAGGCTTGCAGTGCCCGCAGCATCCCCGGTGGGCCGCAACCAAGCAGAGTGACCGCCTGATTGTCCTGGCGGCTCAATGTGGCCTCCACCCCGTCAATCACCGTGCCCTTGATACCGGCACTGCCGTCATCGGTAGTCAGGGTGATGCCCGCGGCGGGATCATGCTGAAGGAAATGCTCGCCCCGGTTCCGGGCGCCCATGATCAACTGGTGAGGCGACCCGGCTTGGGACAGTTGTTGATGCAGGAAGTTGATGGGCGCGATCCCTACCCCGCCCCCCAACAACACCGGTAGCCGCTCAGCGGTCGCCTGCCAGCCGTTCCCCAACGGCCCGAGGATGTCGGCCTTATGTCCCGGCTTCCAGGTGGACAATTCCCGGGTGCCCCGGCCCAGCACCTTGTATATCAGCCCGAAGGTGGTTCCATTCACATGCGCGATGCTCATGGGCCTGCGCAGCAACGGTGTGACCGTCGCATTCACCAGAATATTCACAAATTGTCCGGGCTGGGCCTGAGCACAGATGCCGGGACCCTCCAATTTCATCTCGTACAATCCACTCGCCAAGGTTTTGTTCGAGCGAACCTCACTTTCCTCCAGCACCATGGCTACTGGGGCCGATCCGGCTTTTTCGGAGTGGCAGCTGTAGTGTCGGCCTGGGGCTGTCCAACATCAGGCGGCTGCTCGACAGGGGAATCATCGACACCGATGGGGGGCTCAGTATCCACCCCTTCACTCTCGGACTCGGGTACCAGCTTGATGGCGCGCAATTCCTTGAGCCGCCCGTCAGCGTTTCGGCTGTATTTTCCATGCGGATACGCCAGCAGATTTTCTTCATAGGCCACGATTGCACTGTCCAGTTCCGCCAGGTATTCATCGTAAAGGTAGGCGATGGCAAAGCTGGATTGTTCGGTACCAAACTGTCGCCTGATAGTCTGGAATATCTCCAGAGCATGACGCGGATCATAGATAACAGCCCGGGCGGCGGCCGACATCAGGTAGTCCAGCTCCTTAGCGCCGGATTTCGCTGCCGGATCGGTTAACAGCAAGCTATAAGCCGAGTTGGGAAATTGTTCCAGCAGCACAGCTCGCCAGAACTCCGCCTGGTCCTGGTTTTCCCAGGTATGGTAGTATAGGACATACGCCGCCTGGGCGGCCACGTCGCTGGTTGGATGGCGCGTCACGATTTCAGCCATGAGCGCCAGGCCGGCATCGCTGTCACGCATATCCAACAAACGGGTCTCCCCCAGGCGGTACTTGGCATAGGCCAATTCCTGATGAATGGCCAGCGTATCAACCTGAGCCGTGGTGGAATCGGTTTCTCCGTCCTTCCGGGGGTCTCGTGACGCGTCCGCCAACTGTTCTTCCAGCCTAGTAATTGTCTGCTGCAATTTCTCGATCATATCGATCAGGTTTAATTTGGCCCGGGCTGCCTGGTAATAGAAGGTATTGGCGCGCACTTTGCGCATCAGGTCCCGGGATTCCTTGGTGTCCTGATTCTCCACCAGTTGGATTTCTCCGGCCCGGAACGCGGCCTCGCTCGCCTCGGGAAGTGTACCATATTCCGCGATAATCTCACTGAACCGTTCCAGGGCAATTTCCACGTTCCCCCGTTCATATTCAATCTTGCCAATCTCCAGCCGCAGGCCGGGGATAATGCTGGAGTACTCCGCCAGAGTTTCCATCTTACGGATTTCCTTGTAGGCCGCCTCTACCGCCCCCATCTGCTGCATCAACCGCAGGCGGCCCAATTGGGCCTCCACCCGTTCGGTCTCGTTGGGAGTGGTTCCTGTGAATTCTTCAAGGTACTGCAGGGCAGAGGGTAGATCCTCCTCCGCCATGGCCAAATTATACAGCTTGTAGTAAATCGTGGCCCGCTGGGCGTCGGTGGCGGCTCCCAGGGCCCCTGCTTCATAAGCCCGGATCGCCAACTGGGTTTCCTGGTTTCGGACAGCCAGGTCACCGCGTAGAATATATATTTCGGTGAGCAAATCTCGCGGCGGGTTGTCCGCTTCCAGAATTGGGGCCAGATCGGTCTCCATGATCTCGTATAGCCCCATCTCGGCGTGCACCTTGGCCAGCCACAGCCGCACCTGGTCGGTATAATCCAGCCAAACGAATTCATTAAGCAGTTGCGTAAAGTAGCGCTCGGCCAGGCCATACTCCTGCCGATAGTAATGGCTGCGCCCCAGAATGAACAGGGCATCGTCGATAAATTTGCTTTCAGGATACTCCTCGATAACCTTTAGCGACTTTGCGATAGCCTGGGCGAAGGCGTCGGCGGCTTGCCGGGGGATCTTATCATCGTCGGGCCGGCCGACTGTCTCCATCAATTCCAGACCAGAATGGAAGTAATTCCGGGCATTGTAGAAGGTATTGAAATAAGCACAGCCAGTGAAAAGCAACACGCATAAAATGCCTCTACGCCACTTTCCAGCCGATGGCAAGGCACCCGATTTGGTTCGCTTACTCATGTCGTAGTCCAGCATAACGGCTCTTTCCCGCTCCAGTCGTCGGAGGATAGTAAACAAGTTTACCGTCTAGGGAGGCAAGGGGCAAGGAAATGGCCCCGCACTGCGACATCACTGTTTGGAAATAGGTGCAAATGGCATCAGCAGGTGGGCGTTGGAGAGAAGCGAATTATTGTGGCGCAGGCCGCCTAATCGTGCTCACCGCCCGGAGGCGATGACATTAATACTGCTGCCGGCGGTCAAATCAGATTCCCGGAGTTCCTGCTCAAGAGCGGCGATTCGATTTTCATCACCTCGATGGATAACATGAAATACCGTGAAATGATCGCAATCAACAGCCAGGGAACATGACCAGCGAATATCATGGACCCGGTGCCGGTGCCGTACTCCGCAATTTGGGGGGCAAAAACTATCGCCGAAGTTGATAACCCTTACCTGTGCGGTATTCCCGTTCCGGTAATGAATGACGGCATGGGACCGCTCTACGCTGTGCTGGTGCGCCACGCTGCCCATCAGGGCAAGAACGAAAGCAACGCCTACGACTGGGTTCATTCTTCCATCTCCTTCTCCTAAGGAGATAGAGTGCAACTATAGTGCCAAGGCTAGATGGGTCCCCCGCCACCGCCTTTGGCCCTGGGCGGAGAGGAGGGTACCTGGCCCGCTGCTACCCACCCCATTCACTCCGTGATGTCGACTCGCCGTAGGCGCTGCCTACGGCTACGCCGAGGCCCCTCCCTCGCTGAGGGAGGGGATTAGGGGTGGGTGCTCACTCAAACACATACCCCTGCCCGGCCAGGGCGGGGTCCCATCCAGTCTATTTCAGTAAAAGTATCTTGATGGACTGGGTGTATTGTGGCGTCGCCAGCAGGACGATGTACATGCCGGTGGGCAGTTCGCGGCCGGTGCGGTCCCTGCCATTCCAGAGCAGTTCGTGAAAGCCCGGCTCAAGACGCTGGTCCACCAGGCGAACCACCTCCCGGCCCAGCAGATCGTACACTACGATGTGGATATCCGTCGCCAGCGGCAGGTCGAACCGGATGGTGGTGGTGGGGTTGAAGGGGTTGGGGTAGTTCTGGTGCAGGGCGAAAGTCTCCGGCAGGCC
>CBDVAP010000118.1:0-9784 GCA_965372015.1 uncultured bacterium | reverse complement strand
TCCTACAATTATAAGGGTGGGGATAAACTGGCAAGCGACATTCTCAAGGATATACAGGGTCTATTAATTGATCACGGGGGGAATTCATTAGGTATTAAATGTCCAGAGGTTGGAGCGTATTCATTCTCTTCAGATGATATACGCACTGTTGAAGCACACTACCTAGAGTACATAAAGATTACTCAATCAAGCCCAGACCCGCCTGGGTGGCTATTTGGGCTATTGTATCTGATTTGTATTGCGACGATAGCCTATTCATTTTCCGATGGAAATTGGCCTCCTACTTCAATTTCTGAGATACTAGGTCTATTATCCGTAGGTGTTTTATTAGGTGGGGGAATGATGGTTCTTGCGGGGATCGCACTCGCCATAATATGGATCCCAATAGGTAAATTTTCAATATCCAATCAGTTGCAAAGATCCAATATTATAACGAGTAATATGATCGATTATGGGTACTATCGAAATGCTCTTTTGAGATATTTGGACGATATAGCAAAGCATCTAAAGATAAAAATAGAGGCAGAAGTAGAGAGTATTAAGGCAGAGTTAAAGCGAGCCCAGCGTAAGAAAGAAAAATACTGGCAGAATATGAATGGGCACCTATTTGAGAGGGAAATGGCAAGTCTTTTGCGTAGCATTGGTCATGCAGTTAAAAGGACAAAAGGCTCTGGTGACATGGGAGTTGACCTAATCCTCGATGAGGCTACCATCGTACAATGCAAAGCAACACAGTCGGCGGTATCACCGAGTGTCGCTAGAGATTTGTTTGGGACTATGCACCATTTTAACGTTGAGCGGGGTATTTTGATTTCAACAGGGGGTTTTACATCCGGTACAAGGACGTTTTGTCGAGATAAAAATATCGAATTGTGGGACATAGGGAAGATTTTGAGCCTCGCAGAGACAATTCAAAAAGATGACACACTCGAATAATTCCAATGAGAAGATGGAACGAAAATTAAAAGCAATCGCATTCTGCCGCCGGTCCACCGATATGCAGGACATGAGCCTGGATGACCTATAAGTACGTTTCTGATCCATAATTCCTCTTCCATCCCGCCCCCGGATTCATTATACTACACCGCCACATCGGCATTCCAATATCCAACCAGTAAGGAGACCGCCACACACTGCCACAACCCGGAGGCGGTCTTTTCCTCGCCACTGGCGGCCAAGAAACCACCCACCCATACCAACCCCTAGTTAAACCTGCGCCTCGCATGACCGAGAAAGGAACTAGGAGGTATTTCGGTACGTTTATTGCAATGGTTTAATTGAGGGAAATAGGGCAGTATTACGATTAATGCACAAGTAATAAATATTTTTTATTATATTCCGGTAGTTGCTGCAGGTTTAACGGACTTTGTTATGAAAGGGTAATATGAAGAGGGGACAGAAAGCCTATATCCAAGTTACTATTGTCTTCAATGAAGAGGATGACGGCAGGTGGACCGCAAGGTGCCTTGAGCTAGGTACATCTACTTTCGGCTCTGACCTGGGTGAGGCCGTTGAAGCTATGGAGGAAGCCATTGGGTTGCAGCTAAATACCCTTGAAGACCTTGGGGAGTGTTTCAACTTTCTGAAGGAGAACAAAGTAAAAATCTATGACTCCAGCCCAAGCCCCGCTATAACTGATGTCGATGTAAAAGATATCCCTTTGGGCTCGTTCATCCATCCTGAGGTTCATGAGATTTACTGCGTTCCCGCCTAATGTCCAAATCATTGCCGGCCATTACTGGCCCCCAACTAACTAAGCTATTAACACTAGATGGCTGGCAAATTTCAAAGCGTCGAAAAAAGAAGGCAAGACACGGGACGCCATTGTATAAACACTTTAGCGATCGGAAGCGAGTTACCGTAGTGTCTCTTAGAAATGATAGTCTGCCTATGGGTACATTGAGCGATATTTTAGGGCCGAAGCAAACGGGACTCGGGCGGAAAGGCCTTCAGAAATTGATTAAGCAACATGGTATTCCTTAGACGGTCTCGATTCAGCATCCAGGGTTATATCCGCCGATTCCTGAATGTCTATCGTGGCTGCGCCGTAAGCCAATACTCCCCCTGACATTCACGTTTTATTCCCGAATAGCCCGCCCTAATTTAGACTCGGCTTTCCTTGACCCCCGCCTAGCCTGCCCGCCAAGAAGCTGAAAGCATCCCTCGACACCGAAAAGGTAAAGTACATCACCTGCACCCACTCCCAGTTCTTCACCGCCTCGGAGATCGCTGCCTCGGGGCAGATGATCAGTTCATAGGCCTCGTTATTCAGCGATAAACCTCACCCCCGTCCTACGGCCGTCCCCTCTCCGCATGCGGAGAGGGGCTTCGCATAGCGAAGGGGAGAGGTTCCCCGCGCCGGCCGACTTTAACAATCAGGACCGTGCGTTCCCGGTCGGCCACAGCATATACTATCCGGTAGGCCCCCTGCCTGACCCGATAGCGTTCCCGGCCGACGAGTTTCCGGCAGCCTTTGGGCCGCGGGTCGTTCGCCAGGGCTTGAATGCGCCCCACAACCCGGCGGCGATTTTCTTTACCGCTTATATGTTTGATTTCCTTGACGGCGGACGGCTTGATGAGCAGCTCATATCCGGCCATCGCGTTGGAGCTCCTTCAAAACGTCCTTAAAACGTAAGTTGGGCTCGTCGGCGCGCTCTTCAAAAGCGGTCAGGTCTTCCAGCTCCTCGGCCAGGCTCAACTGGATGGCGTCATTTACCAGGTCCGAGACAGAGCGGTCCGTTTCGGCAGCCTTGAGCCGCAATGCCTTGTGCAGCCGGGCATCCACGTAGATAGTCGTGCGTTTGGTTTCAGTACTCATACCGGGAATATAACGTTATGACGTTATGATGTCAAGACGTTATAACGTTAGTATAGGCACTTTTATGCGGGCGCTGGATGTTCAGCCGAACCTATCCCATCCACACAACGGTGGATTCCCTCTCCCTTTATAAGGGAGAGGCCTCGCAGAGCGAGAGGAGAGGGTTTTCCCGGGCCAACGACCGCCGAAATTGTCTGTAACCCTATTATAGCGATAGGTTAATTTTGCACTTAATATTTGCGGTGGTCTGCTTCACCACCGCACTTTTTTGTCTGCTGGAAAATTGTGAGGATGACTTTGAAACACACCGGCGCCAAGTTCGTTACCGGGTTAATTGTAGCGCTGCTGCTTACCGGCTGCAGCCTGCTCCCCTCTGGTAATGAACAGACCTGGGCGCGGCGGACCCTCCGCCGGCTGACCCTGCGGCAACGGATCGCCCAAATGATGATCACCAGCATGAGCATGCGCTTCATCAACTCCGATTCCCGGCGCTGGCAAAGATTGGAGCAACTACTGAGCACCGATGGTATCGGTGGGATTCATATCTGGTACGGTGAGGCCGGTTCTTCCCTGACCATGATGAATCAGCTGCAGAAACTGTCTAAAGTACCCATTATGTTCGACGCCGACCTCGAGAAAGGTCTCGGCCAGCGCTTCCCCGGCGGTACCCAACTGCCCCCTTTCATGGCCCTGGCTGCCAGCGGCGATCCCCGGAACGCCTATTCGGCCGGGCGCATCACCGCCCTGGAGGGCCGGGCGGTGGGTATCCAGGCCAACCTGGGCCCGGTGGTGGACGTCAATATCAATCCCGCCAACCCTATCATCAACGTCCGTTCTTTCGGTGAAGACCCGGCCCGGGTAAATGAGTTCGCCGCTGCTTTCATGCGCGGTCTGCGCGATCACAATATGGCCACTTGTGCCAAGCATTTCCCCGGCCACGGCGATACCGAAACCGACTCACACTCCTTCCTGGCTGCTATCCCCAGTGATTCAGCCCGCCTGTGGGCCGTGGAACTGGCGCCCTTTGCCGCCGCCATCGACGCCGGGGTGGACATGGTGATGGTTGCCCACCTTCAGGCCCCGGATTATCAGCCCCACGCCGGTACTCCGGCCACACTCTCGAGCTTCTGGTTGCAAGGTATCCTCCGGGGTCGATTGGGCTTTGACGGCGTAATAATCACCGATGCCATGGCCATGGGCGGGATAAGTCAGAACTACTCCCGCTCTTATGCCCTGATCGCCACCATCAATGCCGGCGCCGACCTGATTATCTTAGACGGTCCCCCGCGCGATGCTATCGATGTCGTTGAGCAGGCTGTGATTGACGGCCTTATCACTCGTGATCGCATCAACGAGGCCGCTCTGCGGGTGTTGCGCCTGAAAGCCCGGCTGGGCCTCTCCCGCCAGCGATATATCAGTGTCGAGGACACTCGCCGCAACCTGGGCCGCTCCGAATACCGGGAGACCGCCCGTGAACTGGCCGCCCAGGGGATCACGCTATTAAGGAACGAACAGCAGGTGCCGCTCCGGGAGACCAGCGAAACCGATACCCTGGTGGTCATCGACCTTTACGATTATCCTTTCAATCACAGCACCAGTTTAGTCACCCGCCGCATTATGCAAACCGGCCTCCCGGTGAAAACTTATCAGTTGGATGAATCGGACGACGAGGACGTCTATGCCTTGGTGACCGATTCCATTGACGCCGGCGCCCGCATACTGGTAAACGCTTTCGTGAGTATTGCGGTGAGCAAGGATCGCATTTTCCTGCCCGACAAGCAGTTGGCCTTCGTCCGGGGCTTATTCGCCAAGACCGGCCGCCTGGTGATCGCCAGCCTGGGCACCCCCTACCTGATCCAGGCCTTCCCGGAAGCGCCCGCTTATATCTGCGCTTTTAATACTTCCGGCCTGATGCAGGGTGCCCTGGCTGATGCCTTGCTGGGTTATCGGCCCGTGGGCGGCCGGCTGCCGGTGTCGGTGCCCGGTGTCGCTGAGCGGGGAGCCGGGCTGGATTTGCCCCTCGATTCACTGGTATTGGTAGAACCACCGCCCGACACACTGATTGTCGACGGGACCACCGTACCTCCCCCCAATGATGTGACCCTGCGCCGGGTAATGCCCTTCGAAGTGGCCGCCGTCATCGAGCCGGTCAAGCGCCTGGTGCGGGAGGCCGTCGCCGACTCAGCCTGGCCGGGTGGGGTGCTGCTGGCGGCCAGGGACGGCAAAGTATTCATTCACGAGGCTTTCGGGTACCACACTTACGACCGGGCCGAGCCCACCCGCCGGGGCGATATCTTCGATCTGGCCTCGCTCACCAAGACGGTGGGCACCACCTCCGCCATCATGAAACTGGTTGACGAGGGCCGGCTGGAGCTGGATGAGAAAGTGGTCCACTACTTGCCGCAGTTTCGCGGCCCGACTCGCGCCCAGTCGCGGCTCAAAGCCCGGGTGACCATCCGTCACCTGTTGACCCACAGTTCGGGATTGCCTCCTTTCAGGCAGTTTTTCCTGATGGACGGCACTGTCGCCAACCGGTTGGATAGTGTCTATGCCACCGTCCTGGACACCGTGCCGGGTGCTGAAACCATCTACTCCGATATCGGCTTTATCACTCTGGGCAAGATTGTCGAACGGCTCTCCGGTCTATCGCTGGACGTCTACCTGGATAGCGTGATATTTAAGCCGCTGGGAATGAACTCCACCTACTTCAATCCCCCCCGCGAACGCCTGTCCCGCATAGTGCCCACCGAATACAGCCAGTTGGACAGCAGTGTGTTGGTTCACGGCTACGTCCACGACGAGAATTCCTGGAGCCTGGGGGGTGTGGCCGGTCATGCCGGGCTGTTCTCCACCGCCGCCGACCTGGCGATTTTGGCCCAGATGATGCTTAACGGCGGTATCTACCGCGACTCCCTGATCTTCGGCCCCCAGACCGTGGCCCGGTTTACCCGGCGGGCCGAGGTGATCCCCGGCAGTTCCCGTTGCCTGGGCTGGGATAGCCCCGCCGGTGAAGCGTCCTCCGGGGTTTATGCTTCATCGTCCAGCTTCGGGCACACCGGCTTCACCGGCACCTCTCTCTGGATGGATCCTGAGAACCGGGTATTTGTGATCCTGCTGACCAACGCGGTCCATCCCCACCGGTCGTGGAAGCGCCCCAAATATTACGACTGGCGCCAGAGGATTCATTCAGCGGTCTACCAGGCCCTCCCTGACCAGCGCCGCAATCCGGACATTAAATTGAAGGACCGCTGGCAGACCGCGCTTGACCGGTAACACTGACCGGCAATATTGGTAAATGAACCTGAGTAATGAAAACTGATGGAGAAAACCGTGACCCTATGGATAACTGAAGGCGGTGATAGCCGCCGCCTGCTGCCCCTCACCTGGCTGCGCCCGGCTTACGACCTGCGCTGCGGCATTTTGACCCTGCGGGAGAAGATTCTGCGAGCCTACGACCCGCCGGAATACGCCCTGGAATGCCGCCCCTACCTGGCGGAATACCTGGCCGAGGGGAGCCCCGACGCTAAAGTGAACCAATTGCCCACCGGGAGCGTGCTGGCGGTGAACGGCCGGGTGCTCTGGAACGCCGACCTGGCCCGCCGGATACCGCTGGAAGGCCCCGACCGCTACTACCGCTGCGGTGACGAGCTGGTGGCCGCCCGTATGTCCGGCGACCGGTTGGCTGCTTTGGACCCGGCCAGATCGTCGTCACCGGAACAACCATCGGCGGTGGAAACCGAGGAGGTCGAGGCCACTATCATAGAGTGGCCCTGGGACCTGGTGCATCACAATGCCGACCAGATCATCGCCGACTTCCCCTTGGTGGCTACCGCAGGAACCATTGAAGGCCTGGTGATGGACGGCGCCTACCTGGTGGAAAAGGGCAACCTGTGCCTGGCGCCCGGCTCCAGGGTCATGCCCGGCGCCGTGCTGGATGCCTCCGGGGGACCGATCTTCATCGACCGGGATGCCACCATCATGGCCGGGGCGCTCATCGAGGGGCCGGTTTACGTGGGACATAAGTCCGCCATCAAAATGGGGGCCAAGATTTACGAAGGCACCACCATCGGCGAGGTATGCAAGGTGGGCGGCGAGGTGGAGGAGAGCATTTTCCACAGCTATTCCAACAAGCAGCACGACGGCTTTGTGGGCCACGCCTACCTGGGCCAGTGGGTCAACCTGGGGGCCTGCACCAGCAACAGCGACTTAAAGAACGACTACGGCAATGTGAAAGTACTGGTGGACGGTGAACTGGTGGACACCGGCTCCATGTTCGTGGGGGCCACTATCGGCGACCATACCAAGACCGGCATCAACACCATACTGAACACCGGCACCGTCCTGGGCGTGGGCTGCAACATCTTCGGAGCCGACTTCCCACCCAAGTATATACCCAGTTTCAGCTGGGGCGGCGCCGGCGGTTTGCAGGAATACCGCCTGGAAAAGTGCCTGCAGGTAGCCCGCCGGGTCCTGGGCCGCCGCCAGCTGGACTTAACAGCTGCGGGAGAGCAGGTTATCCGGCATGTGTTTGAAGAAACGGCCGGGGAAAGGGAGGATTTCTAGTTACGGGTTTCTAGTTTCTAGTTTTTTGTACCGAGCCCCGCCGATAGCGGGATTGGCGGGGTCCCATCCAATATCCAACATCGAGTATCCAGTATCGAGCTGCGGACTACTTAATCCGTATTGGTAATCCGTCTTACCGCCTCTTCCAACCCCTCGGTGAGAAGGAGATTGATCGATCCTTCAATATCGTAGGAGGTAGTATGCAGGATTCGGCCTGTTTCAACATCAATGATTTTCATGTCAATCGTATAGACCGTCCCAAGCTTCCCGAACGAACCCGCCAGCATCTGCTGGGCACCGATCAACTGTCCAATCTCAACCGCGCATTCGCTGGTAGTACAACCTGTGAGTTGGAAATCCTGCTCCTGAAGAATCTGCTCCATCTGCCCGCGTTCGATCACCTGGTAGGCGCCCAGGGCAACCATTTTTGTCGCCAGTCGATTAGTCAGCACCATGGCCTCCTGGGCTGAGACGCCAATGCCCTGGAAGTCCAGGATGGCGATTGTGGCAATATTTCCTGCACTGATAACCGTTACTGGACGCGTTTCGTCATTGTCTATAATGATGTGAGTATGCATTGTATTGCCACCTAGAGTAGCATTCATTGGTCTGGAGAGGGAAACCAGGATGGACTCATCACCCTCAACAGCGTCATCGTCGGTGATTAGAATATCGATTGTGGCGGATGTATCACCTGCCGGGATGGTAAGTCTACCTGCTTTTAAAAAATAGTCCATCCCCTCCCCCTCCGACGTGCCTCCGGTTACGGAATAATCAACGGCGGCGATAAGACCTGATACGGAGGACAGTACCACTGGAATGGAGACTGGAGATACACCTTCAGCACCGCTCGACGATGGGCTGGTAAACTGAATTTCAGGCGGTGTTCGGTGGTGGTTTACCACATCTGCGGGCACGACAAAACTTGCCTTTTGCTTTAAGTCCTCGACTAAGGCGACTGTTACCCTGAGCGGTTTTCCTAATGCCACTTCATCGGCGAACTTTGATATGTCCACCGTTATCATGCCCTGGGAGTTTGTAGCCTTTGTCCAAGTTGAATCGCCGGTGGCAACGCGCAGAGGCACTCTTGGGGCAGGTCGGGTTTCCATCGGCAGCACCCAGCTTTCATCCTTCCACTGTTCGCCGACAGGCGGCAAACTAGCGGTTATGATTCCACCACCTAACGGTATAAGTCCACCGGCCCCCATTGCCAATTCTCCCAGCCTTGACCTGCCGGTCTGATCATATAGGTAGTACCCGCCACCGGCAATGGCAGCACCGGTTGCCCACAGAGTCACGCGGACGGCTGGCTTAAGGCGACGTTTCTCAATGTGGCGGCGCTGATACTGCCTGGTTCTGCCCAGCTGCTGCTCAAGGGCGATATTCAGTTCCGGCTTGTGGGCATCCGGTAGCTGCACAGCCTGGAAGTTCTGGGCAATCACGGAATCGACAACGGCGTCGTTGCGGGTTGCCCTGGTGGGCCGCTGCTTGGTGGTGGTGACGACGGCGCAGCTTGAGAGGAGGAGGCTGATAAGACAAACCACGATGCGAGGCGGTAAACCACCTCGCTGAGTCGAAAAAACCACGCTGAAGGGCGCTATAATCCCCAGACAGGCGGCTTTAGCCGTCTTTTTTTGATTTAGCGAGCTCATTTATGGGTTCGCATTGATGGTTTCTTCCTTTTCATCATCTTCCCCCTCACGGCAGGCCCGATATATCGAAAATCAACAAACCACTTGTTCCATTTGCCACATAAGCATAATCCCCGACGAGGAATACACCATAGGCAAAACTTGGTGTGTCGTAAAATCCTGCGAGCGTAATGCTGACCGGATTGGAAATGTTTAGAACTTGAAGTCCATATGACCTATCCGCCACATAGGCATAATTACCGGAGACAAAAACCTTTTTTGATAGACCGGGCGTAGTATAGGAGCCTGCAAAAGTAGGTTGTGCTGGGTTGGAAACATTGATGATTTGTAGGTCATTATCTACTACATAGGCATAGGAATCTGCAACAAATACACTGATGGCGTTACCAGGTTCAAGATTGGATCCTGCTGGAGTAGGATTGGCTGGATCGGAAATGTCAATGATCTGTAGCCCCCCAGAGGTACCGTCAGCAATATATGCGTAGCTGCCAGCAACATATACACCTTCGGGACCTCCTGGTGTAATGTACGATCCAGAAAAGACAGGATTTGCTGGATTGGTAATATCAACAATCTGTAGGCCTCCATCGCTATCAGCAGCAATATAGGCATAATTGCCAGAAACATATATATCATTATGTCCGTCCGGTGTCCTGAAGGAGCCAGCAAATGTTGGATTAGCAGCATCTGCAACATCCATGATTATTAATCCTAAGGAAGAGTATGTGTCCGCTATATAAGCGTAATTGCC
>CBDVAP010000117.1:0-9837 GCA_965372015.1 uncultured bacterium | reverse complement strand
TTGTCCTGACCCGCACGAAACTGGGCCGCTACGTCTACGCCATCGGGGGTAACGAGCAGGCGGCGGTTTTATCGGGGGTAAATGTAAAATTCCATAAGGCCGCGGTTTATGCCCTGTCCGGGCTGCTCAGCGGCCTGGCCGCCATCATCCTCACCGCCCGGCTGAACTCCGCCCAGCCCATCGCCGGTATCATGTATGAGCTGGATGCCATCGCCGCCACAGTGATCGGCGGCACCAGCTTGATGGGCGGCTCCGGTCGAATTATCGGTACCCTGATCGGGGCGCTAATCATGGGTGTGCTGCGGAACGGGCTCAACCTGTTGGGAATTTCCTCGTTTATTCAACAGACGGTGATTGGATCGGTAATCATTATAGCAGTCCTGATGGACATGGCCCTGAAGAAACAACGCGCATAGAGGGGACACCCGGATGAAACGCAACAATCAATTGATGATTTTTTTGGCAGCTGCCCTGATGCTGTTATCGACCGGCTGCCAGCGGGGGAAAGATGCTGCGGCCGGAGAGGGCCCAACCATCGCCCTGGTGATAAAGACCTTGAATAATCCGTTTTTTATCGATATGGAGAAGGGTGCCAGGGAGGCCGCCGGGAAACTGGGGGTGCGCCTGCTGGTTCAGGCGGCCGATAGGGAGGTCGATGTGGAGAAGCAGATGCAGGTCATCGAGAACCTGATCCAGCGAAAAGTTTCCGCCATCTGTATCGCACCCTCCGGCTCCAAAGAAATTGTGCCGGCCATCGTCAAGGCCAATCGAGCCGGGATCCCGGTGCTGATCATCGACACCCGGGTGGATTCGATCGCCCTGGCCGAGGCCGGCGGCCGGGTGGCTACCTTTATCGGGTCGGATAACTTTCAAGGGGGGCGGATAGCAGGTGAGTTTATTGTAAAGCAGCTGGCCGGCCGGGGTAAGGTGGCTATCTTAGAAGGTATCCCCGGGCATGAGACCGGTGACGCCCGGCTCGGCGGTTTTCATCAGGTGGTGGACCAGGTCCCCGGTATTGAGATCGTGGCTTCCCAGACGGCCAATTGGGAACGAGGCCAGGGCTATACTGTCTTCCAGAATATCCTGCAGTCTCATCCCGCGGTGCAGGCCCTGTTCGCCTGTAACGATTTGATGGCCCTGGGCGCTATCGAGGCCTTGGCCGCGGCCGGGCGTAGCGGCGATTTGCTGGTGGTAGGCTTTGATGCTATCCACGACGCCCGGGAGGCCATTGCAGCCGGCACCCTGGCCGGATCCGTGGCTCAACACCCGGCTGAAATGGGCAAATTTGCAGTGGAATTTGCTCACGATCTGTTGCGCGGCGAAGCAATCCCCGATAATATTCCGGTCCGGCTCGAACTCATCACCAAGCAAAACCTGGATACGACCCCCACTGCGACAGATAACTGAGTGTTCGGATGAACCCGGGCAGTAATATTTGAACCCTGGCTGGAGGATTGCCGGGCTACAGCTCAGCACAAGGCAGTGGCTGCTCCCATAGGCCCTGCCGCCCGGCGATTATAAAAATTAGGTAAAGTTGCTGCCATGAAAGAAATGGTGTTAGGAGCCGTAGGGGCCGGTCGAATCGGTAAACTACACGCGGATAATATCCTGGGAATGCCCGGCGTGCGGTTGAAACTGATAGCGGACCCCTATATCGATGAGGATTGGGCCCGTAGCCGGGGGCTGAAGACCACTCCGGATCCCGAAGATCTGTTTTCCGACCCGGAGATCGAGGCCGCTCTCATTTTCTCGCCTTCCAGCCTCCATGCTGAGCAGATTATCGCCGCCGCCCGGGCGAATAAGCATATCTTCTGTGAGAAGCCTATCGCCCTGGACCCGGACCATATCCGGCAGGCGTTGCTGGCAGTGGACAGTGCCGGGGTAAAACTGCAGGTGGGATTCAACCGGCGCTTCGACCCCGAATTTCAACGGGTTAAGCAGGCGGTTGATGACGGGGAAATCGGGACAATCCACTTAATCAGGATCACATCCCGGGACCCGGCTCCACCACCAGTGGAGTACCTGCGGACCTCAGGAGGGCTATTCCTGGATATGACCATCCATGATTTCGATATGGTCCGCTATCTGTCGGGCAGCGAAGTGGATGAAGTCTATGCAACCGGGGCCGTGCTGGTCGACCCGGCCATCGGGAAGGCCGGCGACATCGATACCGCTGTCACGACCATGAAATTGAGCAGTGGCGCCCTGGCGGTAATCGATAACAGCCGCCAGGCGGCCTATGGGTACGACCAACGGTTGGAAGTGTTTGGCTCCCGAGGCAGCATCACGGCCGGCAACCTGACAGCCACCCGCACCATTCTCACCACTGCCCAGGGAGTCGTGGCCGATAAGCCACTATATTTTTTCTTAGAGCGCTACCGGGAATCATTCCGGGTGGAGATGGAAGAGTTCATTAGCTCGATTCGGGATGACCACCCGCCGCCGGTGGGTGGCCGGGACGGTTTGCATTCAATCCTGATCGGTCTGGCCGCCCGGGCTTCACTGAAGCGGGGGAAGCCGGTGCGGGTCAGCGAATTCGCCGGGGCAGATCCCGGTTAGCTGTGGCGATGGCCAAATCAGTGGTACTCAAGTGATTCCTAGATTTCGTACCAGCAAAAGCCACATTTATTATTGCGGAACATCCATTGGTCAAGTTCCAGCCTTATCCACAACGTACTGGACCCAATCAGATGGGTGAGAAACAGCTGGCTAAATATTCATTTGGCATCGGCGACCGCTTCGCCCATCAGGCGCAGGCCCAATTAAGGGCCATCCAACTGGCAAAACAGGCTGGAATACAGATAACGCCAGTGTGGAACAAGTCTTTTCGAGAACACAAGATAATAGGCAGCAACTCGATAATGCCGCGCCGCGCCGCCGACAGGGCCGTTCAAGCCCTGGGATGGACTGATCCATATTTTCTGGATGCCGACCATATTAACGCCTCGAACGTCGATTTTTTCATCGAAACGTGCGATTTCTACACTATCGATGTAGCTGATTTCATTGGACGTAGAACTGATAGAACCGTAATGAATACCTTTATTGAGAGGTGCCGTCAATACATTGGCCCATTGGATCTTGCCGGCTTGGAAACGAGTGCGGAAATCAGCCGGACATTATTGGAACAAGTGGCTACGAAATATCTGTTTGCAACTCAGGAAGCAGGACGGATTTACAGGCACATTAGGGCACAGAAGGGTGACAGCCCAATAATCATCGAGATCTCCCTGGATGAGACCGAGGAAGCCCAATCGCCGGTAGAATTATTCCTTATCTTAGCCGCTCTAGCGAGCGAAAACATCCCCCTTGCAACGATCGCTCCTAAATTCAGCGGCCGCTTCAAT
This sequence comes from uncultured bacterium, assembly GCA_965372015.1. Classification (GTDB taxonomy): domain Bacteria; phylum Fidelibacterota; class Marinisomatia; order SCGC-AAA003-L08; family TS1B11; genus JACZSB01. The sequence goes on along the minus strand of CBDVAP010000117.1, from coordinate 6,490 downwards.
AAGGGTGTCGATTATGTGGGTGATTTGGACCGGTTCCGGAGCGAATTCGAGCAGGATGTGGCGGTACTGAATCTGGCTGTTGTCGAATTTGGCCTACCCACTGATCTGAAACTTAGCATTCATTCCGGTAGCGACAAGTTCTCCCTTTATCCGATCATTAAAGCGGCTATCAACAAATTTGATGCCGGCTTGCATCTGAAAACCGCCGGCACAACCTGGCTGGAGGAACTCATCGGTTTGGCTGAAGCAGGCGGCCGGGGGCTGGAACTGGTTAAGGATATCTATGGCCAGGCCCTACTGCGATACGATGAACTCTGCGGTCCCTATGCTGCCGTGATCGATATCAATCGGTCGATGCTACCTCCGGTTGAAGATGTTAAGGGTTGGGATGGACCGACATTTGCCGCCACTTTGAGACACGATCAAACGAATCCCCTCTACAACTTGCATTTCAGGCAACTATTGCACGTCGGCTATAAGATAGCTGCGGAGATGGGTGCTCGTTACACCGATGCCCTGGGGAAATACCAGGATATCATCGCGAAAAATGTCACGGAAAACATCTTTGACCGGCATATTACGCCGCTGTTCTTGTAAGAGCCTGAGTGAATGAATTGGAGTAAGTCCCGATGAATCTCGATGAGTTGACCAAGCTTTATAATTTCACCGATCGAACGATTGTAATCACCGGCGGCAGCGGTATATTGGGCGCTGAAATCGCCGTTGCACTAGCCGGCTGTGGTGCTAATGTCGCGATTTTGGACCGCAAGACAGACTTGGAGCCTGCCGTACGGAAGCGGCTAAAAAGCGCAGCGGGCCAAACTATCGTGGTAGCCAGCGACGTGCTTAACCGGGAGCCGTTTGAGCAATCGGTAAAGGAAGTGCTGGAGACCTTCGGCCGGATCGATTGCCTGATCAACGCCGCCGGCGGCAACCATCCCCAGGCCACCACCGGCCCGGAGCTGTCTTTCTTTGATCTTCCCGCGGATGCGATCCGCTTTACCAGCGAACTGAATCTATTGGGCACCATATTGCCCTGCCAGGTTATAGGCCGGCTGATGGCGGAGCAGGGCGCCGGGGTGATCCTGAATATCTCTTCCATGAACGCCTTTCGGCCCCTTACCAGGATTCCGGCTTACTCGGCCGCCAAGGCGGCGGTCAGCAATTTCACCCAGTGGTTGGCAGTGCACATGGCCCAGGAGTACTCACCTAAGATTCGGGTAAACGCCATCGCCCCCGGCTTCTTCCTGACGGATCAGAATCGCTTCCTGCTCACTGATAAGAAGAGTGGGGAATTGACGCCAAGAGGGCAATCGATTATCGCTCACACTCCACAGGGGCGCTTTGGCAATCCGGAAGATTTGCTGGGGACCGTTCTCTGGTTGCTGTCTCCAGCCAGCGAATTCGTTACTGGCATCGTGGTACCGGTGGATGGCGGATTTTCAGCGTTCAGCGGTGTATAGACAGAAAACAAACTTTATTCCGGCAGATTAACTAATTTATTTCGGGAGCAAACTATGAGTAAAGCGGATATGGGCCTGATCGGTTTAGCCGTAATGGGGGAAAACCTGGTCCTGAATATTGAAAGCCGTGGATTTTCGGTGGCCGTCTTTAACCGCACAACCAGCAAGATCGACGCTTTCCTGGCAGGTCGCGCCCAGGGCAAAAATATTACCGGTTGTTACAGTATCGAGGAGCTGGTGCAAAACTTGAAGCGGCCCAGAAAAATCTTCATGCTGGTTAAAGCCGGCCAGCCGGTGGATGATTTTATCGAGCTGCTGATCCCCCACCTTGAAAGTGGCGATATCATCATCGACGGCGGCAACAGCCATTTCCCCGATACCATCCGCCGCACGGCCTATGTTGAGAGCAAAGGGCTACTGTACATCGGTACCGGTGTCTCGGGCGGCGAGGAAGGTGCTTTGAAGGGCCCCTCCATTATGCCTGGTGGTTCTTCGGCCGCCTGGCCGCATGTTAAGGAGATCTTCCAGTCCATCGCCGCCAAGGTGGATGACGGTTCGCCCTGTTGCCAATGGCTGGGCGATAACGGGGCCGGGCATTTTGTGAAAATGGTTCATAACGGCATCGAGTATGGTGACATGCAGATGATCTGCGAGGCCTACTCCATCATGCGAAATCTGCTTGGGATGCCGCCCCATGAGATCTCCACCATCTTCGGCGATTGGAACCGGGGGGAACTGGACAGCTACTTGATCGAAATCACCAGAGATATCCTGGCGAAGGACGATGATCAGACCGGCCAGCCGATGGTGGACGTGATTATGGATCGTGCCGGCCAGAAAGGCACTGGCCGCTGGACCAGCCTGGCGGCGCTCAATCTGGGTGTACCGGCCCAGACCATTGCCGAGGCGGTATTTGCCAGGGCCCTGAGCGCCATTAAAGATGAGCGGCTGGCGGCATCCCAAATGCTATCCGGCCCGGGAGCGGTGTTTGAAGGTGAAAAAGCGGCTTTTCTTGGTCTGCTGCAGAAGGCTTTGTATGCCTCCAAAATATGTTCCTATGCCCAGGGTTATCAGCTGCTGCGGGCGGCGGCAGAAGAGTATAAGTGGGACCTGAAGTACGGCGAAATCGCCCTTCTGTGGCGCGGGGGATGCATTATTCGTGCTCAATTCCTTGGTAAGATCAAGGAGGCCTTCGATAAGAATCCCAAACTGCAGAATCTCCTGCTGGACGACTACTTCAAGGATGCGGTCCAGAGCAGCCAGCGAGAATGGCGCCAGGTTGTCGCTACGGCCATCGAGCATGGGATTCCGGTCCCGGCTTTCAGTTCGGCCCTGGCCTATTTCGATGGCTACCGCAGTGCGGTGCTGCCGGCCAGTCTGTTGCAGGCCCAGCGGGACTATTTCGGCGCGCATACCTATGAGCGCGTCGACAAACCCCGGGGAGAATTCTTTCATACCAACTGGACCGGCCGGGGCGGCGATACGGTCTCAACCACCTACAGCGTTTGATCCGGGGAAACCCCTGATATCATGTTAGCGGGAACAGGTTCACAGACCGCGACACTCACGGAGGAGCAAGTCTTCGAAATCTGTAGTGCGGCCTGGTCTCAAAAGCAGGTTGATGGCCGCAAGCTGCTGGTCATTATCCCTGACCATACCCGAACGGCGCCGATTGACGTCATGTTCCGGGTGCTCTATCAATTACTGGCGCCCCGGGTGGAGCTGCTTGATTTCCTGGTAGCCTTGGGGACCCATCCGCCCATGAGTGATGAAGCCATTAACCGTAGAGTAGGCATCACAGCGGCTGAGCGAACCGGCAAGTATCCCAAAGCCCGCTTTTTTAATCATCACTGGAAAGACCCGAATCAACTTCAAGTGGCTGGAACTATCACCGCCGACGAGATTGGCGAAATATCAGCCGGCCGCATGCGGCAGAGGGTGGATGTTACCATCAATAAGATGGTTTACGATTACGACTTGCTGCTCATCGTCGGACCGACATTCCCCCATGAGGTGGTGGGATTTTCGGGCGGCAATAAGTATCTGTTCCCAGGCATTGCCGGGCAGGAGATCATCGATCTGTTCCACTGGCTGGGGGCGCTGATTACCAATCCCGAAATAATCGGCGCCAAGTACACGCCGGTACGCAAGTTGGTGGATAAGGCCGCGGCGCTGCTGCCCATGGAGCGTCTGTGCATCAGCCTGGTGGTAAAGGGTAGCGACCTGGCCGGACTGTTTATCGGCACGCCTGAAGAAACCTGGGAAGCGGCCGCCGATCTGTCGGATAAATTGCATATCATCTATAAGGATAGGCCGTTCAAGAAAGTCCTTTCCCGGGCGCCAGAGATGTATGACGACCTGTGGACCGGCGGCAAGTGCATGTACAAGCTTGAGCCGGTGGTTGCCGATGGCGGTGAGTTGATCATCTATGCCCCGCACATTACGGAAGTATCGGTGACTCATGGGACGATCATCGAGCAGATCGGCTATCATGTCAGGGATTATTTTGCCAAGCAGATGGATCGGTTCAGTCATATCCCCGGCGGCGTGATGGCCCATTCCACCCATGTGAAAGGCATTGGCACCTATGAAAATGGAATTGAGCGTCCCAGGGTGAATGTAGTACTGGCCACCGGTATCCCCAAAGGGCTCTGTCGAAAGATAAATCTGGGTTATCGCGATCCCGCAACGATCAATGTTGAGGAATGGGAGAATCGCGAGGACGAGGGAGTATTGTACGTCCCTCAGGCCGGCGAGATGCTTTATCGGCTACGCTAACACCAAAGAACCAGACCTCACGATGATTAAGGAAAGCATATGAGCTATCTAAATGTACGCCAGGATGAATGCCAACTCGATTTTCTTTCATTGGGCTCAATGGTACACCGCCTGGATCCCGGTGTGATACCGTTTCGTAAGGCCCGTTCATTCAATATCCATGTGTCAGGGGGCGAGTACAATGTGGCCGCCGGATTATCGGATTGTTTCGGGCTTAAGACCGGTATCGCCACGGCCATGGTTGATTATGGCATCGGTGAACTGGTCCAGAATCGTGTGCGGGAGATGGGGGTAAAACCCTTCTATAAATGGTTCGAGCATGATGGTGTCCGGGGACCCAACATCGCTACTGTGTATAGCGACCTGGGATTCGGTATTCGTCCGCCGGTCGTTTTCTACAACCGCTCCAATGAAGCCGGCGCCCTTTTAAAGCCAGGGGATTTTGACTGGGCTGAGATATTTGAAGCGGGTGTGCGCTGGTTCCACTCGGGCGGGATCTATGCTGCCCTGTCCGAGACCACCTCGGAATTGATCATCGAGGCGTTGCAGGCCGCAAAAAAGTCTGGCGCCGTTACCTCCTTCGATCTGAACTACCGGCCAAAACTGTGGAATCCGATTGGGGGCTTGAAAAAGGCCCAGGAGATCTTTCGTCGCATCACTCAGCACGTGGATGTGCTCCTTGGAAATGAGGAAGACCTTCAGATGGGGTTGGGAATAAAGGGTCCCAACGTGGCATCTAAATCCAAGCTTGACACAAAAGTGTTCTTCCAGATGATTGGCCAGGTTACCAACGAGTTCCCCAATGTGAAGATGGTAGCAACCACGTTGCGGGAGGTGCTGTCGAGCAACCGCCACCAATGGGGCTCCGTGGTTTGGAATGATGGAGAGCAAGCCATCAGTCCCGTTTGTGAGCTGAATGTCATCGATCGCATCGGTGGGGGAGATGGTTTTGCTACCGGTCTCATTTATGGGATGATCACAGGTAGAAAACTCGATGAGGCTCTACGTCTCGGTTGGGCCCATGGAGCTCTTTTAACCACCTTCCCCGGTGATACGACCATGGCCAAGCTCCCCGAGGTGGAAGCCTTCGCTAAGGGTGGGTCGGCCAGGGTTCAGAGATAATAGTATACGTGATATTGGCATAACTACCATTAACCGCCTGTTTGCTAGGGGCATTCTCCTCGTTACAGCCCTCTTCCAGGGTGCACCTCTGCAGGATCACTGTGATCAAGCTAGGGCACGTTCCGGACACTACCAATCCTGTCCACAAAGGTATGGTGTACCTGGCCGGCACTGGTTTCGCTGCGGGTCTACGACCTGCTGGGCCGGGGATGCTATCGCGTGAGACAGGGGGCCTACCGGATAGTCTATACGCTGGACGACCGGGAACGCACGGTCCTGATTGTCAAGGTCGGCCGGCGCGGTGATGTTTATCGCTGAGAACCCGTAGAATCCGAATAGCCTAGATAAAATACTAAATAGTTTGATAACTTGAAGCTTGGTTTATATAGAGCGTAATCAGTGAAGTGTACATACCATGATTGATAAACCTACCGTATTTATCCTCGGGGCTGGGGCTAGCAAACCGTATGGATACCCAACGGGATCAGAATTAAAAACATTCATGACCAGTAAGTTCTTTATGAAGATTCTGTCTTTTATACGAAAGAGAGAAAAGATGGATCTGGTGGTACAGCACTGGGAAGCAAGAATCAGTGATTTTGTTGAATCTTTTCGAGGAGCACCCGGCTCGATTGATCTATTCCTATCCCGGAGGCCAAAACTTCTTGAAATTGGAAAACTTGCTATCCTCTATTCGATTTTTACATACGAGAATGGCAGTAGTTTCGAGGGCCAACTGCTTCAGGATGAGGGAGATTGGTATTCATACCTTTATGAAAAAATGACCGGCTCATCAAGGAGACCCGGGGAGATATCGCTCAGCTTCAATAGGGTATCATTTATAACCTTTAATTACGATCGCTCATTGGAGCACTTTTTATACGATCGATCGATAAATTCATTTGGTCGAGAATATGAAGGCGAAATTCGTGATCAGATAAACAAAATCCCTATCCTCCACGTCTATGGGAAGGCCGCTAATCTGCCATGGGAGGATTCAAATGGATTCACTATCGATTATAATGCAGTTCCAGATCAGGTGAACCTGTGGCGACCTAGTGACCTCGTTAGAAAAGATTTTGGTGGACTTCAAGAACACTGGCAAAAACAGATATTTATCATCGATG
>CBDVAP010000116.1:0-9844 GCA_965372015.1 uncultured bacterium | reverse complement strand
GATCTCGCCTTCGGCCAGTTCAATATAGATGTAGTCTCATCGGCTCAAATCAAGTGGACTGAACTGGTCAGGAAGTACCTAGCGAAATCTAGGCGGGACAAATCGCCCAACACCGTTGATAGGGAAGAAACTGCCTTAAAAGCCTTCACCGGGTACCTCAACGGCAATATTTCAATCGCCGAAATCCAGACGGAAACCATCGAACAGTATAAGGCTGCCAGGCTTTCCGCTGGGCTTAGCCCTGCGACGGTATCCATTGAGTTGCGCATCCTCAAAACCGTGTTCAATCAGGCGGTTAAATGGGGTCTGTTGGAGAAAAGCCCGGTCCAGGGGATCACCTTGCCCAGAACTACTGACACAACGGTGCGTTTCCTACGGGAGGATGAGATATCTGCTCTGTTGAGCACAATTAAAACCTCCGGTGAATTGAGGTTCCACCGCCTTGTGCTTGCCTACCTGTATACTGGCGCTCGTAGGTCCGAGTTATTGCCACCCCGTTTCGGTTGGGATAACGTTGATTTCCTGGAGCGGAGGATTACGATCAACGGGAAGGGCAACAAGAAACGCACCATCCATATCAATGATGCTCTGCTGAAGATTCTGACCGATATCCAGGCTGAAGGGAACCATGTCCCCTTCGATCTAAAACCTGATCACGTAACTCACAAGGTCAAGGAGTTCCTCCTGAAAGCCGGTATCGAGAATGCAAATGTGCACTCCCTGCGAAAAACATTTGGCAGCACGCTGCTGCAAAGTGGGCTCGCTGATCTCTACACCGTCTCCAGACTTCTCGGTCACTCCTCAATCAGGACTACCGAGAAGTACTACGTTGATCTCCTGGATAAGAATCTTAGAGAGCCTGTCCAGGGCCTCGATCAGATAATCAAATGATGATAGGTGTCCTCCGTCGGGCACCTATCTTTTTACCCCAGCAATCCCATAACTCAGCGCAACCGTCGAAAAGTTGAAAAAGCGATGCAATGAGAATGCAATTTTCCTGACAATCGCTGACTGCTCTCGTCGAGACCTGTCCATCACTGTCAATAATGAAAAAGGACTCAGGAGTTGCCCTAAGTCCTTGTTATTACTGGCGGGACCGACGAGACTCGAACTCGCGACCTCCGGCTTGACAGGCCGGCGTTCTAACCAATCTGAACTACGGTCCCGGTTATTGACAGCCGAAGTTAATCCGGGTGAGGGTATTTTGCTATGGTCAACAAATACAGGGGAGAGGTAGGCCGATACTACCAGTCGGCAATTTCTGCCGGATGGAGTTGATCAGCCGGCCCGATGGCCAGGCTTATAAAGTATGGCCAGCGGGACGAGTATGAGGTAGCCAATTACCAGCATGACAGGGGCCAGGGTCAGGGATTGGAAGCTATTGGTTTGGCCGGTAGCCATAATTACATAGGCCACGAAGATGTCCAGAATCCCAGCCAGGAAGATCAGATAATTAGTGCGGCTGAACTCCCAGCGACCGAATATGGGGGCTCCGTCCTTTTGGCTTCTCTTACTCATACGGCAAAATTTAGCCCGTCGCGATTATAGCAGTCAAGTGGTGCCGCAGCTGTCACTGGTCACCCCTTATGTTGAATTTGATGCTTGTTAGCGGTTAAATTCCGACCCTTCATGTGGGGGGACAAATTCAATAATAGTGGGAACAAATGGCTCGCTGCCTTGATATCAACAGCCATAATTACTTTTCTGGCATTCAGGTTTCTGCTCCTGAGCTGGTCCATTCCGGTTATCTTTCGGGATCAGCTCACCATTCCGGAGGGTGCCTCGGCATATAAGGTGGCCCAGCTGCTGCACGACCGGGGTTTCATTCGCAATCGGGGCGCATTTGTAAATGCCGTGCGCCTGAGGTTTGGTGGCCGGTCGCTCCGGCCGGGAAATTTCCTGCTGATGAATGTCCGTAATATGGGCGATCTCGTCGGCCAACTCGTCGATCAGCGGTTGAATCAGGTATGGGTTACAATTCGTGAGGGACTGACGCGCAGGGAGATCGCCAGATTTATCGCCGCCAAATATCCCATCAACCCGGACAGGTTTATCGCCCTGACGGAGGACACTGCATTCATTACGAGGTTTGGAATCGAGGCCAAAACCCTGGAGGGCTACCTGTTTCCTGATACTTACCTGATCACGAACGGCAGCAATGAGGAATCAATCCTGGAGCTGCTGGTGAGGCGTAATCGGCAGCAGTTGACTGATGAAACTATCGCCCGGGGTGTCACCCTGGGATTAACCGATTTAGACATCCTGACCCTGGCTTCCATTATTGAGGGAGAAACCAGGATCGATTCCGAACGGGTATTGGTATCGGCGGTTTATCACAACCGTCTTAGGGAGGGGATGCGCCTGCAGGCCGATGCCACTGTCCAATATGCCCTCCCGGGTGGTCCCCGCAGGCTCCTTTACCGCGATTATAAATATCCCTCCGAGTACAATACCTATCTCTTCCGAGGGTTGCCCCCCGGACCGGTGAATAGTCCCGGGCTAGCAGCCATCCAGGCGGCGGTCGCGCCTTCCAGGGTTGATTATCTTTACTACGTAGCCGATGGACAGGGAGGGCATGTTTTCAGCAAAAGTTTGGAGCAGCATCAAAAAGCCGTCAGGGCGCTTAGACAGGGGCAGCGACGCTGAATATTTAATGTGCCACGGAGGGAATTAGCCGGATGGAGATGAAACACCTCAACGCTACGCAGAAAGAGGCGGTGGAATGCGTCAATGCGCCGGTGTTGATATTTGCCGGTGCCGGTAGTGGCAAGACCAGGGTTTTGATCCATAAAATCGCCTATCTGGTGCAGGAAGTGGGGTTGTCGCCGGAGTCGATCCTGGCCGTGACATTTACCAACAAGGCGGCCCGGGAAATGCGCAATCGGGTGGATATCCTCCTGAATGGCGGCGAAATGGAATTGTTACCGACTAACGGCACCAGCTGGTCACAACTGCGCGATGGTGGGCGAAATGTCAATCTGGGCACTTTCCACTCCACCTGTGCCCGGATCCTTCGTAAGGACGGGAATCTTTTGGGCTACCGCCGCGATTTTGTGATTTACGATAAGGATGACCAGCTGCGCCTGATTAAACAGGTCCTGGTCGAAAACGAGTATGATCTGGATCTCTATCCACCGCAATACTTTCTTGCTGCCATCAGCCGCGCCAAGAACCGGCTGCTGCGAGTTGATCAGATGGAGGCGGAATCGGAAGGCGGTGATAGCGCCCTGCTAGCTGCGGTGTACCGGGATTACCAACAGGCATTGAAAAATAATCAGGCCGTTGATTTTGACGACCTGCTGCTGCTGCCACTCGATCTATTCGACCAACATCCTAAGGTCTTGGAGCGTTACCGGAAACATTTCAAGTATGTGTTGGTGGATGAGTACCAGGATACCAACCGAGCCCAATTCGAATTCATCAAGCGCTTGACTGAGAAGCACAGGCAAATATGTGTGGTGGGAGATGATGACCAGTCCATCTATAGCTGGCGGGGGGCGGACATCACGAATATCCTGAATTTCTCCCAGGTTTTCCAGGACGCCAAGGTGTTCAAACTTGAACAGAACTACCGCTCCACAACGGTTATTCTGGAGGCTGCCAATGCGGTAGTGGAACGAAATAGGAACCGGGCTCCCAAAACACTGTGGACTGCTCGCAAGGGAGGCGAAAAGCTGCACATTTGCCCCGCGGCCAACGAGCGGGAGGAAGCCGAGATTGTTCTGCACCGGATACAAGACGAGGTCCTGGTCGGCAAGCGGCGTTTCCGCGATATGGTGATTCTCTTCCGAACCAACGCCCAAAGCCGGGCTCTGGAGGACATGCTGCGGCGGGGCAACATCACCTACAACCTGGTGGGCGGCACGAAATTTTATGATCGTAAGGAAATCAAGGACGTCCTGGCCTACCTGCGCCTGCTGGTCAACCCGTCAGATAGTATCAGTCTGGAACGGGTGATAAACTTCCCACCGAGGGCCATTGGTGAAACCTCCATGAATCGGCTACGGGTCTTTGCCCGGGAACGGAAGCTGGATCTCTTCGAGGCCCTGGATCATGGCGAGGAAGCGGGAATACAGCCGAAACAGGCCCAGGCCATGCAAGCCTTCAAAGCTCTTATCGGGCGCTACAGGGACCTGGCCGGCAGTCCGCCTTTAGAGGGTCGGAAAATCCAGGTGCTGGAGGAGTATACCAGGGGTAAATCAACCCGGCGGTCGCAGCGCCTGAGCCTGTCGGAGCTGGTCATAACTTTCCTTGAGGCCGTTGAGATGATCGCGCACTATAAACGCCAGGACACAGCCGATGCTCCGGAGCGGCTCGAGAATATTAACGAGCTAGTCAGCAGCATAGAAGATTTCAGCCGTGATAATGAAGGCGCCAACCTGGGAGATTTTTTGGAAGAGGTGTCGCTACTCAGTGACGTGGATCGCTGGGCCGACGATACCAATGCTGTTACCATGATGACTCTGCACAGCGCCAAAGGGCTGGAATTTCCGGTGGTCTTCATTACCGGGTTGGAGGAAGGGCTGTTTCCCTTGAACCGCCTGGATGGCGATGGCTGCGACGAAGAGGAAGAGCGCCGTCTATTTTATGTGGGCCTTACCAGGGCTCAGGATAAAGCCTATCTCACGTATGCTACCAGCCGGCGCCGCTGGGGTAGCAGCGAGCACGGCACTGTTATCAGCCGTTTCCTGAGGGAACTACCCGAAGAGTCTGTGATCTGGCACCACGAAGTGTCATCAAAACAGGACCATGACGAGAAAAATCTCTCTCTCACCGCGGTAAAAGCCAGCCGGCGGCGCAAGTCTCGCGAGTTGGCGGTCCGGTCCGTCCTGGACGATTTCGTGGTCGGCTCCCAGGTAGAGCATACACTGTTCGGCGTGGGGCAGATCCGCCAACGTGAAGGTGTCGGCGAGAACCTTAAGCTCACGGTTGAATTCGGCGGCGGCCAAACCAAGAAACTGGTAGCGAAATACGCTAATCTGACCCGGCTGTAAAAGGGGGTTACGGGTTACGAGTTTCTAGTTCCAAGTTCAAGCAGCCAGCCCCCCAGCTCGTAGGGGCGTAATGCATTACGCCCATCCCGCTTAAGAAGTTACTGGTTTCGAGCCTTCGACAAGATCAGGCCAAGGTTTCTGGTGTCTGCAATCCAGCTCCGCTACTGGCGGGATTCCATCCAATATCCAAATCCAATATCGAGCCCCGCCGTTGGCGGGGTCCCATCCAGCCTTAGTAAGAATCCCTTGTGATTGCATCAGTGGTATTTTAACTTCGTATTGAGAATGAGACTCAATAAGGTAACAGCATGGACATCAGAAACACAAACATCGAACGCTTCAAGGATGCACTGCAACAAGCAGGCCTGCGCCTCACCCGCCAGCGAATAGCCGTGCTGAAGGATATCCTGGCCAGCGAGGAGCACCGCGAGTGTGATGACATCCTGTTCTCCCTGCGCAGAAAACAGATCCCCGTTTCCCGGGCAACCGTCTATCGTACCCTGGATATTCTCGAAAAAGTGGGTTTTGTACGTAAAATGGACGTCGGTGACGGGCGCTTCCGTTACGAGAATAAATTATCCCAGTCTCATCACGACCACCTGATCTGCCTCGAGTGCGGCCGAATTATTGAGTTTGTCGACCTGGAGATTGAAAGCCGTCAGGTGCAGCTAAGTAAGGATCAGGGCTTCAAGCTGCTCAGCCACTCACATCAACTTTACGGTATTTGCGCTGAATGTCAAAAGGCGGGGGAGGGCTGAGGTGGCCCATACCCACGGCAGTCACCTTGCCGCCACCGGCACTAAAGCGGCTCAAGGCGCCATCGCCCTGGTGGGCAATCCCAATGTGGGTAAATCGGTGGTGTTCGGCTTTCTTACGGGACGATACATGGAGGTATCCAACTACCCCGGCACAACCGTGGAGTTGGCCCGGGGCCGGATGAAGGGCGATCGGGGTGAGTGGGACGTTATCGATACCCCCGGCGTTAACAATTTCATCCCCACCAGCGAGGATGAAGTGGTCACCCGCAACATCCTGTTGGACGATCCTCCGGCCGGTGTTTTGCAAGTGGCCGACGCCAAAAACCTCCGGCGTGGATTACTGCTGTCGCTGCAGCTGTCTGAAATGGGGTTGCCCTATGTGCTTAGCCTCAATATGAGCGACGAGGCCCGCGACCGGGGGATCTCGGTAGACGGTAGCAGCCTATCCGGGGTTTTGGGTGTGCCGGTGGTGGAGACCGTAGCCACTCAGAAACTGGGCCTGGACGAAGTGCGTGATAAATTAGGGAAAGCCAACCATCGGCCCAATGAAATCAACATCGATTACCCGGATCAGATCCGGCAGGCGGTTGAGCGGCTGGCGCCCCTGATGCCGGAGACCAGCATTTCCAAGACCTCTCTGGCGTTGATGGTTTTAGCAGGTGACGCCACCCTGATGGCGCGTCTGGAAAGCGCAATTGACAGCGCCAACTTGGCGATCATCCGGAGCATCGTCGAGGAGACTCGGCAGAAATTCCATCGCAGTCTGAATGTGGAGATAACCCGGGCGCGCATGGCCGCCGCCGCCCGCCTGTCCGCCCAGGTCACCCAACACCGGGAGACACCACTGACTTCCTTGGCTCAGTGGCTGGGCCGGGCTACCGTTCACCCGCTGGGCGGCCTGGCCATCGGGGCAGTGGTACTGACGGGCATGTACTATTTCGTGGGAGTGTTGGGCGCCGGCACACTGGTGGATTTCCTCGAATCGACGGTCTTCGGTACCTACGTTGTGCCCTGGCTCACCGGTGCCGTTGAGGCGCTGTCCCCCTGGCAGCTGCTCAGCGACCTGCTGGTGGGCCAATTCGGCCTGTTGAGCATGGCGTTGTCCTACTCGGTCGCCATAGTGCTGCCGATTGTGGGGACATACTTTATTGCCTTCGGGCTGCTAGAGGATTCCGGTTACCTGCCCCGCCTGTCGGTGATGATGAACCGGATTTTCAAGGCTATGGGACTCAACGGCAAGGCGGTGTTGCCCATGGTATTGGGGCTGGGCTGCGATACCATGGCCACTATGACCACCCGCATCCTCGATAGCCGTAAAGAGCGCATCCTGGTGACCCTGCTGCTGGCCCTGGGGGTACCCTGCTCGGCCCAGTTGGGTGTGATCCTGGCCATGCTACAGGGAATTTCGCTGTCCGCTTCACTGCTGTGGCTAGGGTTGATCCTGCTGACTCTGTTCGCCGTGGGGTATCTGGCTGCCAAGGTATTGCCGGGTGAGAGCTCCGATTTCCTGCTGGAACTGCCACCTCTACGGCGTCCGTTGCTGGGCAATATCCTGGTCAAAACCATGGCCCGCCTGGAATGGTACCTGAGGGAAGCGGTGCCCCTGTTCTTCCTGGGGACCTTCATCCTCTTTATCATGGACCGGCTGGCTATACTATCCTGGATCGAGGAGGCCACCGCCCCGGTGGTCCAGGCTTTCCTGGGGCTGCCGCCGGAAGCCACCGCCGCTTTCATCATGGGCTTCCTGCGGCGGGACTACGGCGCCGCCGGGCTGTTCATGCTGGCGCGGGCCGGCCAACTGGATGTGGTGCAGGTGCTGGTCAGCCTGGTGGTGATAACACTCTTCATGCCCTGCATCGCCAACCTGTTTATGATCATCAAGGAGCACGGCTGGAAAGTGGCCCTCTGGATGTCGGTTTTTATCCTGCCCTTCGCATTATTGGTGGGTGGAGCGCTTAACTGGGTGCTGCGGACCCTGGGCCTGTTTATGCCATGATCACCTGCCCCCTCTGCAGCGCCGAATTTGATGCCGAACGCGAAAACTGCCACACCAGTTGCGCCTTCAATCGCAACTGCACCATGCTCAAGTGTCCCTATTGCGATTACGAGTTTCTGACCGAGTCGCGGACGGTTAATTTCCTGAAGGGATTATTCCATCGTGGGAGGAAAGAAGATGCAGATAGATTCGCACCTGGTAGATGAGGTCCTGGAAGCCGTCTGGGTTGCCCGGGAAGCCGGGCCGTCATTGATCGCTAACCTCCAGGTGGATTGCGCCATGGATGTGGCCGACCTGGACGTGCCGGCTTACCTGGCCGAAATGCAACGGGATGGTTTAGTGCAGCTGGCCGGTGACCAGGTCGAATTTACCGACGCCGGTTATAGCCGGGCCCGCGATATTATTCGACGGCACCGGCTGGCCCAGCGCCTGCTCATGGACGTGTTGGATGTATCGGAGAAGGAGGCCGAAGATATGGCCTGCAAGTTCGAGCACATATTGAGTGAGGAGGTCACCGATAAGGTGGCGGCCTTCCTGGGCAATCCCACCGTCGATCCCAACGGCCGCCCCATTCCTCCCGGGGAGTCGGCCGCCACGTCAGCCGACTTCGTACCCCCGTTGATCGTACGGCTCTCGAAACTGGGCTTGGGCGCTCGGGCCCGGGTGGCGTTCCTGACCCCCAGCTTCCATAAGCGTTTTGATCGCCTGGCCGCCTTCGGCATCAACCCGGGGGCTGTGCTGCATTTGCACCAGCGCAAACCGGCTTATGTAGTGCGCTTGGGGGAGACCGAGCTGGCCCTGGACCAGGATATCGCCACCGAGATTTTCGTCAAGCCGCTGGACTAAACCTCACTTGCGACCCGGGCCTATGGTTTCTGGTTTCGAGTTACGAGTATCGATCCTCTAGTCCCAAGCCTTTAGTCCCTGGAACCTGCGGTCTTCGTCACCCTGAGATTGTCGAAGGGTCCAGCCTCTAGTCCCTTTTTATTTCCGCAGCACCCCCGCCACCGCATTCTGCGGGACAAGCATTCTGCCCCCCTTTGGCAGGATTATGAGCTCAACTATTTCAGCAGCACCATCTTGATGGACTTTGTGTACCCCGGTGTCACCAGCCGGGCGATGTAGATCCCGCTGGACAGCGCACGCCCTGAGGCATCCCGCCCATTCCAGACTACCGACTTATACCCTGCCGCTTGTTCGTATTGAACCAGCGTGCACACCTCCTGGCCCAGCAAGTCATAGACAATTAGGCTTATTGCGCTGGCCTGCGGCAAGTCGTAGCGCAGGGCAGTAACCGGGTTGAAGGGATTGGGGTAGTTCTGGTGCAGGGCAAACTCGGTCGGTAGTGTACTTTCGCCTTCAGCTATGCCAAGGGGATTTATGTGCACGCTGAAACTGTCGCTCCAGAAGGGGTAGCCTTCACTGGCGATCGACAGGTAAAAGCGGATATCGCTATCGCCGGGTATGTTCTCGCTGAGACTGACCGAGTAATAGATAAGGCCGGTTGTATCGCCCGGGGCTATATCGCCAAAGGTAAACTCCGATTGGCTCAACAAAGCCACCAAGGTATCGTTCTCAGGCGTGAAAACGGCGGAGATATCGGTAGCGGTAGCAGTGGAACCGTCGTTACGCAGTGATATGGCGAAGTAGACATCGTCACCCGGCCTTATAGGCTCAGTAGCGTACGGCGTGGCATAGCTGTGCAAGCCTAGCGGGCCGATGGTTGTAAAATGTCCTTCATTAACACTATACATTGTAATCGATTCAACTGAATCAGTCGTTCGAAGCTTAATATCAAAATAGTCTTCATCGAATTCATCTAACAACTTTATTCCACCAAAGATGTTATCAGAAGCAAGACTATCATTATGCAGACCGTCATCGAACAACTGCAATGAATCTTTAAAAGTAGAATTTCTAGCTTGAATTAATGCCAGGACTGTTACCTGATGATTCTCCGGATTGCTGATTTGAGCGCTGACTTTAAGTGTGTCGCCCTGTTGCGGTGGTATATATTTGGGATGAACTACGAACGATTTCGCATAAGCGACTGTAGTATAGGGATTCTTATACCATACAACACTGCTTGTAGCTGG
>CBDVAP010000115.1:0-9946 GCA_965372015.1 uncultured bacterium | reverse complement strand
CCGCCGATGGCTTCGGGGATGGAGGCGATCAAGGCATCATCGCCGGTGGTGCAGCCTTTGTCCACCAGGGCCGAATAACCGGCAATATAGTCCACCCCCACATTGACGGCGGCCCGGTCCAGGGCCTGGGCGATCTGCACCAGGCCGTCTCGCCCCAAGTTGTCGAAGGCCACTGCTACCGGTGTGATGGCCACCCGCTTATTGGCCACCGGTATACCCAGGTGGCGCGACAGGCGGTCCACGGTCTCGATCAGCCGCTCGGCCCGCTCGCTGACCCGGTCATAGGCCCGCTGGGCGGCAACGGCTGGATCGCTGCCGGTAAGGCCCCGTAGGCTGATGCCCATGGTGATCGTGCGGATGTCCAGGTGTTCAACCTCGGTCATGCGCAGAGTCTCCAGGATTTCAGTGGTGGTCCAGGACATGGCGGCGGGACTACAGGCGGTTCAGGGCCCGGAAAACATCCTCGTGCTGGGCATAAATCTTGATCCCCAAACTATTCCCCAGCTTATCGAATTCCTGCTGCAGTTGCTCGAAACTGGTGTCGGCGCCGGTGAGGTCCACCACCAGTATCATGGTAAAGAACTCCTGCATCAGTTTCTGGGAAATGTCCAGGATATTGCAGCGGTGCCGGGACAGGATCCGCGAGACCCCGGCCATAATGCCCGGCTGGTTCACCCCGAAGACCGCAATTATCAGGCGGTCCCCGCCATCCTCGTTTTGCGCAGGTGGCATCGGGCGGAGGGCTGTGGCTGGGTCTTCCCCGGGCTGGTCCCATAGGGCCAAAACCCGGCGTACTACCGACTCGACCATTTCGGGTGTGGCGTCGGAGCCCAGCTGGCCTTGCACGCGCCGCCGGATGTCGTTGGCGTCCGGGCGGGGACTCACGGGGCGGCCCTGGTGGCGGCTGATATATGTGAGGGAAACATAGCTACAAGTTCAGAGCGAGAAAGTTAGATTTGGCCCCTGGCGGGCGCAAGGGATTACTCCAGGTTGGGTAGTAGCCGGTGGCCTTGCAACGCTCGACCGGCATCTCGTAGATTTACAGGTTTAAATAAACCTATAAACACGGTATCAGGTGTCTGAAAAAACGAAAATAATAGCCTTAGCCAATCAGAAAGGCGGGGTGGGCAAGACCACCACCGCCGTAAACCTGGCCGCCGGGCTGGCCGCCAGTGAAATTCCCACCCTGCTGGTGGACCTGGATCCCCAATCCAACGCCACCAGTGGTGTGGGTGTGGACGTCAACGGGGACCACGAGTCGGTCTATAGCATCCTGACCAATAACGGCTCCCTCGAGGATGTGATCATCTCTACCCAATTGGAGCACCTGGACCTGGTGCCGTCCTCCCACCAGCTGGTGGGCGCCGAGGTGGAGCTGGTGGGCATGTTGGCCCGGGAGTATGTCCTTAAAAAGGCCTTCGAGGAGCTTGATCGGGCCTACCGTTTCATATTGATCGATTGCCCTCCTTCGCTAGGCCTGTTGACGGTCAACAGCCTGACCGCCGCCGACTCGGTCATGATCCCTATCCAGTGCGAGTATTATGCCATGGAAGGGCTGTCGCAGCTGTTGAACACCATCCGCCTGATCCAGCGGCAACTGAACACCGACTTGGAGATAGAAGGTGTGCTGATCACCATGTTTGACGCTCGTTTGAACCTGTCCCGCCAGGTGGCCGATGAGGTCCGGGCCTATTTCGGCGACAAGGTTTACAACACCGCCATCCAACGCAATGTGCGCCTCAGTGAAGCGCCCAGTTACGGTAAGCCCATCATACTCTATGATGCCTCATCGATGGGCTCATTGAATTACATGTCATTAGTAAGTGAAGTAATCGAACAAAATGGGTAAACAAAGGTTAGGCCGGGGTCTGGGGGCCTTGATCCCCACTCCCGAGGAAATCGAATCCACCGGTGGCATCCAAACCGGCATTTCCGTTGATCTGATCGACCCCAATCCGTTGCAACCCCGCAAGGAATTTGGCGGGGCGGGCATGGAGGAGCTGGTAACCTCGATCAAATCCAAGGGGGTGCTCCAACCGCTTACGGTGCGGGAGGCGACCGGGGGCAGATATGAGCTGGTGGCGGGGGAACGGCGATTACGGGCGGCTAAAGCAGCCGGACTGGCCGCGGTGCCGGTCTACGTCCTGAGCGTCGATACCGACGTGGAGATGATGGAGTATGCCCTCATCGAGAATATCCAGCGGGAGGACTTAAACGCCATCGAACAAGCCGAGGCCTTTGCCCTGTTGCACAGTAAATTCGATTTGAAGCAGGAGCAGATTGCCGAACAGGTAGGGATTAGCCGTCCGGCGGTGGCTAATTACCTGCGTCTGCTGCGCCTGCCCACCGAGATCAAGCAAAGCCTGGTGGACAGCGCTATCAGCATGGGTCACGCCCGGGCTCTGCTGGGCCTGCCCCAGCCCGCCCTGATGCAAGGGCTCTGGAAGAAGATCGTTGAGCAGGGATTGAGCGTCCGCCAGACAGAGGCGGCGGTGCAGGACATCAACGACACCCGGGATAAGAAGACGCCCCAACGGGAGGAAGCGGTAAGTCTGCCCCCGGAGCCGCCCAAGCCGTCTTTCGTGAACCATGTGGAGGTGGAGCTGTTGGGCAAACTGGGTACCAAGGTACGGGTCAAGGACAAGGGCAACGATACCGGCAGCATTGAGATTTCCTATTACTCCCATGACGACCTGGAACGGATCCTGGACATCATTCTGGGGGATCACGATGCCGATTGAGGCCCCCTCGCCACGAGGCGCATTTACGTTGACACCCGACTGAGTCACAGGCTAAACTTGTGGGCTATTTGAAAAACATATGGCATCGGCAATACCAGCTGGTTGTCATGTCGGCGGACGGCGGGTGGAGTCGCAGTTACCTGTTCATTGCCGGTAGATTGCTGCTCTTTGTTCTGGCGGTAGGATTGGTGTTGTTGGGATTGATCGGAACGTTAGCTGTTATCCTGCCGCGGCTGAACGATTACCGGCAGGTAAGGGCTGAGAAAGAATTACTGGTGGCCTACCGGGACAAGGTCCAACGGGTAGTGTCTGAGGCGAACCGCTACGGGTTGCTGGGAACCGCGCTATTGCAGGAATTGGAATTATCGACCCGCATCGCCGGTGGACTTAGCGATTCCAGCCAATCGGACGGACGGCAGGGGGGTATCAGGCTCGATAATCAGTTTATCAACTTTCTGGATAATCTGCCCACTTTTCCGCCGGTAAACGGGTATGTCACCCGGGGGCAGCTGCTGCACTCCCTGGACCTGCAGGTCAATCACTCCGGTGTGGACATCGCCGCTTCCCCGGGGGAAATCATTCATGCCGCTGCCTCTGGCCTGGTGGTGTTTTCCCACTGGACGGAGGATATGGGCTACATGATAATATTAAGCCATGGGGACGGTTATTTCTCCGTCTATGGGCACAATAAAATTAACTTGGTCCAGCCCCGGGAGTGGATCGAGCGGGGGCAACCGATCGGCCTGGTGGGCAATACCGGTATCAGCCAGGGACCGCATTTGCATTTTGAAATTTGGAAGGAGGCCCGGTCGATCGACCCGCGGCTATTTATTGAGATTTATCGCAAACATGATGTTTCCATAGATTCCAATGGCTAAAGCTTCGAGCACACAAGTCAACACCATAGTGGGTCCGAACACCGACTTCCAGGGCGATCTGGATGTAAAGGGTTCGGTGCTGATCTACGGATCGATCATCGGGGATATCCGCTCCGATGGTATGGTGCGTTCTGCCAAGGATTCGTACATCAAAGGCGCGGTGATCGCCCAGGAGGCTGTCATCGATGGTGAATTGGAAGGCAGTCTCACCATTAAAGGCCGTGCTACCCTGGGCGGCTCGTCCAAGGTGGTGGGGGAAGTGCGGGTGGACCTGTTGGTAATCGAGGAAGGCGCCCAGTTTTCCGGCAAATGCAATATGAAGCGGGCCAAGATCAGTGAGGAATCGCGTCGCAAGGACGGCCGGACGGCTGGCCGGGGCTCGCACAATCAGCAATCACACTCCACTAAAGAATCCACCCCGGCGGCCGCGAAGGACGCTTGAGATTCTCCGTAGGCTCGGCCACCGTCGTGGCCGGCACTGCGAATGCCAAATAAAGCACCAGGAAGACGCCAGGTTTTAACCGCCGCCCAGACCCTCACCGGGGCGGTACTGGGCTTGGGACTGTTGGGATACGCGCTGGATAAGAGATTTGAAACCGCCCCTTACCTGCTGCTGATCGGCTTACTGCTGGGGGTGGCTGTGGGCCTCTACGATTTATGGAAGGCCATGTTTCCACCGGATGGCGGGGTATGAGGTTGCCCCTGGGCGTAGTAATCCTGGGAGGCCTTTTCCTGGTCACCACCGGGTTGACACTGGTGGTTGGAGATAGCGCGCTGTTCTTGGCAGTGTCGGTGGGGGGCCTCCTGCCACTGACCATATCGGTGGTCAGCCTGGCGATATTTTTCCGGCTGCTACCGGGGAAAACCGGTCCGCGCAAGCACGATCGGTTTGTTTTGCGGAACTTCCTGACAAAAGTAGTCCTGATCGCTGTGGGGATGACAGCAGTTTTGGTGCTGACCAACTGGTCCCAGGCGGCCTTTGTAATTTCATTGCTCGTCAATTTCCTGGCCTGGCACCTGTACGAGGCCTTCCGGTACCAGCAATATCATCTGGCCGCCGGCCGTCGCCAGCGGGCGCCACATAGGTAAACTTTGGCCGTAGAAGAACATAGCCAAGACATTGGCGCGATCATCCTGCATCACGTTTCCAACAGCGACGTGTTGGTGCCACTGCCGCCCCTGTTCGGGATGGACATATCCATCACCAAGCATGTGCTCATGCTATGGTTGGCCGGCGCTGTGGTGACGGCCGCATTTCTATTGGGTACCCGCCGCTACCGCACCCAGGAAAACCCCGTGCCCAGTGGGTTTAGCAATTTTCTGGAGTTCATTGTCGATTTTGTCCATAATCAAATTGTGGTCCCCAATATTGGCCCGGCCCACGCCCGCAGCTGGTCACCCCTGATCCTGGCGTTTTTTACCCTGATCGTAACCGCCAACCTGCTGGGGCTGGTGCCCTTTTTCGACCTGATCCCCGGTGGCGGAACCGCCACAGCCAACCTGAATGTAACCGCTTCCCTGGCCATGATCACATTCTTTGCCATTATTGTCGCCGGGAGCCGGGTGCACGGCGTTTTCGGCCATTGGAGGAATATGGCCCCCCCCGGCATTGCTTGGCCGGTGCTGTTCATCCTGATACCGATCGAGATCCTGGGCATGTTTGTGCGGCCCTTCGCCCTCACCATGCGATTGGCGGCCAACATGACCGCTGGCCATATCGCCATGCTGGCTATCCTGGCCCCCATTTTCTTGATGGCCAACGCCTGGGTCGGGTTGGGATCGGTGCCCTTGAACGTGGGCATATCGTTCCTGGAAATCATTGTGTCACTGGTGCAGGCCTACGTATTCAGCCTGCTGTCCGCCGTGTTTATCGGGGCGGCTATCAACCCGCAGCATTAGCGGCCGTCACCCTTATTGCCGGACGGAATCAAGCTACCATGCATAATAACAGAAAGGTAAAATCATCGATGAAATTCCTGTTAAACAACCGTATTTCTACTTTCCTGATCATCTGGGCCGGACTGGCGGTGTCTTCCGCAGCTGGTGCTGAAGAGGCCGCAGCGAGCAACGCCCTGGCCTATCTGGGCGCGGCCATTGGCGCGGGTCTGATCGTTATCGGCGCCGCCCAAGGCATCGGCCGCTTTGCCGCCGCCGCCGCGGAAAGCACCGCCCGGCAGCCGGAAGCCGCCGGCGATATCCGGGCCGCGATCAACCTGCCCCTGTTCCTGTTGGAAGGGGTGGCCATTATCGCCTTGGTGGTCTGTCTGCTGATTGCCCTGAAATAGGGCCACTGATCCCCGCCATCAACCCGAGGAGCCCTTATGGAGCAGCTGGTTAAATTCGATCCAGGCCTGATTTTCTGGACGTGGATCACATTTTTTCTGGTCATGGCGATCCTGGCCTGGAAAGCCTGGAGACCGATGATCGATGCCTTGGAGAAACGGGAGGCAGGCATCAGGGAAGCGTTGGCCGCCGCCGACCAGGCTAAAGCCGATGCCCTGGAGGCCACTGCCCAATACGAGCAACAACTCCAGGCCGGTCGCAAGGAAGCCCAGCAACTGGTGGCCGATGCCCGCACAGCTGCCGGTAAGCTGCGTAGCGATTTGGAGAAGGACGCCCGCCGGCAGGCGGAGGAATTAGTGGCCAGTGCCCGCGAACAGATCGCCGCCGACCGGGACCGGGCCTTGCGGGACATTCAGGCCACCGTGGTCGATCTGTCGGTGGAAATCGCCGGCAAGGTCGTGGAGCGTAATCTATCCACGGCGGACAACCGCAAACTGGCGGAGGAGACCCTGCGCCGCATCGGCAAGGCCTAGTGGTGGCCGGTTCGCAGAGCCAATTCGCCCGGGCAGCCCTGAAGGTGGCCGTGGAGATGGATGCGGCCGCCGCCCTGGTGGACCGTTTCGTCGCCCTGGGGGGACTGTTCCGCTCCAATCGAGCCTTCCGGCAACTGCTGATCACCACCCGCGTGCCCCCGGACCGCAAGCTGGACGTTCTGCGCCGGGCTCTGGGTGAGCAGCTGGGCGACCTGGAGTACGAACTGCTCAGGATGCTTCTGGAACAGGGGTTGGGCGGCCAGCTGCCGGAGATTGTCAAGGCCCTGAACCTACTGGCCCGCACGATTGATACCGGGGCGCGACTCACGGTCTATTCTCCCAAACCACTGCCGGCGAAGGAATTGGCGGGTTTATCCCGTAGACTGGAGCAGGACCTGGGTCGCGATGTGCGGGCCACGGCCGTTACCCAACCGGCCCTCCTGGGCGGCTTGAAACTGCGCCTGGACAACCTGTTGGTGGACGGCAGCATTCAAAGCCGATTGGAACGGGTACGGCGGGAGCTGGCCTAGCCGGGCCGGTTAGACCTACGATCGGATACCAACCCTTTAGGAGCGTTATACTGTATGACTGTAGAATTTGATACTGCGAAAATCACCGAGCTGCTGCGGGAGCAGTTGCAGGCCTTTCAGGTGGACCTGGATGTGGCCGAGGTGGGCGAAGTGATCTCGGTGGGCGACGGGGTGGCCCATGTCCACGGCCTGGATAACGTCATGTCCAGCGAACTGGTTGAGTTTCCTAACGGTGTGTTTGGCATGGCCCTTAACCTGGAAGTGGATTCCGTGGGCTTGGTGCTGTTCGGTGAGAGCCACCTGGTTAAGGAAGGCGATCTGGCCCGGCGCACCGGTCGGGTAGTGGAAATCGGTGTGGGCAAATCGGTGCTGGGACGGGTAATAAATCCCCTGGGTCACCCCATCGACGGCAAGGGTGAGATCAAGTCGGAAAGCACGATGGCTATCGAGAGAAAAGCCCCCGGTGTGCTGGCGCGCCAGCCGGTTAAGAAGCCGTTGCAGACGGGCTTGAAGGCTATCGACAGCATGGTCCCCATCGGCCGGGGCCAGCGCGAGCTGATCATCGGCGACCGCCAGACCGGCAAGACGGCCATCGCCCTGGATACCATTATCAACCAGAAGGCTACCCACCAGACCGATCAACCGGTCTACTGTATTTATGTGGCCATCGGGCAGAAAGCATCCACGGTAGCTGTGGCCGTGGCGGAGCTGGAACGGGCCGGGGCCCTGGACTACACCGTGGTAGTATCGGCCAGTGCCTCCGAACCGGCCCCACTGCAGTTCATCGCCCCTTATTCCGGCGCCACCCTGGGGGAGTACTTCCGGGACAACGGCATGCACGCCCTGGTAGTCTACGATGATTTAAGCAAACACGCTACCGCCTACCGGCAGATGTCGTTGCTGCTCCGCCGGCCGCCGGGACGGGAAGCCTATCCGGGCGATGTGTTTTACCTCCACAGCCGGTTGCTGGAACGGGCGGCCAAAATGAACGATGAACTGGGGGGCGGCTCCCTCACCGCCCTGCCGATAATCGAGACCCAGGCGGGCGACGTGGCGGCTTACATCCCCACCAACGTCATCTCCATCACCGACGGCCAGATCTTTTTAGAGACCAACCTGTTCAACTCGGGTATCCGGCCGGCCATCAATCCCGGCATCTCGGTGTCGCGGGTGGGCGGCAATGCTCAGGTGAAGGCCATGCGTAAGGTGGCCGGCTCCCTGCGCCTGGAGCTGGCCCAGTTCCGGGAGCTGGAAGCTTTTTCCAAGTTCGGTTCCGACCTGGATAAAGCCACCCGGCAACAGATCACTCGGGGCGAGCGGCTGCGGGAAATCCTCAAGCAGGACCAGTACCAACCATTACCGGTACAGGAGCAGGTAGCATTGATATTCGCCGCTGTGCGCGGTTTCATCGACGAGCTGCCCTTGGACCGGGTGCGCCAGTTCGAGCAGGAGTACCTGGAATACCTGCGGGTGAATGCCCGCAAGGAGTTGGGCGCTATTCAGAAGACCGGTGAGCTCAGTGATAAAACAGCCCAATCGCTGGCGGACATCACCGAAACCTTTCTAAAGACATTCGGGGCCTGACCGGAGTAGCTGGTGGCCAGCCTGAAAAACATCCGCCGCCGGATCGGCTCGGTGAAGAGCATCCAGCAGGTGACCAAGGCCATGAAAATGGTGGCCGCCGCCAAGTTGCGCCGGGCCCAGAACAATATGCTCAACGCCCGGCCCTACGCCCGCCGAGTCCGCCAGGTACTGGCCAGTCTGCTGCCCCAGATCGACCGGGAACTGCTGCCGGTGCTGCAGGTGCGGGGCGAGATTGGCCGCAGCCTGATCGTGGTGGTCACTTCCGACCGGGGCATGGCGGCCGGGTTCAACTCGAACATCATCAAGGCGGCCCAGACTTTAATCGATGAGCTGGGCCGGGACAATGTGGACCTGCTGTGCATCGGCAAAAAGGGCCGCGACCACTTCGCCCGGCGGGACTATTCCGTGGCGGCTTTCTACATCGATTTTTGGTCGGGGCTTAGCTTCGACCACGCCATGGAGTTCGGGCGTGCCATTGTTTCCCGCTATGTCAACGGCTCCGTGGATCAGGTCTGGGTAGTGTTCAATCAATTTGTGAATGTTATCCGGCAGGAGATCAAGCGGGAGCGGTTGCTGCCGTTGGTAGTGCCGGAGGGCGAGGAGCTGGACACCAGCGAGGTACTGTTCGAGCCCTCTATGGAGGCCGTGGTGGACAGCCTGGTGCCCCGCCACTTGAACATCCAGGTCTGGCGCTATCTGCTGGAATCGTTCGCTTCGGAGCAGGCGGCCCGCATGACCGCCATGGAGAACGCCACCAACAACGCCGGGGAGGTGATCGAGCGGCTGCAGCTGGAATACAACAAAGCCCGCCAGGCCGGTATCACCAAGGAAATTCTGGACATCGTCGGCGGCGCGGAAGCCCTGCGGGCGGAGTAAGACAGAAAACCACAATGACACAAAGTGTAAGAGAGGCTTGAGCTGGAAGAAGAGATTGAATCCCTTGCGCATCAAGTAATCGGAGCAGCTCTGGAAGTGCATAAAACGCTTGGACCTGGTTTCCTGGAAAATATTTACGAAGAAGCACTATGTATCGAGATGGGAAAAAGACAAATCCCATTCAAGCGGCAGGATGAGATTCATCTGAGATATAAAAACAGTCCCATTGGGATTAATCGCATTGATCTGGTAGTGGGAGGCAAATTGATTGTTGAACTGAAAGCAGTGAATACCCTTGCACCAATTCACTTGGCCCAAGCGATATCATACTTAAAAGCGACCGGGCTCTCTTTGGCGTTACTGATAAATTTCAATGTTCCTGTATTAAAGGAAGGCATCAAACGGGTTGCGCTATGAGTATTCCCCCTTTGTGTCATTGTGGTTAAAAATTAGGTGTAGTTAGTAGAGGAGAGCGAATGAACACAGGCAAGATATCCCAGATCATGGGTGCGGTGGTGGAC
>CBDVAP010000114.1:0-9949 GCA_965372015.1 uncultured bacterium | reverse complement strand
CCGAGTCCTACTTTTCCCCGGACGGCCGTAGCCTGATCTGCAATGCCAAGCGGGAGGGGGATGAGACCTTTCAAACCTATACGGTTACCTTGGACGGGCAAAATATCCGGCGGATCAATGACAGGGGCCATGACGCCTGCTCCTTCTATTTCCCTTCGGGCGACCGGCTCATATTCACCTCCACCCGGGACAACCTGGACCTGCCGCCGGGTGACTGGTCCGACCCGCGGGACTATCCCACCGGGGCCGAGCTGTACACCTGCAATTTGGATGGCTCAGACTTAGTGCGCCTGACCGACAACGAATATTACGAGGCCGAGGTTTCCCTTTCACCCGATGGTGAGTGGGTGCTATTCGGCCGCCAGATCGATGGCAGGATGGACCTGTGGCGCATGCGGCCTGACGGCTCCGAAGTGTTCCAGATTACCCATACCCCGGAATGGCAGGAGGGGGGCTCTTTTTACATGCCCGACAGCGAAACCATCCTTTACCGGGCCTGGCAACGCTCCGATGAAGGCCAGCGGGGGCTGCCCATGACCATCTTCACCATCAAGCACGACGGCAGCGGACTGCGCCAGGTGACCGATGATGAGGGCACTAACTGGGCCCCCTATCCCGCCCCGGACGGCCGGCATTTCGTTTTCGTGAAGGTGCTGCCGCCCCACAACTACGAGGTTTTCCTGATGAACCTGGAGACCAGCGAACAAACCCGACTGACCTATAGCGACGCCTTCGATGGATTCCCGTCGCTGTCACCGGACGGCCGGACCATGTCGTTCTCCTCCAGCCGGGACGCTGCCCCTGGGGAGCGCAAACTGATGCTGTATATAATGGACATCGGCGCATTCCTGAAATAAACGGTGCAAAGGCTCCAATATACACATAGTGAGGAAGCATGAAGATCACCAGCCTGACAGTTGCATTTCTGGTAATAGTCGGTTGCAGTCCATCCGGTGATTCTGCTCGCTTAGATACCCGGATCAGCCCCCCGGTGCTTCAGTTGCATCCTCCCCAGGCCAGACATTTTCAGTTGGAGAACGGCCTCCAGGTACTGGCTATCCATAATCCGGCCTCCCCGATGGTGGGGCTGAACCTGGCCATTAAAGTGGGTTCGGCCTATGAGGATTACAGCACTTCCGGTATGTCCCACATGCTGGAACACCTGCTATTCAACGGTACGGAGCGGTGGACCCAAGAGGAGTTATACGAGGAAACCGATTATTACGGCGCTTACAGCAACGCCCACACCGACAAGTTCTATACCAATTTCATGTTGTTGCTGCCGGCGGAGTTCATCGCGGAAGGGATGGACATTCAGGCGGATATGATCTTTAACTCGATCCTCCCGGCCCGGAAGTTCACTAAAGAACGTGGGATTGTGATGGAGGAAATCAGGCAGAGCCGTGATCGGGAATCCTACCAGGTCAGTAAATTCTTCGATCTGATGAACTACGGGGAGACCGGTATCGGGCTGCCCACACTGGGCACAATCAGCACCATCGAGCACCTGTCCCGGGATGAAACATTTCGGTTCTACCGGACTCACTACGTACCCAACAACATGGTGCTGTCGGTGATTGGCAACTTCGATACCGGGAAGCTCAAGGGTCTGATCGAAAGCCACTATGGCGGGTTCCCCCCGCAACCGGTCCGGGAGTATCAGCCGGCCGAGTATCATCTGCAACCCGGGGCGCTGAACCAGACCCGGGGCCGAGTCAGCCGGGTGAGCGGGCAGGTGGTTTTCGAGGCGCCGCCGTTCGGTGCACCCGAGGAGTGGAGTTATGAACTGTTTGCCTCGTTGCTGGCCGAGAGGCTAGGGGAGACCCTAACGGAGCTCGATCTTTCGGTCAACTATGACCCCTCCCCATTCAACGGCCGGCTAATGGTGGGATTCACCGCCGAACCTGACGCGGACCTGGAGGCCATCCTGGCCACGATTGTGGACCAGTTGATCGAAACGGATGACAACCTGGGGCGCTTAATCACCCCCGCAAAACTGGCCTTGCTGACCAAAGAACGCCAGGTAGAGGATTATTCCCTGCTGGACCAACCGCACTACTACGGTATGATGCGGGCGACCGGCCTGGTGCTGGGCGGAGTGAGCTACCCCCTGGATAAAATCAACTCCCTGGCCCGGATCAGCGCTGAAAAAGTCATCACGGATGTAAGGGGCTTTTCCAGCCGGCGGCACCAGTTTAACCTGTTCCTGCCGGAGGGGCGGATAGATAGCATTCAAGCCGTGGAGGGACAACTTTTGGATCGCTCCGTGTTGTCCTCGGGGGCAGTTCTCGTGACCGGCACCAGCGCCGGTTCGCAAGTTTTTGGTATGCATATCCTGATCAAGAACCGCCATGTGCTGGAAGACAGTCTGGAGGGGGGGGCGGAGCTGCTGCATACTCTGCTGACCTCAGGCACCAACCGTTATTCCCGGGAGGAGTTGCAGGATGAGCTTAGGGCCATCGGGGCCAAGCTAAAAACCGTGGACCTGGGCTTTATACCCTACGATGATTATTATAACGTGCCTGATTTCGGCTATGTCCGGTTTGAATGCCTGACTGAAGACGCTCCCCGGGGGATTGAGCTGGTGGCTCATATATTGGACCGGACGAAGCTGGACTCGGAGAAATTAGACCAAGCCCTGACAGCCGCTCGCCGCCGGGTGAGCAGCCAGCAAAGCACAGCCCGCCACAGCGCCTCACTGGAGTACAAGCGGCTATTGCTGGGGGCCGGACATCCGTCGGTGCGCACCGTGAGCGGCTCCCCGGAAAGCCTGGGGAAAATAACTCTCGAGAACCTACGGGCATTGCAAAAGGCCTATTTCCGTCCGGAAAATTACATCATCAGTATATCTTCAGAGATACCACACGCTGACCTGGTGGAAATTTTCGAAGAATTGTGGGAGGCGCCGGCACAACCAGCCTCCCGTCTGTTGCCGGTCTTCCCCACCGCCGCCGGTATCCAGGAAAAGATTGTAGAGCTGGGCAAGGAACAGGCCCAGATTCGAGTAGGCTATCGTTTCCACCTGGCGCCCGCCGACCAGGAGGCGATGGCCATCGTGGTCCGGTTAATAGGGTATCGAATGATGTTCGACTTACGCGAAACGCAAGGGCTGGCTTATTCAATCGGACTGCGGCAGAATAGTGATGGGGAAACAGCCTGGGTGACGGCCTCCATGGGTACCGGGGTTGACAATATCGAACGCGCGGTCAACGGTATCAAGTCTTACCTTGATGCCGGCCGGCTGGACGATCTAACCGACAGGGAGCTCCAGAAAACGGTTAACGCCGTCAAGGGCCGTTATATGATGCGTAATCTGTCGCGGTTAGGCCAGGCTTATTATTTGGGCTATCACGAGTTTTACGACCAGGACTATACGCGCGCCCTGGCCAGGCGTTCAGCGGGAGCAGGGCTAACAGTGAGGGATGTCCAACGGGTGGCCCAGCGCTATCTCGCGCTGCCTGATAACCATGTACTGGTGATTGTCAAATAAGGAGCATTTAATGAAGCGCATTATTATTTCAGGGCTGCTTTTGTCGTTCCTGGCGGCGGAGACCAGGATTATCTCTCATAGCCTCATATTGCACATCGATCCACAGGAACATCTCCTGGAGGCCCGGGACAGTTTGCGGGTCATCTACACCAACGGGCTGGAGTTCAAGTTGGGCCAGGCCTTTACCATCAGCAGTTTGACTGTGGACGGTAAACCCGGCAAGTTCAACCTTGTATCCGGGACCGCGGCCAGCCAGGGGGAGCTCAACACCTACCGGATACCCCGCTGGCTGAAGCGAAGCGGCGACGTCATCATCGAGATCGCCTATTCCGGGACCAAGGTACAGGACACCGGGGCTTCCTCGTTCAGCCGGGAAAAGGTTGCCATGGAGATCACCGGGACCATCTCCGAGGAAGGCATTTTCCTGGCGCCCTCCAGTGGATATTACCCGCTAGCCGATGAGAGCCTGGTGGAATTCGAGAGCGAGATTCACTTGCCCGCCGGGTGGGAGGCGGTCTCTGAGGGCGACCGGCTGGAGCCGGAGCTGACCGGCGACGGGCAGGTATTGCGCTATCGTACGGCCCACCCGGTGGACGGCGTGCATGTGACCGCGGCGCAATGGGACGTGCGGCAACGGACAGTGGACGGCGTGGACTTCTATACTTTCTTTTTCCCCGAAGACTCAGCCCTGGCAGAGCAGTACCTGGAGATGAGCATTGGCTACGTGGCCATGTATAACCAGCTGCTCTCACCCTATCCCTTCAGCAAGTTCGCCGTGGTGGAGAACTTCTTCCCCACCGGTTACGGGATGCCATCATATACGGTGTTGGGCCGGTCGGTGGTCCGGCTGCCCTTTATTGTTTACACTTCACTAGGCCATGAAGTGCTACATAACTGGTGGGGTAATTCGGTGTACATCGGTGAAGGGGGCAATTGGTGTGAGGGCTTGACCACCTACCAGGCGGACTACCGTTATAAGCTGCAACAGGGTGAGGCTGCCGCCCGCCAATACCGGAAAGATATCCTGAAGGACTACACCGTTTACACAGCGGCGGAGGGCGATTTTCCCCCGGCGAAATTCACCCAGCGCTCGGACATGTCTACCCGGGCGGTGGGCTATGGTAAAGTGGCCATGATCTTCCACATGTTGGAGCAACAGGTGGGCGAAGAGACATTCCAGGCGGCACTGCGGCTGGTTATCGAGCGGAAACAGTGGGACCGGGCCGGCTGGGACGACTTTTTCCAGGCGCTGACTGAGACCAGTGGAGAGAATCTAAAAGCATTCCAGGCCGCCTGGATACGAAAGGCGGGCGCTCCGCTGTTGGAGCTGGAGGCGGCCGACACCTGCTTCTACTTACGGCAACAAGGGAGCATCAAGCCGCTGTGGGCGCCGGTGCGGATCACCAGACCGGGCGGTGATGTCGAGGAAATAACTGTGCACCTGACCGGTGCTGAGCTCAGCCTGCCTTACAAACCAGGCTCCGATGTGGTCGAGCTGGCAGTGGACCCCGATTATCACCTGATGCGCCGGCTGGACGAATCGGAGCTGGACGCCACCATACGAAACATATTGAACGAGAAGGAATTCGTTTTCATCGCACCGGATACCGTCGGCCAGTGGCTGGAACTGGCGACCGCCTTCCAGGCAGCACTCTCCGGCGAGGGGGACCCGACAGTAATACTTGCTGGCCAGCCGGTGGGTGATCAGGCGGCGATCTACCTGGGAACGCTACCGGAGAGCGGGGGGCCGCAACAGAGAAAAGCTAAGCTGTTGATCGGTGGCGAAGCAGTCGCTACGGGGGATAATGGTGTGGTGTGGGCCTTCAAGCAGGCCAACGGCCGGCCCGGCCTGGTGCTGTTTTCCACTGCCATCGATCAATTGACCCCTCTGGCGCGTAAAATACCGCACTACGGGAAATACGGCTACCTGGTGTTCAATAGTGGTCAAAATGTGATTAAAGGGAATCACAAAGCACCGGCCTCCAATTTAACCTGGCGCCGCGACCGCTGAGAAGGGGGCGGGCTCAGTCTTAATTCACAGTCATGCCTGCTTCATCTCAACCAGGTGGACCCGGCGTTATACCGGCTTATTTTCATACACCCACTGATAGTAGTCATATAACTGGAGCGACGAGGCGGCTCCCTCATCGAGAATGAATACTGCATCCGGGTGTAGTTGCAGAGCTGAAGCGGTTATGATTGATGTGACGGGGCCTTCTATCGCTTTGGCAACCGTGTCGGCCTTACCCTTGCCGCTGGCCAGCAGAATGCAGGTTTTGGCCTCCATTATCGTGCCGACCCCCATGGTGATGGCATAGCGTGGGACCTCAGCCGGTTTGTCGAAGAAGCGGGCGTTATCATCTATGGTCTGCTTGGTCAGGGTCTTGAGCCGAGTGCGTGAACCCAGGGATGAGGCCGGTTCGTTGAATGCAATATGCCCGTCACTTCCGATACCCAGGATCTGCAAGTCGATTCCGCCATAGGCCTCGATCTCATCCTCGTACCACAGGCAATAGGCCTCTATATCACTGGCCATCCCGTTGGGGACGTGGATGTTGCTGGGATTCACATTGATATGGTTAAAGAGATTATCCCACATGAAATAATTGTAGCTCTGCTCATGTGAAGCGGGCAATCCGATATATTCATCCAGGTTGAATGTAATCACTTTTGAAAAATCGAGACCGTCATCCCGATGGAGCCGGATCAGCTCCTTGTACAGACCCAAGGGCGTACTGCCCGTGGCCAAGCCCAGCACCGCGGTGGGTTGATGATAAACCAGGTCCGCAATCCTGGTGGCCGCTTCCGCACTCATTTGCTTACTATCGCCTTTTATGATGACTTCCACACTAATCCTCCGTTATTTTCGGTTCCAGTTCCGTTATTATCGACCCCAAGTTTAATTCCGTTCGGGTTCAATATCAATCCAATGACCAGGATTCAACCACGGGACCGGTAATCTTTACCCGTTCACCCAAAAGATAATCCACAACAACCCGCTATTCGAGGCGGACCATTTATAAATTGCCCGGCGATGTTATCCCATCAGGATAAAATTCAAAGACCCGGGCCTGGCCGGCCGGCAGCGCGCTGGTTATGGGCTTTAGGCCTGGTTCTAATTATTGGACCGCCCACCAGCCTGTTCGCGCAAGAGCGTTTGCCCATCCATATCCAGGAACTGCTCGACCATCGCGATGTGGTGGTCGACTACCGGCGCGTCGATAGCCTGGCGGCCACCCTACCGCTGCCCTTGCCCCGGGTATTGGCGCCCACCAAGGAAATCGTGGGTTATCTGCGCTATTGGGACTATGGGGTCGACTTCCTCAATGCCCTCGATTACAACCTGCTGACCCAGATAAACTACTTTGGGGCGGAACTCAATCCGGATGGGAGCATTTTGACCGACCGCGACTGGGGCAACATCAATCTGGTGAATTTCGCTCACGCCCGGGGGGTCAAGGTGAAGCTCACCGCGATCCTTTTTGGCAGCTCGGCCTTAAGTACCTTGTTAGGCAGTTCCACTAACCGCCAGCGGGCCATAGACAATCTGCTGGCGGCGGTCCAGGCGGTAGCGGCCGATGGAATAGACATCGACTTTGAGGTCATGCCCGACGGCCAAAAAGCCAATATGGTCACCTTCATGCGGGACCTGGCTGAGGCCTTCCATTCCAATATCCCCAATTCCATCGTGACCATGGCCATGCCGGCGGTCGATTGGTCCAACCGGTGGGACTATAATTCGTTGGCCCAGCTCACTGACGGCCTGTTCATAATGGGTTATGATTATCATTGGAACGGCAGCAACAATGCCGGGCCGGTCAGCCCCCTGGACGGCTTTTCCAGGACAGTGCGATGGACCGTGAATGATTACCTCACCAAGACCGGCAATAACAGCGTTAAAATAATCCTGGGGCTGCCATACTACGCCCGGGATTGGCCGGTGGTTAGCACCACAAAATACGCCGCTACCAGCGGCACGGGCAAAGCCCAGGTTTATAGCACGGCGGCAGGTATGGCGCAGACCTATGGCCGTAACTGGGATTCAAATTCCTCATCCCCGTGGTTCAATTACCAGGACAACGGTACCCGGCAAGTGTGGTACGACGATAGTTTAAGCCTCTCACTCAAATATGAGCTGGCGCTGGAAAAGGACCTGGCCGGGGTGGGCATGTGGGCCCTGGGACTGGATGGCTCCCGCACCGAGCTGTGGGGCGCCCTGGCAGACCACTTCACCTCGGGCCAGCCACCAGGCAAACCCATCATCTGGGCGGTTACCGGCAACGGCGACGGCACCCTGACGGTCAGCGTGGCCGGTTTGAAAGCGGACAGCTACCGGCTGCAGGCCGGTACGGCCCCTGATGATTTAACCGTATTCGGCGAATATGACGAGCCCCAATTCACCGTGGCCAATCTGCCCGCTGATACCGTGATTTACCTGCGGGTTCAGGGTATCAATACTGGCGGTGAGGGGCCGTTGTCGGAGGTGCTGGGTAGTGCTACCCGCAGCCGCAACAGCCAGGTGTTGATTGTCAACGGATTCGACCGCATCAGCGGTACTAACAACACCTTTGATTTCATCAAACGGTACGGTCCTCATGTGGCGCGCCTGGACCTGGTCTACGATGCCGCCAGCAATGAGGCCGTGGTGGCCGGCCTGGTGGACTTGGGCGACTACCAGGCTGTAATCTGGATCGTGGGCGAGGATGCCACCAGTGATGACAGCTTCAACTTAACCGAGCAGCAGCTGGTATCGGAATATCTGACTGGCGGCGGCTATCTGCTGGCCTCCGGCTCTGAGATCGGTTATGACCTGGTGGAAAAGGGGACCAGCGCTGATAAGGCTTTTTACCGGAATTACCTGAAGGCGGAATTTATCGATGATCAGGCCCGGGACAGTTTCGGTGACATCAGTTACCGCATCGACCCGCTGCCGGGCACCCTACTGGCAGGCCTGACTCCCTTTTATTTTGACGACGGCACTCACGGCGCCTACCATGTGGATTACCCGGACGGCATCAAGCCGGCCGGTGGTGCGGATTTGATGGCCCGTTATCGGGACGTGGACTACCAGGTGATGGGTGGAGCGGGGATAGTCTACCGGGGAACCTTTGGTGGGACCACCACGGGAGGGATCGTGTATCTGGCCGTGGGTTTTGAAACCATCTATCCCGCCGCCACCCGCGATTCAGTCATGGCCCGGATCCTCGATTTCTTTCAGGTGCTCCCCGATACCAGCATCCCCGGCACAGTGCTGGCCTACCGGTTATATCAGAACTATCCCAATCCCTTTATGGAGGAGACTTATATTCCCTATGATGTTCTGGCCGGCGGGAAGATTCGCCTGACGGTGTATAACCTGCGTGGGGCGTTGGTCCGGCGCCTGGTTTCGGGCTACCAGCCGGCCGAACATTATACGTACACCTTCTTGCCTTTTGATCGACGGGGCCGGCGGCTGGCCTCAGGTCTCTACATTATCACGCTCCAGGTTGGAGGTGGGGAATTGCAATCGCGCAAGATGATCCTGAGGAAATAGATTGCCTCCAGGGAAGTTGTGGCCGCCGCTTGTACGCCGGTTCTCGATACTCGCCCAAATGGCACCAATAGACTTTAAAACGCCCATTTTAATAATCGACGCCCTCCCTTGACCCAAGTGATGGGGGGGCGTTAGTTTCCGGCGTCATCCATGACAACCAATCAACATTGAATCGAGTCGAACTAAGCGTAAGACAGAACAGTGGACGAAAATACAGTTACACTGATCAGGGCCTCCCAACGGGGAGACCAGAAAGCTTTTCATGAATTGGTTGCCATGTATGATGCTAAAATAATGACTCTGGCCCTACAAATATTAAAGAATAGAGAGGACGCCGAAGACGTCTACCAGGAGGTATTTCTCAAGGCCTGGAAGAATCTCCTGGCCTTCGAGTTCAAAAGCGACTTCTACACGTGGCTCTACCGTATCACCACTAACAGCTGCTACAGTTACCGTAGCGGCAAACAGCGGCACCACCTGGAGAATATCCCCTTGGAAGAGGGCTACCACGACGCCTATACCGAGGCCGGCCCGGAGCGCACCGATCAACAAAATCAGATTCTGGCCCAGGTGGATGCCTTGCCCCAGAAACAGAAAACCGTGTTTGTATTGCGCTACTATCAAGGCCACAAGATCAAAGACATTGCTAACTTATTGGGTCTGACCACCGGCACGGTCAAGCGTTACCTGCACCGGGCGACCCTCAAACTGCGTAAGGACCTGGCAGCTTATGCCTAAACGAGTTTCACGCCACCCCCAGCTGACCGATGATCAACTTCAGGAGTTGTTCTCGAAGATCAAACCGGTTTACCAGGTCGATCAGCAGTGGTTGACCGACCAGCGGTTTCGCCTGATGGGCGCCCTGGAAGTGGCCGAGGAAGGCTACCTGTTGCGACGGATCGGTGAGCGCCTGAGCCTGTGGTGGG
>CBDVAP010000113.1:0-9957 GCA_965372015.1 uncultured bacterium | reverse complement strand
AGCCAGCCGGCGTCGATGATGGGGCGCGAGGCGGCTACGGCGGCGTCCAGCGCCTGTGCCAACTCCTCCACCAACTCGATGTCGTCCTTGTTGCCGATGCCGCGACCGACGGCTACCAGTATCTCCTGGGCGGTGATATCCACATCTCCCGGCTCGGGCAGGTTCAGCCCCTTGAACCGTACATTGCCGGGCGTTTGGGGGGCAGCCAAAGTTTCCACCGGTGGTGATCCCCCGGCCCGGCCCTCGTCCGCCGAGGCGCTGCCGGCTAGCATACTGACCACGCAGGGACCCGCCCCCAGGTCGCTGGTGACGTTCATTTTGCCACCG
Source organism: uncultured bacterium (assembly GCA_965372015.1). Lineage (GTDB taxonomy): Bacteria > Fidelibacterota > Marinisomatia > SCGC-AAA003-L08 > TS1B11 > JACZSB01. The sequence goes on along the minus strand of CBDVAP010000113.1, from coordinate 9,630 downwards.
TACAACTGGCTGACGGCGGTAAAGCCGCCCTTATAATCGACCTGCAGGCAGTAGGCCGCCAGCGGCAGACCGGCCCGGTTGGCCAGCTGCCCGGCCAAGTCCATCCCCATGGATGTGTTGGCCACCAGCACCGCCTGGGGAGCACCCTGCTCCACTACCGTCTCCAGCGCCGCCCCGTGGGTCTCGGGATTGAAGTCGCTGCCGCAATCGACGCTAAAAACCTTCCCGGCGGCGCCCAGCTCGGCGGCCATATCATCGGAACCGCCCAGCAGTATCGCGAATAAGTTCCCGCCCGTCGAGGCGGCCAGTTTTTTGCCGTGCGCCAGCAGTTCGAAGGTGATATCGCTCAGCTCGCCGCTCAAATGCTCCGCCACTACATATATATCACCCATCAGATCACGCCCTTTTCTTTCAGAATCTCCATGATCTCCTCCGCACCGTCCAGCATTTTTGCTCCCGCACCGCTCTTGGGGGGGGCCAGGGCCGTGATCTTAACGCCCTCCCCATCGCCGTGTCCGGTGGCCGCCATCTCTATGATGGTGGCGCTCTGTTGGATCTGGCGCACCTTGGATACCGGGGCGTAGCGCGGCGGCTGGCGGGCGGCCTGCACGCCGATCACCGCCGGTAGGTCCACCTCGAAGGTAGCGGTGATGCCACCGGCATATTCCTTCTGCACCTGGGCGACGCCGTCGTTAACCGAAACCTCGGTGACCACATTAAGGCATGGTATTCCCATAGCGGCTGCCATGGCCGGCCCAATCTGGCCCTCTAAGTCCGCCACGGACTGTACCCCGGTCAATACCAGCTCGGCTCCCAGGGAAGTGGCGGCTGTGGCAAACACCTGTCCCAGGGCCCGGCTGCTCAGACCCGGCGGAGCACCGGTAATCTTCACCGCCTGATCCGCGCCCTTGGCCAGGGCAGTAAACAGGACTTTTTCCGCACCCTCGGTGTCCAGCGCAATAGCGATCACTTCCCCGCCGCCGGATTCCTTAAGCAACAGCGCTTCCTCCAGGGCGTGGTCATCGAACTCGTTGAGCTTCAGTTTGATGGATTCTTCGCTCAGGCTCGTACCGGAGCTGTCTACCTCCAAGTCTTCGACTAAGTCCGGCGCCAGATTCAGTGGGACGACTAGTTTCATAAATTCCTTCCTACTGAGTTCTTTGGACGTAAAAGTGCCGCGTATCTTTCGCGGTTACCATTGCCAGCAGTTTGTGTCCGGAATGCCTGCACCAGGCATTGATATCGGGCACTGATCAGGGGTGGGAGCTGGACATCTGCAGAACGCTACCGACGGGCAGTTTCCGCAGTGCCTGCCAGGCCCGGATTACCGGCATACCCATGCCGCACTCACCCAGTTCAATGTGCTGATCGATTTTCACTGTAACTCCCGTGTCCAGTCTGATTGTTCCGGCTTGAATGTCAATCGGCTCTAGGTCAGGCATACATCGAGCATCTCGATGATATCGAGCACATCCAATTTTCCCTCATTCCCTGTGGACTTAACAGCGTCCTCGAAGCGCGACACTTCGTATGGGCAGCAGACCGCCAGCACCTCGGCGCCGACCTCGATGGCCTCCCTGACCCGGTTCTCCGACAGCCGCTCTTCCACATGGTCGGCCATGAAGCCGTCCAGCCACATGCCGCCGCCACCGCCGCCGCAGCAATAGCCCTGCTGTTTGCAGCGGTACATTTCGATGAACTCCACGCCCGGCAGTGCCGCGATCAATTGGCGGGGGGCGTCGTATTCGCCGTTGTGCCGCCCCAGGTAGCAGGGGTCGTGAAAAGTGACTTTCTTCTTGAAACTGCCTTTTAAAAGGGGCCTCAAGCGGTCCAACTGTTGCGCCAGGAACTGGGTATAGTGCAACGTCTCGAACTGCCCGCCCAACTTGGGATACTCGTTCTTGATGGCGTTATAGGCGTGCGGTCCGCTGACCACCACCCGCTCGAACTCGTATTTGTGTAGCTGCTCGATGTTGTGCTCGGCCAGTTCGGTAAACAGACCTGTTTCACCCGCCAGGCGCTGGGAGTCGCCGTCGCACTTTTCATCCGCCCCCAGGATACCGAAATCCACCCCCAGGCTATTAAAGACCCGCGCCATGGACCGGGCGGCGTCCTGGCCCCGTCCGTGATAGCCGTAATAATCGCCCACAAACCACAGCACCTCCACTGGCGCCGGGTCTTTGGGCAGGATGCGAACTTCGATGCCTTCCTCCAACCCCTTGGTCCAGCGGGTGCGTTTGCGGGCCGAATCGCCCATGGGATTGCCGTACTCGGCCACGTTCTGGAACATCTCCTGCAACTCGGCTGGAATATATCCGTCCAGCACAGCGACCTCCCGGGCCGCGGGCATAATCTTGATCAGGTCCACTTCCTTGGGGCACACCCGCAGGCAATTCATGCAGGTTGTGCATTGCCACAGGTCGGGGCTGTTGAACAGGTCTTCACCAATCTGCAGCCGGCGGAATATTTTGCGGGGACCGTAGTCACCCACGTGGTCCACAGGGCAGGCGCCGATGCACTTGGCGCACTGGTAACACCAGCCCATGGAGGCCGCCCCTTCGATGGCCGTGAGCTTGTCCATCCAGGTAAGATCGTAGCCGGTGATCTCACGGGGTTCATACATTTTGTTCCACACTCCGGAGATATCCACCCCGTCGATGATGGCGGTATCTTTTTGGACGAAGGATTCCTGCCTGACCCGTTCTTTTCTCATGCCGTCCCCATATGCCGGACCCCCAGGACCCGTTGCGCCATTTCGGGCAGCTCGGGCAGGACCCGGTTGAACTCCCGTGAAAGTTTGACTCTAAAGACCGTGTACATATAGACCGCGTAAACGCAGGCCAGGAAAATATCGGGGCCGAAGGTGCCCTGCCGGTAGCCGGGAATATCCCGGACCGGTCCCTGGGTGCTCACAGCGGCTAGAGCCTTTCCCAGGCTCTCATACCTCTGCCCGGGCGAGGACCCGGCGATCTGAAATGGTGGTTTAAGGAGCAACGGCAGGGCACCGTTACCCTTGTGCCGGTGCCAGATCCACGGGGTCCACAGCCAGTACTTCTCGGGGAAGGTGAAGTGCAGCAGCTCGCTGGCCAGACTGGCGGCCAACGGTTCCTCGATCCCTCCCAGGGTCTCCACAAAAATCGTGAATCGCTCAGCTAAAGGGCCGCTTCCGTGGAGCAGCAGACTGATCTGCCGGCGCATCACCTCTATCCCATAGCGGTCGATCAACTTGCCGATCCTCCGTCTGAATCCAAATATGTGCCGGGCCAGTTCTTTAAGGCTGGTCTCATCCAGATTTTCGATGGCCTCCGGAAGTAGTCGCCCCCGGAATAGTTGGCTCTTCTCCTCCAGCCGCTGCCCGATGACCGCCAATTCGTCGGAGGCGGCCAGCTTGGAGGCTTCCTTCAGGAATTCCAGGGCCGCCTCGCTGTCGACCGCCTGGTCGATGGCTACCTCATCGTAGAGCATAAGCTTCCCACCCGTTGCGGCCTCCTGGTACGTTCAACTGCTGGCCTTGCCGTTCGACCGGCGTAGGAAAGTGGCCGCCTTTAGGGCCGCCGCGCCACCCGTGGAAACCGAGTCTTCCAGGTCTGCTGGCCCCGCCGCCGCCCCGGCGATAAAGATACCCGGCACCGCAGTGGCTACCGTATTCAGCGCACCGCCGATGGTCTCGATAAAACCGTGCGACTCCAGCGGCAGGTTGAAGATCTTCGCCATCTCCAGGGTCCCTTCACTGGGCTCCATGCCCACCGAAAGGATCACCACGTCCATGGGAATCTCCATGGGCCGGCCCATGGTGGTGTCCTCTCCCTTCACCACCACAGTGTCCCCCCGCTTGGTAATCTCGGTGACGATGCCCCGAATGAAGTTGACCTTTTTCTCCTCCTGGGCCTTCCAATACAACTCGTCTTCCCAGAAGCCGTAGGCCCGCATGTCGATGTAGAAAATGAATACCCGGCAGTCGGGTGCAAAATCCCTGATCTCGATGGCCTGCTTGCAGGCGATGCCGCAGCATACCTTGGAGCACCACTGGTTCCCGATCTGGCGGTCCCGGCTCCCCACGCACTGGATAAAACACACCTGCTTGGGCTGCCTGCCCGTTGATGGCCGCAGGAAATTGCCCGCCTTGAGCATGCGCTCGGCGTCCACCAGTGTGATCACGTCGTCGAACTCGTAATAGCCGTAGACCTGGGTCTCCCGGCCGGGGTCGAAATGCTGGAAACCGGTGGCCACGATTACGGCCCCCGTCGTTACCGACTCCTGGCCCTTTGGTCCCTTTAAGGTGACCGCCAGCTGGGGCGCCTTACCTGAGCAGGCCGTGATGGCAGTGCCGGTCCGCACCTCGAGCAGGTCGTGCCCGGTCACTGCGCCGATCATCTCCTGCATGGCTTCATCGGCTTTGCGCAGGTCAGGCGTCAGTGCCGCGTAGTCGGCGCTGATGGGCGTGCCACCTAAAACCTCGGCCGCATCTATCAATATAGTCTTATACCCCAGATCGGCTGTGCCGCGGGCCGCTTCCAGGCCGGCCGGGCCACCACCTACTACCAGGATGGGGTTGGTTTCCATCAAGCGTCCTCCCAAGTCATAAATTCGATTTCTCCCGATTTAATGCGTGCCGCCTGTTCCTCGAACTCGGCCCAGGCCTTTTCGTGGTCGATACCCATTTTCTCCAGCAACGGCTTCATGTCCACCCCGTGCCAATGCAACTGGCACACCTTGTACGGATGGGCTCCCATGGCCAGGGCGGCGAACTGGGAATCGGACATCACCGGGATGCCCACGTTGCGGTTATGGGCCTGGGCCGCGAACTGGCTCTTGTCCAAGGTGGTGACGCAGCCGGTATCGTGGGTGATAACCACGTCGGGGTTGGCCTCCTCCTTCATGCGCTCGATCTTGCGGATGGTGGCGAACGAACGGGTAAAGTCCCGGCTCACCAGGATATGCCGGAAACCGAAGCCACAGCAGTCGTGCCAGGTGGAATAGTCGGCCAGTTCGGCCCCTAAAGCCTTGACTATCGCTGACACGACCGCCGTGCGCTGGCCGTCGTAGAGCTCGCGGTCATATATGGCATCCTCTGCTATCAGCTTGTGATAATGGCAGGCCGGATGCACCGTTACGGTTATGTCACTGAAATCGCGGGTCTGCCCTTTGGCGATATCGTCGCGCATGACGTGCACCCATTCCGAGTAGTGCACGATCTCCTCAGGGAAAACCACCGGCATATCGAGTTTGTCCATCACCCACTTGAGTTGCTCGCGCAGCTTGGGGTGATGCAGCAGCTCGGCCCGGGTCTCTTTATAATGGCCGTAGCTGGTCCCGCAATGGATCAGCGGGTAGTACCCGTCTTTGTAGGCCTGGGCGAAGTTCCGGGCCGCCACCGCTGCCTGGGCCAGGGCGTTGGAGGTGGAGGAGGCATAGTAGTTCCAGGCGGTGCAGGATGACTGGTCCTTCGGATCGTGGTAGTCGAACCCGAACTTGCGGTGCAGCCAGAAAATTGAGGTGGTGTAGCCGGGGATATGCCCGCACTGCCCGCAGGACTTGTGATGCCAGGTGTGCTCCAGGGGAATCTTCTTCTTCCGCCCGAGCTTATTATCAACCTCCACATAGGGGTCCGGCACCCGGTGCACGATCAGCTCCCCCTTGGCCTCCAGCTCGAATAGTTCATCCTTGTAATATTTTTCCGGGATTTTCCCTTTGCGGTCGAACAGCCGGTCCGCTGCCGCAGGGGGCAAGCCGTTAGGGCGCAGGTTCGTCGTGGGTGCGGTCATTCTGGGCCTTTCAATCGATGGTTTCGATCTCGTCTAAGTCGTAGCCGTGCTCCTCGAGCAGCTCCTCCATGATCTCCTCTAATATCATAAAGAGATTCTCATCGAAGTTCTCGATCAGATCCAGGTTGCCGGTCAGTTTCCAGATCAGGTAAAGTTCCAGCCGGGTTTTCTCGCTCACGTCCCAGGCCAGTTCGGTGGTGTGCAGGGTATCCGGCGGGATGGCCCGCCGCCAGACATCCAGGTTGTCGGCCACGGCCTGCACATCCGGTCCCCAATCGGGGAAGAAATCGGGCTGCAGCATATCCGGGGCCACCTGGGTCCCGGTGGACATGACCTTATAGATAATCCGGGTGTAGGCCTTTAGCGAGTCCTTGGCCGATTGCAGGCTGTGCCGGACGGCCACTTCGCGCATGATGGTGATGATGCCGCCGGGACTGTTTTGCCGCGGGCAACGGGTACAGGAAAAACATTGGGAGCAGTCCCAGACCGAATCGTTAAGCAGCTCGTAAAAGGTATCCACATCTTCCCGGGCCATGATCTGGGCATAGACCCGGGGGCTGAAATCGTAGAACCGGGCCGAGGGACAGGAGGCCACACAGATGCCGCACTCGTAGCAGCCATACAGGGTCACCCCCCAGCGCATGTCGGCTGCCACTTCATCGAAGAGCTGCTGCTTCGTCTCGTGGGGCACGTCTCTGTATTTTGCGTCTAAGTAGATTGACATACCGATCCTTGCTCCTAGCGTGTTGATACGCCCCTGATGGCCTGTTCCAGACTTTCTTTAGTAGGGGTCCCCACCAGCCGGGCCAGTTCCTCGTCGCCGCGGGAGATGATCACACTGGGGATGGTCTTGATCCGCTCCCTATGGGCTTCGGCCAGGCCTGCTTTGGTCTCCAACTTCACGGTCTGCAGCTCGATCTCATCCGCAGCCTCGGCCAGCTCCCAGCACATTTTCACCACCGGACCGCAGCTGGCACAGGAGGGGTGGGTGAAAACCCTTAGCAATAGTTCCATAGTGCCTATCCATAGTTCCATAACCCTATTCATCAAATCCTTCGCAGTGGATGCACTCGCCCATCTCCTTTTCGACCATGTAATCGTGGAAGCCTTTTACGGCCTCCTCAACCGACACCAGGCCGCCTTTCTCACCTTCAAAGTCGGCCGGCTTCAGCCGAACGATCCAGCCATCATTATAGGGACTCTTATTGAGAATAGTGGCGTCCGCTTCCACCGCCTGGTTGACCTCGACGATCTCACCGCTGAAGGGTGACCGCACCGGGCCGACCCATTTGCCGGATTCCACCGTGGCCAGGCTCTTGCCCAGCTTGACGTTCTTGCCCACCTTCTTGGGCCGGCAGTGCAGGATACCGCCCGCCATGGTCTGGGCGATGTCCGTCATGCCCATCTCCAGGGTCTGGTCGTCCTTCACCCGCACCCACACATTATTGGGCACACTATACAGCAGGTCGTCCGGCAGCAGGCAATTATGGAGTTCGGCCATGGTTTCGTTCCTATATCAATGCTGCCGTCAGTAAGTCAGAACCAGGTCGCTTTCGAGCCCGGCGTCCACCATGTGGGCGGCCCCCACCACGTCATCGCATTCCTCGATCAGGTCGTCGGGCGTCATGTCGTGCAGCTGCAGGGCCGCCGAGCAGACGTGCATCACCACCCCGGCTTCCTTGGCCTCGCGGATGAAGTCGATGATAAGCTTGCCGCCTTCCTTGGCCATCAACCCTTCAGCCACCCCTTTTTTCATCAACAACACCCCGTCGATCTGGAAGATCATCTCGGCCTCGCTGTCCATGGCCAGGGCCACGGAGGCCATGTAAAAGGGTGTGGCGCACCGTTGGGGGGTCTGGGGGCCGTGAGTGACAAAAATGGTTACTTTTCCATCATCAACCATAAGTATTCCGTGATTCCTAAAATATAAGGGTTATGAGGCCACTTGCCGGAACATATTGCTGATATCTTCGGCTCCCACGCCGACCAACTCGATGCCACCGGCGTCGACCTCTGCCTGGAACCTGCGCGCCAGCTCGTCCGCATCCAGCTGCGCCCCGACAAATTTTGCGGCCAGCTCCTGTAGCGCGTTATTCGGAGAGACGGGGAAATCACCGGACAACAGGATGCTTTCCACTTTATCGTCCACCACCCTGATCGTGGCCCTGATCATCCCCCCCGGGGCCTTATGGGCGGCCGATAACACCTTTACGTTGGCACTGATCTTCACCGCCTTGTGATCCTGATCGCGCAACTTCATCCGGTGCAGCCATTCCTCTGAGGTGATCAGCCGGTCAAATTCCTCGATGGCGGCCGTCTCCTCTTCCGTGGGCAGCGACGGATAGAGCTCCAACGCCCAGCAGGACTCGAAGGCCTGGGTTAAGGCTTCGGCCACGGCCTCCACCGGAAGCTCCCGGCCCAACTGCCGCTTGATGGTGGTGATATAGGCCTCCAGGGTCTGAAAGATTTTATCACGCATTTTTTCATCGGGAATTTTTAGCACTTTCGACATCAACTGATGATTGAAATCCATCATCATGCTGCCGGCAAAGACTACGGCGTGATCGAATTCACCGATGCCGGTGCCGCCGATCTTGCAACCCGCTACATGAATATCGTTAATCGGCTTGAACTGGGCGTTGATCCCCAGCCGCTGGTAGGCCATGATCGGCGGGGTGGCCAGGAAAGCGAAACGGCTGCCCATATCCCTGGGCATACCCAGATCGCTAAAAGCACTGTGGGGGACCACGATATGGTAAAAGAGCTGGTTGAGGTCCAGGAGCACCGCCCCGCCCCCGACCTGGCGCCGGTAAACCGGGATACCCTGCTGCTCACAATAATCCAGGTCGACCTCTTTGGCCGCTTCCTGAAAGTAGCCGATGGACACGTAGGTCTGTTTGGGGCGGCACAGCAGAATGGCGGGATCGTTGCCCGGTTTCATACTCGCGGTGATGCCGTGGTAGATGCTCTGTGAGCGCAGGGCGCTCACCACCCCCATATCCAGCAGGCGGACTTTCAGGATCACAGGGCCGTGACTATCATATAAAGAGAGATACGTCGGCGTCAGAGGCGAATTCTAAGAACGTGGCCGCCCCGCCAACCTCGATCCCTTCGACAAAATCATCATCGGAGAAGCCGAAGACCGTGGCTGTCATCTGGCAGCTGATCAGACGAACCCCAGCTTCCAGGCACAGCTCCCGCAGCTCCTCAATAGTGGCCACACCCTTATTCTTGAAGGTCTTCTTCATCAATGAGGTGGCCACCGTCTCGAATCCCGGCATATTGGACGTGAGCAGGTTCGGCATGGGCCAGTCGAAGTTCTGGAAACCGCTGGGACCGAATGGCATCTTCATCGGCATGGCCGGATTAGATGCCGGGGCGATCTTCGCAGTTAGCTTCTTCATCAGTAAGGTCGTGCCGTAAAAAGTGAAAAAGATCCCTACCTCCCAGCCCATGGCGGCCGCGGTGGATGCCAGGATAAACGGGGGGTAGGCCCAGTCCAGCGTCCCCTTGGACGCCACCATGGCCAGTTTGTGTTGCTTTTCAGCCATTGTTTTCTCCTCCTGTGTCGTTAGGTTTTCCGCACCCAATAGGTGTAGACCTCACCCTCCGTGATCTGGTGAACGAGCTCGTTCCCCGTCGCCCGGGTCCAGGCTTTCATGTCATTGATCGAGCCGGCATCAGTGGACAGCATCTTCAACACCTGTCCGCTGCTCATGGTATCGATCACCTTTTTGGTTTTCAGGATCGGCAGGGGGCACAGCATCCCCTGGCAATCCAGCTCCTGATCGTGGGCTGGTTCATTCATTCTAAACCTCCTCTGGTGGCACACCTATACGGCCCAGGTCCCACTCTCCTGACATGA
>CBDVAP010000112.1:0-10155 GCA_965372015.1 uncultured bacterium | reverse complement strand
ACGCCACCAACAACGCCGGGGAGGTGATCGAGCGGCTGCAGCTGGAATACAACAAGGCCCGCCAGGCCGGTATCACCAAGGAAATTCTGGACATTGTGGGCGGCGCAGAAGCCCTGCGGGCGGAGTAAGAATGATAACCGCCAAGACGCCAAAACATATTGAACCGCAAAGGCGCAAAGGGTATTAAGGATTACTAAAGAGCCGGATGAAGAAATTGACAATGATAACCGCCAAGACGCCAAGATCGCCAAGAATCATGAGTGAACCTGCTAAAGAGATTGATGACTTGGCGCGTGCAGTGATCGGGGCCGCAATGGAAGTTCATCGGGCGCTCGGGCCGGGTTTCCTCGAATCGGTTTACGAAGAGGCACTTTGCGTCGAACTTGAATTACTTAAGATTCCCTTCCAACGCCAGGAAGCTGTGCCGGTTTTATACAAAGGCCGCCAGGTAGGTGGTGGCCGCTTAGACCTAATTATTGACGATAATCTGTTAGTGGAACTGAAGACGGTGGAAGCCTTTGCGCCTATTCATACTGCACAGGTTATTTCATATCTCAAGGCGCTCGATTTACCGTTGGGTTTGCTAATCAATTTCAATGTAGCTGTTCTGAAGCAGGGCATTAAACGCGTGATATTATCTTGAACCTTGGCGTCCCTGGCGTCTTGGCGGTTAAGTTGGTTTAAGGAGAGCGAATGAACACAGGCAAGATATCCCAGATCATGGGTGCGGTGGTGGACGTGGCCTTCGAGGGCGACCACCGGCCGGAAATTTATCACGCCCTGGAGATCGATCGCGGGGCGGACGGCGCCCTGGTACTGGAAGTGGCCCTTCACCTGGGTGAGGGCCAGGTGCGCACGGTGGCCATGGATTCCACCGATGGCCTGACCCGTGGTACGCCGGTGGTGGACACCGGTGAGCCCATCAGTATGCCGGTGGGACCGGAGACCCTGGGACGGCTGACCAATGTCACCGGCCAGCCGATTGACGGCCAGGGACCGATCAAGACTAAAAAACGATACCCTATCCACCGCCCGCCACCCCGCCACGACGAGCTCACTACCTCGGCCGAGATGCTGGAGACCGGTATCAAGGTGATTGACCTGCTGGAGCCGTTCTCTAAGGGTGGCAAGACCGGGTTGTTCGGAGGCGCGGGCGTGGGCAAGACGGTGATCATCCAGGAGTTGATTCGCAATATTGCCACTGAGCACGGCGGCTATTCGGTGTTCGCCGGGGTGGGCGAGCGTACCCGCGAGGGCAATGACCTTTACCTGGAGATGACCGAGTCGGGGGTGATCAAGAAAACCGCCATGGTCTTCGGCCAGATGAACGAGCCACCGGGCGCGCGCCTGCGGGTAGCCCTGTCCGGCCTGACCGCCGCCGAGTACTTCCGCGACGAGGAGGGTAAGGATGTCTTACTGTTCATCGATAACATTTTCCGGTTCACCCAGGCCGGCTCCGAGGTTTCCGCCTTGCTGGGACGCATGCCCTCGGCGGTAGGCTACCAGCCCACCCTGGGCACCGAAATGGGGGAGCTCCAGGAGCGGATTACCTCGACCAAGAAGGGGTCGATCACTTCGGTGCAGGCCATTTACGTGCCGGCCGACGACCTGACCGACCCGGCCCCGGCTACTGCCTTCGCCCACTTGGACGCTACCACCGTGCTGGAGCGCTCTATCGCCGACCTGGGCATCTACCCGGCGGTAGACCCGTTGGCCTCCACCTCACGGATACTCGATCCCCGGGTGATCGGCGAGCGGCACTACCAGCTGGCTCGCCAGATACAGGTGATCCTGCAGAAGTACAACGACCTGCAGGACATCATCGCCATCCTGGGCATGGACGAGCTCAGCGACGAGGACAAGGTGGTGGTGCTCCGGGCGCGGCGCATACAGCGCTTCCTCTCCCAGCCCTTCTTCGTGGCCGAGGCGTTCACCAACGCGCCCGGCCGTTACGTAAAACTGGAGGACACCCTGACGGGGTTCGAGGCTATCCTGAAGGGCGAGATGGACGAATACCCCGAGGGGGCCTTCATGTACTGCGGCGGCATCGATGAGGTGCCGGACAAAGCCAAGAAGATGGGGGCTTGAGGAAATGATAAATGATAAATGATAAATTAAAAATGTTAAATGGCGAATGATGGCTAGTGCCTGAATCCTTCCAGTTAGAGATCGTCACTCCCACTAAAGTGATCGACTGCGGGCCGGTGGACTACCTGCGGGCGCCCTCGGACGACGGGTTGTTTGGGGTGCTGGCGCGGCACACCCGGGCCATGATCAGCCTGACGGTGGGGGAGATCAAGGTGACGGCCGGCAAGCGCGACCGCTTCTTCGCCACCAACGGCGGCTACGCCGACATCCATCCGGGCAGCGTGCAGCTACTGGTAGAGACAGCCGAGGAGGCCAGTGATATCGACAGCGCCCGGGCCAAGGCTGCCGCCGGCAGGGCCAAGGAGCGGGTGGGCGACCGGACCCCCGACGTCGATCACGCCCGGGCGGAGGCGGCCCTACAAAGGGCGGTGAATAGATTGAATGTGGTGGGGCGGGGGCAGTAGCAGTTGGCAGTCAGCGGTCAGCCGGGTCGCCCTTCGAGTGCCTCAGGGCGACAACTCCCTTGTCATGCTGAGGTTCTCGAAGCATGAGGCTCTCGAAGCATGAGCATTGCGAAGGGCGACGGTTTCGGGCGGAGGCGGCCCTACAAAGGGCGGCAAATAGATTGAATGTGGCGGGGGCACGAAATTAGATGTACATTATATACTTTATAAGGAAAGTATTTATCATACTTGAGGAATCAATCGGTTATGCTCAATAGCATTGATTCAGTCTTTCTCGCTCTTGCATTTCTTGTACCAGGCTATATCACATCGTCTGTTATAACTATGTTTATACCCGCTACTGCTGCTAGTACTGATAGAAATTATATAAAATATTTAACTTTAAGTAGTATCAATTTAGCCATTTGGTCATGGCTTATTTATCTCATTTTTCAGCAGCCCTATTTCAACGAGCACAAAATTGTAACAGGATTTGTTTGGTTTGCAATTCTCTTTATTTTTCCGGCAATTATGGGGTTAATCATCGGGCGTGTTGTACGTAATCCTTCTATAAAAAAATTGCTGAGCATGCCTGAAATTGTCATCATTCCTACCGTCCCAACGGCCTGGGATTTTAAATTCCGAAATATCGCCGCCACCGGAGGTGCTTGGGTGGTTGCCACCTTAAAAAATGATACCACTCTCGCCGGTTATCTCGGTGACGAATCTTTTGCTTCCAATGACAGAGGAGAGCGAGACCTTTACATTCAGGATATCTACACTATAGACGATAAGGGTAATTGGGAACCGGCCCCGGGGAACGATGGGGTCTTGATTAAAGGCAGCGAAATTGCTTATATTGAATTTCGAAAATAGGGGAACATCTGGTATGTCTAAAGCAGATTTATTCAAGAACCTGGACCGTGCTCGCAAGCTGCACGAGAAAGCCACTGAACAATTAGAGTCCGAGAAACTGAAAGCTGATCGCCCAGCTCGGCGAAAAGCACAGGTGATGGTTAAACTTGCCCAGGATAATCTAGTTGCGTTAGAGGAAGAGTGGGAAGAACAGGAAGACGTTATTGAGGAAATTGTTGTAATTCAAGGATACCGCCCCCGATCATCGCAAGTGAGTCATCTGGAAAAAGACCCTCCGAGAGGGAAGTCGTTCGCCCAAGTAGCATTCAAGCGGGGATGATCCGGTAATTCCACCTAACCTCTGCCGTAGTCATGCTCAAGCCCCGTAAATTTGCGGGGTTTATTTTTATGCCGGGAACCAGTCTATGAACCTTAAACGCACCCACACCTGCGGCCAACTGCGGGCCGCTGACGCCGATGAATCAGTAACCCTCAACGGGTGGATCCACTCGCGGCGGGACCACGGCGGCCTGATCTTTGTCGACCTGCGCGACCGCTACGGCAAGACCCAGGTGGTCTTCGACGAGTCCCGGGCGCCCGACGCTTCTGCCACCGCCAAGCGCCTGGGCATGGAGGACGTGATCGCCGTTAAGGGGCAGGTACTGCTTCGGCCCAAGGAAAACCTCAATCCCGACATGCCCACCGGCGAAATCGACGTGTACTGCGACCAGCTGGAGGTGCTCAACGAGGCCCAGCCGCTGCCGTTCCTGGTGACCGACCGCGAAGGGGCCACCGAGGAGCAGCGCCTGACCTACCGCTACCTGGAGTTGCGCACCGGTGACCTCCAGCGCTACCTGCTGACCCGCAGCCGCATCTACCAGCTCACCCGGGGCTATTTTCACGACCGCGATTTCGTGGAGGTGGAAACGCCGGTGCTGATGAAGTCCACGCCCGAGGGGGCCCGCGACTACCTGGTGCCCAGCCGCCTGCACCACGGCCGGTTCTACGCCCTGCCCCAATCGCCCCAAATCTACAAGCAGCTGCTGATGATCGCCGGGTTCGACCGTTACTTCCAGATCGTCAAGTGCTTCCGGGACGAGGACTTGCGGGCCGACCGTCAGCCCGAGTTTACCCAGATCGATGTGGAGATGGCCTTCGTGGACGAGGAGGATGTGCTGGAATCGGCGGAGGGTCTGATCAACCTGCTCTACCGCGAGATTCAGGATGTGGAGCTGCCCAAGAAGTACCCGCGCCTGACCTATGCCCAGGCTATGGAGCGCTACGGCAGCGACAAGCCCGACCTGCGCTACGGTCTGGAGTTGCGCGAGTGCGCCCCCTTCGTCGAGCGCTCCGATTTCAACGCCTTCAAGGAACTGTTGGAGGCCGGCGGCATCGTCAAGGGGCTGGTGGTGCCCGGCGGCGCAACCTATAGCCGCAAGGTGATCGACGAACTGACCCACCACGTGACCCATTACCACCGGGCCAAGGGATTGGCCTGGATGAAGGCGGCCGACGGCCTGCAGGGTGGCATATCCAAATTTTTCCCCGGCGACGTGCAGCGGGATATGATTGATGAGCTAGGCATCAGCGAGGGCGCCCTGCTGCTGTTGATCGGCGACCGGGCCGAGGTGGCCCTGCCGGCGTTGGGTGCCTTGCGGGTGGAGGTTGCCCGGCGCGATGGGTTAGTGGACTCCGGCCAGGTCAAGCCGCTGTGGGTTACCGATTTCCCTCTGTTGCAGTGGGACGAGGAGGCCGGACGCCATCAGGCGGTGCACCACCCCTTTACCGCCCCCCACGGCGATGATGTAGCCCATATGGAGGACGAACCGGGCAAGGTACGCAGCCGGGCCTACGACCTGGTGATCGACGGGGTCGAGATTGCCGGGGGGTCCATCCGTAACCACGATACCGCCCTGCAAACGCGCATCTTCAAACTGTTGGGGATCGACGAGCAGGAAGCCGACGATCGGTTTGGATTCCTGCTGAAGGCCCTGCGCTACGGCGCGCCGCCCCACGGTGGAATCGCCTACGGCTTCGACCGGCTGGTGATGCTGCTGGTGGGTACCAGCCAGATCAGGGATGTGATCGCCTTTCCCAAGACAACCAGTGCCACCTCGCTGATGGACGGGGCGCCTTCAACGGTTGCCGAGGAGCAACTGCGGGAGCTGGGTATTGCCCTGCGCAAAGACGAAAAATGAAAGGTTGGGCGGATAATAGCGGCGCAGCCGAATAATTTGCCATAAATTCCACCCTCAGCGAAATTTATGGCCCAGCAGCACTTCGATATCAAGGACACCGATCCCCTCCTACTCTACGGCGTCAACGATCAGCACCTGAAGACCCTGAGCGACATCTTCAGCGTGCAACTGCTGGCCCGTGGCGGGCGCATCACCATTGATGGTGAAAAGCCGGCCGTGCGGCAGGTGGAGCAGGTGCTGCGGGACATGATCATCACCATCAACCGCAAGGGTTCACTCTCGCCCGAGGATGTGGCTGCCCTGGCCCGCCTGTCTCCCGACGGCAACGGTAACCAGGTGCACGATGATAAGCAGGTGATCCTGTACACCCCCCGGGGGGAGGTGACGCCCCGATCACCGGGGCAGGCCAAGTATTACCAGGCCACCCAGTCCAACGATATCGTTTTCGCGGTGGGCCCGGCCGGCACCGGGAAAACCTACCAGGCAGTGGCAGTGGCCATCGCCGCCCTCAAGGCCCGCCAGGTGGACCGGATCATCCTCACCCGGCCGGCGGTGGAGGCCGGGGAGCACTTGGGCTTTCTGCCCGGTGACTTGAAGGAGAAGATAGACCCCTACTTAACGCCCCTTTACGACGCCCTGCGTGAGATGCTGCCCCCTGACAAACTGCATGCCTACCGTGAGCAGCGGGTGGTGGAGATCGCCCCCCTGGCCTACATGCGCGGCCGGACCCTCAACTCGGCCTACGTGATCTTAGACGAAGCCCAGAACGCCACCTCCATGCAGATGAAGATGTTCCTTACCCGCCTGGGCGTCAACTCCAAGGCCATCATCACCGGGGACATCACTCAGATCGATTTGCCCTCCACCGACGGGTCAGGACTGGTCCAGGCCGCCCGGATTCTGGAGGGCATCGACGGGATCGCCATCTGCTACCTGACCGCTGACGATGTGGTGCGGCACAAGTTGGTGCGGGAAATCCTGGCGGCCTACGATAATCACGATCAAGAGTAATAGCCGATTGCTATAGGAGTCTGTCCATGGAATATCCGGAAGTAGTCATCGCCTCCTGCGCCCGGACGCCTATCGGTGCGTTCGGTGGTGCCCTGGCGGCCCTGTCCGCCCCCCAACTGGGTTCGGTTGCCATCAAGGCCGTCCTGGAGCGGGCCACTATCGCCCCTGATAATGTGGACGAAGTGATCATGGGCAATGTCCTTACCGCCGGTGTGGGCCAGGCCCCGGCCCGCCAGGCGGCACTGGGGGCGGGGTTACCCGATTCAGTCCGGACACTTACCGTTAATAAGGTCTGCGGCTCAGGACTCAAAGCGGTCATGCTGGCGGCCCAGGCCATCCGCTGCGGTGATGCCCGGGTCGTGGTGGCCGGCGGCATGGAGAGCATGAGCAACGTGCCCTACTACCTGCCTGGCGCGCGCACGGGCCTGCGACTGGGTCACAAGGAGCTCACCGATGGCCTGGTCCACGACGGGTTTTGGGACGTCTACAGCCAGGTTCACATGGGTAGTTGCGCTGAGATTTGCGCTCGGGAGCTGGACTTCAGCCGTGAGGCTCAGGATGAGTACACCGTCCGCTCGTACCGGCGGACACTGGCCGCCCAGGATCAGGGCCGCTTCGACCGGGAGATAGTGCCGGTGGAGGTGCCCCAGCGCAAAGGTGATCCGCAAGTGGTGACCCGGGATGAGGAACCGGGCAAAGTGAAATTCGACAAGATTCCCACCTTACGGCCGGTGTTCGAAAAGGACGGTACCGTCACCGCGGCCAATGCCAGCTCAATCAACGATGGCGCCGCTGCCCTGGTGGTCATGTCCGCCGCCACAGCGGTTGAACTGGGGATCACACCGTTGGCCCGAGTCTTGGGTCAGGCCAGTGCGGCCCAGGCCCCCGAGTGGTTCACTACCGCGCCGGCCAAGGCGGTCCGCCAAGTGTTGACCAAGACCGGACTAACCATCGATGAAATCGATCTGTTCGAGATCAACGAAGCCTTCGCCGTGGTGGCCCTGGCGGCGCTGAAGGAGTTGGACCTGGACCCGGAAAAAGTGAACGTTAATGGCGGGGCGGTGGCCCTGGGGCATCCCATCGGCGCCTCCGGGGCTCGCATCCTGGTGACTCTGTTGAGCGCCCTGGAACAACGGAACGTCCGGCGGGGTCTGGCGGCCATCTGTATCGGCGGCGGGGAGGCGGCGGCGCTGGTGGTTGAGCGTACTCCCTAGCGTATTGCTAATTCACCCCGGCGTCGTCCGAGCCCACAAGTATACTGCAGCCCCGGTAACTTGCCATACATATATGTTTGAATCGTTAAATTATTGAGCTTTTAAAAACGCTCATTGAGAACTGCTGATGACTGACAATATCACCGCTATCGCTGTAATCGGGGCGGGAACTATGGGTAACGGGATTGCTCATGTTTGCGCCCAATACGGTCACACCGTAACCCTGGTGGACCTGAAGCAGGAGCTGCTTGACCGGGCCCTACAGACGGTGCGGAAAAACCTCGGGCGTCAGGTGGCCAAGGGAACTCTCACCCAGGAGGAAGCCGATACTACCCTGGCTCGCATCAAACCCACCACGCAGCTGGCGGATGCGGCCGGGGGCCAAGTTGTAGTTGAAGCGGCCTCCGAAAACTCCGACTTAAAAGCTAAACTCTTCGCCGAGCTGGACCGCATCTGCCCGCCGGATACCATTCTGGCCTCCAATACCTCCTCTATATCCATCACCCTGCTGGGGTCCGCCACCGGCCGGCCGGACAAGGTGATCGGTATGCACTTCATGAACCCGGTGCCGGTGATGCAGCTGGTGGAAATCATTCGGGGGCAGGACACCAGCGATAGTACCCACCAGGCCGTGATGGACTTAGCCCAGCAGCTGGGCAAGACCCCCGTGTCCGTCAACGACTACCCCGGCTTCGTCGCCAACCGGGTGTTGATGCCCATGATCAACGAGGCCATCTTCTGCCTGCTGGAAGGGGTGGCCGAGGCCGAGGCCATCGATCAGATTATGAAGCTAGGTCTTAATCACCCCCTGGGTCCCCTGGCCCTGGCAGACCTGATCGGTCTGGACACCTGCCTGAGCATCATGGAGGTGTTGCACCAGCAGCTGGGGGACGACAAGTACCGCCCCTGTCCATTGCTGCGGCGGATGGTGAATGCCGGGCACCTGGGCCGGAAGACGGGGAGGGGGTTTTATGATTACCAGCAGGGGTAGGGGATACTAGTGAATTTTCACCTGACCGAAGAACAAACACTGCTGCAGGAGAACGTCCGGCGGTTTGCCCAGGAGGAGGTGGCGCCCGGAGCTATCGAGCGCGACGAGACCGAGCAGTGGCCGGCTGAGATAATCCGTCGCCTGGGTGAGCTGGGCCTGATGGGGGTGATGGTACCCGAGCAATGGGGTGGCGCCGGCATGGACGCGGTAGCTTACACTGTGGCGATGGAAGAGATTGCCCGGGCGGATGCGTCCGTGTCGGTGGTGATGAGCGTGAATAATTCGCTGGTGTGCGCCATATTAAACCGGTTTGGCTCTGATGCCCAGAAGGAAAAGTACCTGATTCCGCTGGCCAGTGGTGAAAAGCTGGGCGCCTTTTCCCTGTCTGAACCCCAGGCCGGCTCCGATGCCTCCAACCTGCGTTGCCTGGCCCGGCGCAAGAAAGAGGTCTACCTGATCTCCGGGACCAAGAATTGGGTCTCGAGTGGACCGAAAGCCGACATAATAATATTGCTGGCGGTTACTGAGCCCAAAAAACGTCACAAGGGCATATCGTGTTTTATTGTTGAGCAGGGTATGCCGGGCTTATCCGCCGGGAAGCCGGAGGACAAGCTGGGCATCCGGTCCGCGGTCACGACGGAACTTTACTTTGACGAAGTGCGAGTGCCTGCGGGAAACCTGGTGGGTAATGAGGGCGACGGATTCAAGATCGCCATGACGACCCTGGATGGCGGGCGCATCGGCATCGCTTCCCAGGCGGTGGGGATCGCCCAGGCCGCCCTGGACCGGGCCCTGGAATACGCCCAGGAGCGGGAGCAGTTCGGCCGGAAGATCATCAATTTCCAGGCCATTCAGATTCAATTGGCCGATATGGCAACCGAGGTGGAGGCGGCCCGGTTGCTCACCCGCCGGGCGGCCTTTCTCAAGGACCGCGGGGAGCCTATCACCGCCGCCGCCGCCATGGCTAAGGGCTTCGCCTCCGATGTGGCTCTGCGCACCGCCACCCAATGCGTCCAGATCCACGGCGGCTACGGTTACATGCGGGAAACCGGTGTGGAACGCCTAATGAGGGACGCCAAAATCACCCAGATTTATGAGGGAACTTCCGAAATTCAGCGCCTGGTTATTGCCCGCGAGCTGCAGCGAAAAGGATAAAATCTATGGATGTATTTAAAATGATGCGGCGGCATAGCCACGAGCAGGTGGTATTCTGCAGCGAACCGGAAATCGGGCTGCGGGCCATCATCGCCGTGCACGACACCACCCTGGGTCCCAGCCTGGGAGGCTGTCGCTTCTATAACTACCGCTCCGACGATGATGCCCTGTACGACGTCCTCCGTCTATCCCGGGGGATG
>CBDVAP010000111.1:0-10260 GCA_965372015.1 uncultured bacterium | reverse complement strand
GGAACTCAGACATATAGTTCACGGTTGCCGCCTGTGGCGACAAATTGGATCGGAGACACAGGGGAGCCAGAAATGACCTCGTGCTTTTATCCTCCATTTTTCGGTTATCCCGAAGGTTCGGGAAGGCAATGACCCCGCGGGGAAATCCCTACTGTTATATTTAATTTGATGCAATGCGATCTGACCGGATAGAGCTTCGCGCCCTTTAAATGACCTCCCGGAGGGATTAAATTGCCGCCCAGTGACTACCTCCTACCGCTATATTTATTTTCTTCTAACAGGTCTACTGCTGGCCGGGGCCCTGCTTACTGCCCAGGATTATGCCTGGCCCACCGAAGCCGGCCGGAATATCACCGCCACCTTCGGCGCCATGCGTCCCCGGCGCTACCACTCCGGTTTTGATATCTCCACCAATGGCGGCCGGGGATACGAAATCTATGCGGTGGACGGTGGCTATATCGAGCGGCTATTGGTATCCACCCAAGGTTACGGGAAAGTCATTTACCTGCGGTTGCAGGACCGGCGGGTAGTGGTATATGCCCACTTGCAGCGGTTCACTCAGGACCTGGAACAGTTGGTATACAGCGCGCAGCAGCGGAGAAATCGCTACACCCTCGATCTGCGCTTCAAATCCACCGATCTTCCGGTACGTAAAGGGGATGTGCTGGGCTATACCGGCGATACCGGCACCATATCGGGACCCCATCTCCATTTCGAGATTCGCGACTCGCACAATCAACCGTTGAATCCGATGCAGAACGGATTCTCGGTAGAAGATGACCTGCGGCCGGTGATCACTTCTCTGGCGGTGATCCCCCTATCGTTTGAGACCGTGGCCCACGGAAGCACCCTGCCTACGGTTTTAGCGGTTGTGCAGTCAGGGCCGGGGAGCTACCGATTAACGGATACCATCGCAGTGTCCGGTCTCTTCGGGCTGGCGTTGGAAACCCATGACCGTATCCCGGAGATGCGCTATAATAAGACCGTCTATGGCATCAGCCTGATGGTGGATGGGCGTATTCATTACGGTCTGCAGTTCGACCGCTACAACTTCCAGGAGGGGCCGCTGGTGGAACTGGAGCGGGACTATAGCCTGTGGCGACGGGAGGACGACGATTTCCACCGCCTATTCGTTTCACACGACAACGGTTCCATGTCTTTCGTTCAGCCCGGCTCACGGGGAGCGCTGGAGCTTTCGCCCGGCTATCATCGCCTGGCGGTCAAAGTCTGGGACCAGAATGGCAACGTGGCGGTTCTGCGGGGCGTGCTGGCAAATACGCCGACCAGCAGCCTGCAGGCCAGTCAAGAATGGTCTTCTGAAAAGCAGGGCTGGATCATTACATTGAATTCCAGCACGCCATTACGCAAATATGACGTATTTTTTTTCAATATCCGTGGTCGCCAGGGGGAGACCTTCAGCCACCGCCCAGGTCCCGAGGCCGGCAAACAGCAACGGTTTCTGGTCCCGGGCAAACGAGGCCGGAACCGGGTGCTTCAGATTGTGGGGGTTGATCGCTGGGGAGCCCGCCTGGCGCCGGTACATGTGAGCCTGATACCACGGGAGGAGATCACCCAACAGCGGAATTTCAAGCTCCAGATGGAGCACCTGGACCATGGAGTGGTGTTGCAGGTGAGCAGTGACTATTACTTACCTTTCGGCCCTGAAATTTTACTGCGGACCGCCAGCGGGATCCGGTCCTACCCCACTGAGATGGTCAGCCCGGTTGATTTCATCACGCGCACCGTCCGTCCGGCGCAGCTGGTGAACTTAGAGGAGGTGATCGTCCGGGTGCCGCTGGACCCGGTGTACGAGGTGCGGTTGCCGCAACGGGGTGTGGTGGTACCACCGGATGAGCAGCGAACGCTGCGGGACCCCGAGGGCTATTTGCTGGTTGAATTCCGGCCGGGTACATTTTACGACAGCACCTTTGTTTGGTACTCGGAATCTAAGTTAAAGCCGCCACCGGGGGCTGACTTTGTGATGCCACCGGTCCAGATCGGTCCCTCGAACCGGCCATACAAAGGACCCATGGGATTGAGCCTGATGGTACCGCCCAATCGATTATTACCCGAATCAACCGGGATATACTATCTGGACCGGAAAAATGGGTGGGTTTTCATGCCCCCGGCGGTGGGTGTATCCCGGATGGAGCGCATCCGCACCCGGGCCTACAACACCCTGGCCACCAGCGGTGAAACCTTTGCCTTGATCAATGAGACCGCTCCGCCGGTGATACAACCGCTGCGGCCCGGTCCCGGCGGCACCTACCACTACCGCGATCTGCGCCGGGTGCGTTTCAATGTACGAGATGAAATCTCCGGCCTGAAGGATGAAACTGCCATCTCCCTGACCATCGACGGCGTCCCGCGCATTTTCGAGTACAATACCAACCGGGAGGTAGTGAATTATGTGCTACCGAAATTATTCGACCCCGGGGAGCACAAGCTGGTCATCACCGCCGTGGATCAAGTGGGCAACACGGATACCGTGCGGGTAACTTTTAGTATCGAATAATGCTTTTCCCCTACAAAGACGACAACCCCCGGGTGTTGATACCCTATGTGACCTACGCTATCATGGCACTCAACGTAATGGTTTTCCTGTACCAATTCGCCTTACCGGACGACGTGACTCGCCACTTGTTCTCGCTACGTTTCGGCCTTATCCCGGCCCATTTCTGGGGCGGAGACCCCGCGGCGGTGCTCCGGTATAACCATGATCTTTTGGCTGAATTCTATCCCGGCTTGAATGTCCAACGGCTACTGGGAGCGCGGTTGCTGCCTGGCTATATAACCCTTTTTACCGCGCCGTTCCTGCATGGCGGCTGGATGCATATTCTGGGCAATATGTTATTCCTTTACGTATTCGCGGATAACCTGGAGGGGGCCCTGGGGCACGTGCGGTTCATAGTTTTTTATGTGCTCGCGGCCCTTGCGGCGGGCCTGCTGCAATTGATGGTAGAGGCTGACAGTCTGCTACCGGTGATCGGGGCCAGCGGGGCAATTTCCGGGGTCCTGGGCGGCTATATGGTCCGCTACCCGCGGGTCAAGGTCCATGTGCTGATCTTTATTGTTTTCTTTTTCACCACCGTACGGCTACCGGCTGTGGTGGTGTTGGGATGGTGGTTTTTCATCCAAGCATTCAGCGGTTTGGTCAGTCTGGGCAGTACAGTGGGCAGCGGCACGGCCTGGTTTGAGCATATCGGAGGATTCGTGGCCGGCTTTTCCTACATGGCAATTGTTAAGTACAGCCGTAAATTAGCGCCCGGACATGACTCAGAACGCTGAACTGATCAACCAGGCTCGTCAAGCCCGCCAGCAAGCCCGGGCGCCCTACAGCGGCTATACGGTGGGTGCCGCCGTGCAGGGAGCTTCCGGCCGCATATATCCCGGCTGCAACGTGGAATCCAGCGCTTTTTCCACCACCCTGTGCGCCGAACGGGTGGCAATATTCGGGGCCATCGCCGCCGGTGAAACCGAGTTCACAGCTTTGGCCGTCGCTACCAATAACGGGGGGACCCCCTGTGGCGCCTGCCGGCAGGTAATCCACGAACAGTGTGGAGAAATCCCCATATACCTGGTAGGCGATAATAGTGACCAGCCGGTAAAATTCACTACCTCCCAACTATTACCCCATCCGTTTGGTCCCGATGAAATCTGATCCGGCTGCTGTGCTAATCGGACTGGCCGGGGGCACCGGGTCGGGCAAGACTTCCATTGCCGAGGCCCTGCAGAATGAAGTGGGGCGCGACGAAGTGGTGGTCTTAGAGCAGGATTCCTACTACCACGATCTTTCCCATCTCCCACTGGAAGAGCGGGCCAAGATGAACTTCGACCATCCGGACTCAGTCGATTTCAAGCGCATGCGGCAGGACTTGGAGGACATGCTGAACGGCCGCCCGGTGGATATCCCGATTTACGACTACAGTACCCATACCCGCCGGCCGGACACCAGGCGCATTAGCAACTACCGCTTGATCATACTGGAAGGCATCCTGGTGCTGACTGACCCAGCTGTCCGGGAACTGATGGATATCAAGATTTACGTGGACACTGCCGCGGATGTACGTTTCATCCGGCGTATGATGCGGGACGTGAAAACAAGGGACCGGAGCTTCGAATCGGTAGTGGATCAATACCATAAAACAGTGCGCCCAATGCACGACCAATTTGTGGAGCCCTCAAAGCGTTTCGCCGACTTGATCATACCCGAAGGGGGGCATAACCGGGTAGCAATCGATATCCTCAAGACCAAGATATTTTCTCTGCTCGACGAACAACAGGTCAAAGGAGCCGTGACCTCGCCGTGACCCTGACACCGCGCAACTCAGGTTGGATCGAGGTGATTTCGGGATCCATGTTCAGCGGCAAATCGGAGGAATTGATCCGGCGTCTGCGCCGCGCCCAGATAGCCAAACAAGCGGTTGCCATTTTCAAGCCGCGCATCGATACTCGTTTCAGCGACGGCGACATCGTCACTCATAACCAGCAGCGCATCCCCTCCCAACCGGTGGAATCTCCGGAACAGATCCTGAAGCTAGCCGCCGCCGCCGAGGTGATCGGCATCGACGAGGCCCAATTCTTCCCGGAAAATATTGTGGACATCGTGAAGCAGCTGGCCCAAGCAGGCAAACGGATTGTGGTCGCCGGCCTGGACAAGGACTACCGGGGCTTGCCTTTTGGTCCCCTGCCATTGCTGATGGCTGAGGCGGAATACGTCACCAAGACACTGGCAATATGCATGCGGTGCGGCGATCCGGCGGCCTTCACTCAAAGACTGACCAAGGACGAGGAACAGATACTGATTGGCGAAACCGACATCTACGAAGCCCGCTGCCGCCGGTGTTTTGATCCTTGAAACATCCAGTTTAGCCTAAAGCGAAAGGACCTAAATGAGATTCATCAGTATCCTCGGTATGATAACCCTGCTGTTGGCGGCTTGGGCCATATCGGCCAAGCGCCGCGAGGTACGCCTGCGCCCGGTGGTCTGGGGGCTGGCCCTGCAGTTCCTTTTTGCCGTGATTATTCTCCAGGAGAACGTGTGGAGTTTCGTAGGCATGGCCTTGTTGGGTCTCTTGCTGTTGGTGTACCTGTTGCAGCAAGACATAAAGGCTTCTGCCAACGGCAACCTGATGACGGCGCTGTTAGTCGTCGCCGCTATCGGCGGGGGGGCTCTACTGGTGCTACTGGGCCAATGGGTGAACCTGAAATGGGTACTGGTACTCCTGGTGGGACTGATCGTAGTCAACACCTGGAAGCTCCGTCTCGCCCCCTTGAGCCGTTACCTGGGTTCGGCCCTGGTCGTAACCCTGGTGGCATCGGCAGTTGCCTACGGACAATACGGCAAGATAGTTTTTCGGTCATTCTCCGATAAGATCGCTGCTTTCCTGGACCTGGCCTATTTTGGGGCCGCCTTCCTCTTCGGCAACCTGGTGGACCCCCAGTATTTTTTCCCGGGAAGCAGCGCCTGGCCGGGGTTCGGTTTCCAATTCGCCTTTAAGATTCTGCCTACCATAATATTCTTCGGCGGGTTCATGGGGGTTCTCTACCACCTGGGGATCATGCAGCGGGTGATCCTGGCTATGAGCCGTTTCATGCGCTGGACCATAGGCACCAGCGGCGCTGAGACGCTCTCCTGTTCGGCCAACATTTTCGTCGGGCAGACCGAGGCGCCCCTGCTGATCAAGCCGTTCCTGCCCGAAATGACCACCTCGGAGCTGTCCACAATCATGGTAGGTGGTTTTGCCACTATCGCCGGGGGGGTCCTGGCAGGGTACATCGCCATGGGTATCAGTGCCGGGCATTTGGTGGCGGCCTCGGTCATGTCGGCCCCGGCGGCCCTGGCGGTGGGCAAATTGATCTACCCGGAGACCGAGCACTCCGCCACCGCCGGTGACATGGACATGCCACCCATAGCCAGCAGCGCCAACGTCATTGACGCTGCCTCCAACGGTATCATCGACGGGCTGAAACTGGCGGTAAACGTGGGGGCCATGCTGGTGGGCTTTATCGCTCTCATCGCCGTGGTAGACGTAATCCTGAACTGGATGGACAGCTTGATCGACGGCGCCCTCCTGGGTGGCGAGCTGGTGAAATACGGCACTTCCTCCGGCCTATCGCCCATCAACCAGGAATACAGCGGTTATTTCCCAGGCTCCCTGAAAACACTTTTCGGCTTCATATTTCGGCCCCTGGCCTGGCTCATGGGAGTCCGTTGGGAATACGCCGACGAAGTGGGTAATCTGCTGGGGATCAAGATTTCCTTAAACGAATTCGTGGCCTACGGCACTCTGGGCAGCTATATCCAGGCGGGCGCCCTGGACGAACGGGCCCAGATCATCTCCACTTATGCCCTATGCGGGTTCGCCAACTTCTCGTCAATCGGTATCCAGCTGGGTGGCATCGGGGCTTTTATCCCCGAACGTCGCGGGGAGCTGAGCAGGATTGCCCTGCGAGCCCTGGCCGGCGGAGCCATCGCCTCCTGGCTGACTGCCACCATAGCCGGGATGCTTTTATGATTCCACATGGCAGGCCTGCGGATCCCCACCGGCAGTCAAAAACTACCCCCGGATTTGGTGGAAAGCGGCTGTAAATGCGTCTGATATTGATGGGGCCGCCCGGAGCGGGCAAAGGGACCCAGGCCCGACTGCTGGGGGAACGATTCGGGATTCCCCATATATCCACAGGTGAGATGCTCCGGGAAGAGGTACAGGCCCAAACCGAGCTGGGCAAGGAAGCCCAGCGCAATATGTCGCGGGGAAAGCTGGTACCCGATGCGGTTATGCTGGACATGACGGCAGTGCGCCTGGGGCTATCGGACACCGCCGGAGGCTTTCTGCTGGACGGATTCCCCCGCACGGTATCCCAGGCGGTGGCCCTGGACAGTCTGCTAGAGAAGTCCGGTCAGGAGCTGGACGCAATTGTGGCTATCATCGTCGAGCCGGAGATATTGGTCAATCGCCTCAGCGCCAGACGCACCTGTGCCGACTGCAATGCCGTCTATAACCTGGTCGCCAAAGCACCCCGCCGGATGGGGATCTGTGACCAATGCGGCGGGACCAATCTGATCCAGCGCGACGACGATAAACCCGCCACTATTCGGGAACGGCTACGGGTATATGAAAAGCAGACCGCACCGCTACTGTCCTATTACCTGCCTTCCGGCCGATTGAGAGAAGTCCCCGGTGATGATACCGTGGCGGCTGTGCAAGAAAGTATGCTGGCCGCTCTGCCACCGCCGGACCAGCCGGATTAGTCGGGGTTCACAATGCTGCGAATTGGCATAACCGGCGGTTTAGGCTCGGGTAAATCGGAGGTCACCCGGTTTTTCAAGCAGCAGGGCGCCCGGGTGTTCGATGCCGATGTGGAGGCCAAGCTGATTCTGCTGCGTTCCGAGCAGGTGCGGAAGGCGGTGATCGCGGCCTTTGGGGAGACGGTGCTCAATGAGATCGGCGAGCTTGATTTCCAGCGATTGGCCCGCCAGGCCTTCGCCAACCCGGATCGTCAAAGCCAGCTCAATGAGATCATTCACCCGGAAGTGATACTGGCAACCGAAAAGGCCATGATCCTGGCTGAGCAGGCCGGCATTGAAATGTTCATCCTGGATGCCCCCTTGCTCTTCGAAGCCCGGATGGAGGAATACCTGGACTTGACCATCGTAGTAATAGCCGACCGGAAGGTGCGCATCAAGCGGGCGTTGGAGCGCGGTAACCTTACCGAGGAGGACATTGTGCGCCGAATCGAGCTGCAGATGCCCGACAAAGAGAAACAAGCCCGGGCTGACTTGGTGGTCACCAATAACGGTACCTTGGATCAGCTCCAGGCTGAGCTGCAAGTGCTATATGCCAACATCACCGGGAAATGACATCGCTGGATTTCTCTACCACCATTTTCACCCGCGGTGAGCTGCCCGCGCCCCTGCGGCTGGTAGACCTGCTGGACCGCAATCGTCTGGCCCAGCTGGCGCGCCAGGTTTATAAACAGAAGACAAACCTGGTCTGCCTGGTGGATAGCGACCGGGGGCCGACGGTAGTCAAATGGTTCGGTTGGCGCCACCCCGGCCACTACCTGCTAAGCCCCACTTTCCCGGGTCGGGCGGTCACCAGCTGGCGGATCGCCGGGGCCATGCGCGCACTGGGGGCCCGGACACCTGAGCCGCTATTCGTCTACAGCCGGCGTTCGTTCGGCCTGATCCAGGAGAACATTTTTGTCTGCCGGGCCATCCATCCGCACCAGACACTCAGGTCTTTCCTGCAATCGGATGCGCCCGGGGAACTGAAACTGGCCGCGGTGACGGACCTGGCGGGCAGCATCGCTCGCCTGCACAGCGGATGTATTGTTCACCGCGATCTCACCACCGCCAACTTACTTGTGACTGACAGCGCGGAAGTTTACCTCGTCGATTTAAATCGAGCGCAGCAGGTAGGGCGGTTGTCGCGCCACAGGCGGTTGCAGGACCTGGCCCGCCTGAATTTTCACACCGGGGATGACTCACGACTGGTGGAGGCCTTTTTCGGCGAATATAGATCGACCGGCAGTGCCGCCTCTGATTGGGTCGCAGACTATAAACAGGCCCGGGACCGCTTGCTCAATCGCAAGGCCCGCAAGCGGCGACTGCGGCAACTACTCGGTGGAAAATAGACTGATATGGTGGGCGTGGATGCCAGGCAGCACGGCCACCGATTGAACTAGCGACAAGCCCGCCCGGGCGGTCTCGGCCAGGAACTCTTCCCGCGATTGCATGGTGATCCGCGAGGGTTGCTTAAACAGCAGCCGGTGCAGCCGGTGTATGATCGTTTTCCGGTAGTGGGAGAGCACCACCCAGCGGCGGCTCACCCGCTTGAATTCGTGGTAGATGGCGCTACGCTCCCCGGAATGGTGCATGTGCTGGAGCAACCGGAACGAGAAGATAACGTCAAAGCTGCGGTCCCGGAACGGTAGTGCTTCGGCCAGGCCCGTGACCGCATCCGAGGCTAAAGCGATGCGCCGGAGCTGGTACAGGGCGGCATAGTAGTTGAAGTCCAGCGCCTTAACTGCTCCAAATTCGTTTAGCAGCTGTTGAAAGCGGCCGTAGCCCACCGGCGCATCCAGGATTTGTCCGCCCAACCCGTGGCTGTTGAACAGCTTCCTTACCAGCCGCTGTTCCCGCCGGTCGAGTAGTCGCTGATCCCAATGGCGGTACCGGTTATGGGCATAGCGCTCCACCTGGTCCAGATTTTCCCAGACGGTGTAGGCCATCAAGTCCTGGAGCGCAAAGCCAATGGGCTGTCGAGAATCTCCTTTAGCGCCACCGCCTGCTGCCAGGGAGTCAGCCGTTCAAGGGAGGCCAGGGGCGAGGCCGGGTAATGCCGCCTTATTTCAGGCTCCGGCTTCAGCGTGGTGGTGGTGGCAACCGTGGTTGGCGATACCTTTTCCGGCGCAACCTTTCGGGTTTCAACCTCCACCGGGATGATTGGCTCGGGTGCGGCCTCTGGTACCCCGAATAACGGCGGCCGCTGTTCCAACCCCAGGGCGTGGAAGATCTCCTGGAGGGGAGTCACCGGTTGGGTGGGGAGTGGCGGGGGCGGCGCGACCGGGGTGGCGGGGATTACTTCCGGTGTTTCCAGAGGGGCAACGGCCGACTGGCTCTCAAGCGTGTCCCACGGCCCTTGAGGGTCCGGTTCCTCCGGCTCGGAGGCTGCCATTTCCATGGCCGCCCGCCGGCGCTTGCGAGCCTTGGCTCCCAGGAAGGTGGACAGCAGCCACCAGATGAGGACTATCCAGAAAAGGGGACTGTCAAACAAACCTGTTAGTCCTCCTTGGGCGGCTCAGGTGCGGCGCCACCGGTTTCTCCTTCGCCTTTCCCGGGACCGGCGATGGAGTCCCGCATGCCGGTGTCAGCCTCAATATTCTTCATGCGATAGTAATCCATGATGCCCAGGTTACCTTCCCGGAAGGCCTGAGCCATGGCCTTGGGGACTTGGGCCTCGGCCTCAATCACCTTCGCTCGCATTTCCTGGACCGTGGCCTTGAATTCCTGCTCGGCGGCCACGGCCATGGCCCGGCGGGTCTCCGCCTTGGCCTGGGCCACCTTCAGGTCCGCCTCGGCCTGCTCGGTCTGCAGGTCGGCTCCGATGTTCTTGCTTACGTCCACATCGGCAATATCGATGGAGAGAATCGAAAAGGCCGTTCCGGAATCGAGGCCCCGATCCAGCACTGCCCTTGAAATGGTATCGGGATTCTCCAGTACCGCCTTGTAGTTATCGGCTGAGCCGATGGCAC
>CBDVAP010000110.1:0-10518 GCA_965372015.1 uncultured bacterium | reverse complement strand
TTAGATTGGTGAACACGGCCAGGTCGAAGTCCACGTCGTCCACCCGGTGCTGCTGCAGCCCGTGGGATGATACTTCCATGGCCAGGGCGGTGACATCCTCTGACACCAGTTTCGCCATGACCCGGTGCAGCTGGTCCGCTTCGGGGGTGGTGAAGCCGGTGGGCTTCCAGGAACCGGCCCAGCGCAAACCCAGGGTGCCCATGACCGCCGCCCGAAAGTTATGGGCGTTGAGAATAGCGGCCACCAGATAGGCGGTAGTGGTTTTGCCATTGGTGCCGGTGATGCCTACCACCGTCAATTTCCGGCTGGGATGTTGGTAATAGTTGGCCGCGATGCGTGATAGCGCTTCCCGGGGGGATTCTACTTCCAGGTAGTGCGGCAGTGTGCCCGGATCGGGAGCCGGCCCAACCACGGCAGCCGCTCCGGCGGCCACCGCCTGCTGGGCGAAAGTGGCGCCATTGGAATTGGTTCCCGGCAGGGCCACGAACAGGTCCCCCGGCTGGACTAAGCGGGAGTCGTGGGTCAGTCCGGTCACGGAAATTTCGGGGGCCGGGCGCTGGAGGGCGACACCCTTGAGCAGGCGGGTGAGGTTAATCACGGTTAACGGCCCTCCTGCGCCAGGGTCAACCGGCAAAGGGTAGCCTCGTCCACCCGGGTGCCGGCCGGGACCGACTGGCGCACCACCCGCCCCGAGCCTTCCAACTGCACCCGGACATTCGCCTGGCGGGCCAGTCGCAGCGCCTTTCGTAGGCTGTAGCCCTGAAAATCGGGGACTTGCCCGCGTGGTGGGAGTTTCGGCCGGGTTCCGGCGGCAGCCAGCATTATCGGTGACGGGCGTTGTTCAGCCACGGCCGGCGGCGGGGCGTAAAAGTCGTTGTCCAGGTGGAGGATCCGTTGAAAGATGTTGCGCACGATGGGGGCCGCCGCCTCACTGCCGAAATGCCGGCCATATTGGGGGCTGTCCACCGCCACCACGCACACCAGGCGCGGGTTGTCCGCCGGTATCATGGCGGCGAAAGTGGGCATGAACATTCGTTCGGAATAACGCCCATCGATGAATTTCTGCGCCGTCCCGGTCTTGCCGGCCACCTGGTAACCGGCGATGCGGGCCGTGTTGCCGGTGCCTTGCTCCACGGAATAAAAAAGGATCTCCCGCATGCGGCGCATGGTTTGCTCGGAGGCCACCCGGCGGATCACCTGCGGTTGGGATTGCGCTGGTTCCGTAGGGTTGTCCGCCGGTAGGCTGTACACCAGCCGGGGCCGGAGCAGCAGGCCCCCGTTGGCGATGGCGGCATAGATCAGCGCCATCTGCAAAGTGGTTACGCCGATCTCCTGCCCCATGGCCAGTTCGCCGGTTGAGACCTCGCTCCAGTCGTCCGGTTCCCGCAGCAATCCCGGAGATTCAGCCTGCCAGCCCACACCGGTGCGGGCTCCCAGGCCAAAGCGCGTCAAATACCGGTATAAGCGCTCAACACCGAGCTGCTCCGCGATCTTGATGATGCCGATGTTACTGGAGTGCGCCATGATCCCGGCCAGGGTCAGTTCGGCCTGGGGGTGGGTATCGCTGATCAGCAATTCCCCGTACCGGTATTCCCCATTTTCACAGTCGATCAGATCATCCGGGGCATAAAGGCCTTCCTCCAGTGCGGCCACCGCGGTGATCACTTTCAAGGTGGAGCCCGGTTCGTACATATCGTTCACCGGCTTGAGCCGCTGGTTGGCCACCGGGCTTTCCCAGGCCCGATTGGGGTCGAAACCGGGATACTGGGCCAGGGCCAGAATATCGCCGCTGTGGGGGTCTATCAGCACCCCCTGGAGACCAGCGGGATGCAGCCGTTCGTAGGCCCGCTCCAGTTCTTCTTCAAAGATGGCTTGATAATCGATATCGATGGTTAGCCGGACATGAGCGCCGTCCACCGGCGGGGTCCACTCCGACCGATGGCGATGCAGGGGGTCCCCTTTGGCGTTGAAGCGCTGGACCTGGCGGCCGTCACGGCCCCCGAGTTTGGTTTCATACTCCAACTCGATACCGGCGATGCCCCGGTTGTCCACGTCGGTGAAGCCGATCACCGGCGCAGCCAGGCGGGCAAAGGGATAACGCCGCCGGACCTGGGGGCGGACAATCAGTCCCCGGAAATCCAATGCCAGCAGCGGCCGGGATTTCCAGGCGGGAACATTGCGCTCCAGCCAGGCGAAGGACCGGTCGCCGTTCATCAAACTCAGGTAACGGTCCACCGGACGGTTAAAAATTCGGGCAAACAAGTAGGCCAGCGAATCGGCCGCCTCCAGCACCTGGGGGTCTACCGCGAAGGAGTAATGAATAGTATTGGTAGTGAACGATTCGCCGCCCCGGGCCAGGATCTCACCCCGGATGGCCGGCAGAGTCTCCAGCGCGGTGCTTTGACGGTCGGCCCGGAGGCGGTAGTCTTCATGACGCAGGATTTGGATGAAGAACAGCTTGGCAACGATGCTCAGGAATAAAACTGTGATGGCCCCGTTGACCAGCGTGATTCTGGGCTGATACTGGGCGAACAGCCGGGTCATCGGGGAATCTCGGGCAGGTAAACGATCAGCGACTCAGCCGCCGGCGAGTGCATTTGCAACCGGGTGCGGGCTATGCGGGTGATGCGTTCCATGCGGGCCAGGTTGTCAATGGAGGCCTGGATCTCGCGGTTTTCATTCTCCAGCACCGCCAGGGTCTGCCGGGCATCCGCCAGCCGGGCGGCCACCACGTCGGTCTGGTTGTAAATCCACAGATAGGCGATGGCTGTGCTTACCAGGAAGAAGGTCCAGAAAAAGAACACCGGCAAAGAGGGACCCGACAGCGGTCTCACCGGGCGACTGCCGGGGGAACGTACCCGCCGTCTGGAGCCGGCGATCATAGCCGCTCCGCCACGCGTAGTTTGGCTGACCGTGACCGGGGGTTAAAGGCCTGCTCTTGGGCGGAGGGGGTGATCGGCTTGCGCGAGATCACCTTCAGGGTTGCTTGGTGATTGCATTGGCAGGAGGGTAGTTGGGGAGGGCAGAGGCAGGCCTTCGACTCCCGGATGAAAAAGTGTTTGACCAACCGGTCCTCAAGAGAATGATAGGAGATGACCACCACCCGGCGTCCGGCCTCCAGTATCTGGGGCAGGGACTCCAGGGCGGCCTGCAAATTGTCAAGTTCGCCGTTGATATAAATCCGCAGGGCCTGGAAGACCCGGGCCAGGGTCTTGGCCGGCTGACCTGTGGCAACTGAACGAACCGTAGCAGCCAGGTCACCGGAAGTGGCCAATCGGCCGGCCTGAACGGTCCCATGAATCGCCCGGGCTAGGGCACGGGAGCGGCGTTCTTCCCCATAGCGATAAATTATGTCGGCCAACTGGGACTGGCTGAGCTGCGGCAGGACCTGGGACAGGGGTCGTCCCTGATCGGGGTCGAAGCGCATGTCCAGCGGTTCCTGGCGTTGGAAGCTGAAGCCGCGTCCACTGCTTTCAAGGGTTAAGGTGGAGAGCCCCAAATCGAGCAGTACGCCCTGGCAGGTAGTCACTCCCAGTTCCTCCAGGAAAGCGGGCAATTGGGTGAAGGACCCCTGGCGCAGGCTGATCCGCTCACCGGCCCCGGCCAGTGTCCGCCGGGCTGCGTCCAGTGCGCCGGGGTCAAGGTCGACTCCCAGCACCCGACCGTCCACCGCCAGCCGGGAGAGCAGGGCCGAGGCATGACCGCCCCCTCCCAGGGTGCCGTCCACGTACAGCCCCGATGGGGTGGTCACCAGGTGGGTGAGCACCTCCGCCACCATCACCGGCAGATGCGGACCGGCTGGGACAGGGCCCGAGTTCATTATGAATCATAAATTGATTTCACGGGCAATTGCTTCCAACTCCTGGTCGTGATCGGCGAAGCGGGTCTCGATTTCGGCCAGCTGTTCGGGAGACCATAGCTCTATCCGGTCAATCATTCCCACGATCTCAACCTCTTTCTCGATTTGAGCAAATTTTACCAGACCGGCGGGCAACGGCACCCGGCCCTGGCTATCATACTGCAATGTCTCGGCATGCCTAAGCAGGTTGCGGGCGAAGTGGCGATTGAGGGCACTGCCCTTGTTCAGCCGAAGCAGTTTATCCTCCAGTTTGTCTTTCCAGACCTGGATGGGATAGAGCACTATGCAGGGATCGCCACTGCGGGTAGCCACGAAAGTGCCGTCGTTGTCCGGACCCAGCGCCCGGCGCATTTTGGAGGGGATATTTACCCGCCCCTTGGCGTCCAGTGTATAGCTGTAACTACCTGTGAATGAGTTTCCGGTTGTATCCAAAACTGTCTACCCCTGTATGCCCGGGGATGATTAAGTCCGCCAGTAAAGTAACTGTAATTTAGGGAATTTAACCCACTTCTACCCACAAACATATCTCTTTTACTCGGCAATGTCAAGAAAAATTGATGCAGTGGGGATTTTGGGCTGTAAATAGCCGGTGAAGGAACAATGCTGACAGGCACCTGCCTACGACGGCACCGACGGGTGAACGGCCGGAGTGGTCCGCCTAATTGGCGGCGGGCTGGAATAGCCGGGGGTAAAAGTGGGGGGCGGGGGGCTACTCCGGTGTGGCGTAACCGGAGACTTCGTATACTCCGCTGGGCGTGACCCGCAACATACCGAGGCCGGTGGCTTCACCGAAATCGATGGGTACTCCGTTCAGGTCTCCCCTCAGCAGGTGGATGGAGGGGGTGCGTAGAACCAGTTCTTCTTTGATGGTCCACTGGCGGGCCTCGGCCACGGTGAGATTGAAGGCGGTGGCGACTTTCCCGTTAGAATAGGGTTGCAGGACAATATTGTCCCGGGACATCAAGGTCAGCCGGACCGGGGGCGTCAGGCGTACCCGTTCCAGCAGGTGGGCCACCAGCCGGTCCTGGGCGAACAGCCGGTCCTCCAGTTCCAGCGTGGATTCCACCGGTACTACCGGCCTGGTGTTGGGGGCCACGGTCAGGCTACGGGTCGGTGGGGGTGCGGGTACGACCGGCTCGGCCACGGATCGCTCCGGCCGCGGCGCCGGTATTTCCATACGGGTAGGAGCGGGCTTTGGCGGCTGGTCCTCAAGCGGGTTCAGATAGGCCCGGCGGGCAAAGACAGTAATGACCACCAGGGAGACAAAGATTACTGCCCCGGTGATAAAATCGCGCCGCAAAGTGGCCGGGGAACGATCCAGGTCGGGTTCCCCGACCATTATCTGGGGGTCTTGCGCCGTTTTTTCTTCCCCCTCCATTGGGGCGGGGATGGTGACCGACACACCCAGGTAAGCCTCCAGTTGCTGGCCCACTTCCTCAAAGCTGGATCCGATCTCCTGACAGTAACTCCGTAGAAACAGCCGGATATAGGTATTGGGTAGGATAGTAAATTCGCCCGTTTCCAAGGCCTCCAGGAAGCGCTGGTTTATGCGGGTTTTGGATGAAATGTCCTCCAGGGTGATGCCCTGGGCCACCCGCAGTTGTTTTAGGTCGTGGAAAAAGGGTTCTTGGTTATCCATCAGAATATGATTTTAAGTAGTATCCGTTTCGGGTTACAAGTTGTTTTTGGGCTGCAACTGGGCCAGCAGCCCGCCGGCTTTCAGATGGCGGTAGAACTGCGCCAGGGGGAATCCCATCACATTATGGTAGCACCCGGCGATCCGGCTCACGAACACCCCGCTCCAGTCCTGGATGCCGTAGGCGCCGGCTTTGTCAAGGGGGGGTGTCACTTCCAGGTAGTGAGCGATATCGTCAGCGTCCAGCTGGTGGAACGTTACGGCGGTGGTTTCCAGCAGCTGGGAACGGTGCCGCCGATCCCGGCAAACCAGGGAAAGAGCGGTCAGAACCAGGTGGGTTTGGCCGGAGAGGACCTCCAGCATCCGCCGGGCAGCCGCCAGGTCGGCAGGCTTACCCAGGATTTGTTCGTCAACCACCACCAGGGTGTCAGCGCCCACCACCAGGTCCTGCGGATGTAACCGGGAAATTGTCTCGGCCTTAGCGGTTGCCAGACGCCGGCAGGCCGCCTCGGGATCTTCATCGGGCCGCAGCTCCTCCGGGAGCCCGGGTGGGACGACTTCGAAGGGAATGCCCAAGCGGGAGAGCAGGTCCCTGCGCCGGGGGGAGGTGGATGCCAGGACCAGCTTCACCGCAGCCGCGCCAATCGGCCCCAACGGGTGATAATGACTCCGTCCAGGTCCTCGGCCCTGAATTGATAGAGGTAGGCGCCGTTGGCGATCTGGTCGCCGAAAGCGTCCCGGCCGTCCCACGGTAGACGCTGGAACCCGTTGGAATGTTCACCCGGGGAATGTAATTCGACCACCTTCACGCCGTTCAGGGTATAGACCGTAATTGCGATCTGGGCCGGTACCGAAAGTGTATAGACGAATTCAGTTCGATTCTGGAAGGGATTGGGGAAGTTAAACAGGTCAGTTACATCCAACTGCTCGGACAACGTCAGGTAGAGAACGAGTGTAGTCACCGTCTTGTTATTGGCGCTGTCCCAGGCTTCAATGCTGATCTCATGCTTGCCGGTCAGGCCGGGATCAAGATCGAAGGCGAACCCGCCGGTGGTATCACTGCCGGTATCGTAGTTGAAGAGGGGGTCCATCACCTGGGCCGCGGATTCATCATCGATCCAGACGCGAATGGCATGCCCTACTTCACCGGTAAGGTTGATTCCCAAGGGGTCCTTCAGTTCCACCTCCAACCGGGCCGCCACCGGTAGCGCGTCCTGGTCATACAGGGGACGCCCTTCCCAATAGACGGTGATCAACGGTCCGTTGTTATCCAGAGTATCCGGCAGGGAGCCCCGGATGAACAGGTCCGAGCTGGCGCCGATCTGCTCCTGCAACACGCCGTTCTGGTCTGACCAGGCATAGGCGATGACGGTTACGGCGCTTTCACTATAGCTGATATCCTTGGGTACCCTGAACCGCCCGTCGAACCGGCCTTCATTTACCAGGACCAGACCCCGGAATAGGGCCGCGCCGGGCAACTCATATTTAACGGTCTCGAGTACACCCCTCCTGGTTAAGTAAGTACGCTCGACCTGGCGGGGTGCGTCCACAACTGTTATCAGGGCCTGGCCGCTGGTCAAGTCTCCGCTGGTGGCGCCCCCGTAACTAACCCGTTCCAATACCTTCACCGTATCGGACACGGCCGGGTCTATGGCCAGGCTGGAACGGGGGAAGGCCAGGATGATGGCCGGGTCGCCGAATAGGTGGAATTTGTCTTCCTCGCCGATGTCCACGCCCCGGCTGTACTGGAAAATAATGCCGATCCTCTGGAGGGATGGCTTTTTATTGGGGAAGGTCTGTTTGAAAAGTTCAGTCACTGACTTGGTATTGCTCGAGGAATAGACCGCCCGAGTGGCGGAAATAACGGCAATCCCGGCGATATCGGCGCCGGCGGTGATGACCTCACTCATGCTGGGAGTATCCAGCAGGTCGTATTGGCCCCATGAGCAGGTACCGGCGTACCATATTGGCAGGCGGCGGCCGGGCTCCAAGAGTACCCGGTCACGTTCCATTTTCAACAGCATCTCCTGCGACCATTGGGTTGCTGCCCCGTGTCCGATGTAATTGATCAGGGTGATGCCCTGGTTGATCCAGCGGATAAGATCAGCGGTGGCGTCCGGCTTGATGATCGTGCTGGTGGAGGGGTCCAGCACCTTGGCATATTCGGTCAGATAGACCTTCTGGAGTTGCAGAAAGGGGGGTACCAGATTGGCGAACTTCTCCGAATCCAGGATGAAATTGGGTTCATTGTTGTTGGGCCGCACCGGGTCGTCGGCTGCCAGGAGGACCCGCTGCCGCCAGGCACCCGGCTCGGGGTTGACCATGTACAGGCGTACCTGCTCCACCACTGTGGCGGCATTTTCGGGTGTGGAAACGGCCAGGCGACCGATGCCCATATCGGGCAAATAGTTACCTGGATCGATGGGATCCAGGTAGACGAAACGGTCGTCAGCTGAACGGGAATCGATATCATCACGACCATCCAGCTGGATAGTGGGCACCAGGTTATTGCTCCGACCGGATATATTACGATAGTCATAGTCGCCGTCGCCGAACAGGGCCACCAGGGTGGGGAGCGGGTCCTGCCAGCTCTCGTAAGCGTAGCGCAGGAAAGCCCTGATAGCATAAGGATCGGCCACCCCCCCGGAGAACTCCTCGTAGATCTCCTCGACGGTGGCCACCAGCGTATCCAGACGGTACTGCTCGCGGACTTCGCCGGCATGTATAGCCGCCAGCTGGGTCGCCCAGGGCCGCAACTCCCGGGCGGTGATCACGATGTAATCGGCTTTATGGCCGGGGGTGCGCAGGTCGGTGAAGCTCAGGCCGGTGTGCAACGTGGGCGCCCCCGGTGTCAGCAGACCGTTTTCCCCGCAAGCAAAATAGCGGCGAGGCCCGGTCCAATCGATGGGGGTGAACTGCCAGCCGTCGGCCACGGCCGAGGCGGTCAGCAGCACGGGCCGGGCCGGTTCGGTGATATCCACCACCAACGGTGGGCCGCTAAATTCACTCAGGGCAATATTGACCGCCCCCGCCGTGGCCGGGATCAGGAATGCCAGCCGGTCATCCACCGCTTCTAAGTTCAGCCCGTAATCCAGTTCGGCCCAGTCAATCCAGATTTCATCCTGCTGATTACTAGATAGATTAGCAAGTACCAGCATGTTTTGTCCGCTACGGGCAATCTGATCTTCTGACAGGTAATAGGTCCGATCGCCGAATGCCGACCAGCCGCTGAACTGCCACGACATTTCGTTAAAGGTCACCTGTAACCGGTGACGGACCAGGCCGGTAGTTTTAGAACCCCCGCGCACCCGCAGCCGCAAATAAGTCGTATCGGTTGTACGCAGGCCGGGAGTGTCCATTAATATGGTAAAAGGGGCTTCAGACTTCAGTACCGCCTGGTGCCAGACCGGTCCGGATTCGAAGCCGTTAAAGATTTCCACTTCGTGGCGATAAAGGGCGCGACCATGAGAGATTATATCATTATCACCATCAAATGCATAGCCGTCGTCCAGGGGGATGCCGGAGGTATCGCCGGCCATATCCGGCGCGTACAACCAGACGAAGGCGGTATCGGTGTAAGGATTCTGGGCATACACCAAATTTCCAGCTGACAGGTTCACCCCGCGGGGCCCCTGGGCGTAGAAGACCAGGTCGTCCCCTGCCTCCAGATTACCGTCGTTATCATCCCGCACCTGCCGGGGTATTTCCACCAGGTTGTCCTGGAGGGGGGCGCCTACCTGATCCGGCAACGGCCGTCCCAGGTTCACCGGGGCGAACAGCCTGAGCGAGGCGGGATCGATGGCCATGTCCAGGCCGGCGTTGGAGAGATAGGCGCCAGTCAGGTGATACAGCCCATCCCGGGTGATAGGAATTTTCAGCCAACTGCCGGCGGTGGGGAGGGCAGTGGCGCTCTTGCGCAGGCCCTGGCCGTCCCGGCCACGGGGAGGCCCGGGTCCGGCCCGGGGCGCCGGGACCAGGAAACGATTAGCAATCTGGCTTGGTCCCCTGGCTGTGCGCTTATCGCGAATCACGTCCGTCGGCCGGTGGCGGATACTCACTTCCAGCAGGCCTTCCCGGAGCACCTGCAGTTCACCGTCCACCGTCCGCCAGGGGTTCACATCCAGCAATAACACCCGGGTGGCGCCCCAAACCTGCGGCGAATGAAGCCTGATCGATGGCGGGAGAGCGGGGGGTGGTTCGGCCCCAGCCACAGGCTCCCACACCGGGGCCGTCAACCGGGCTATCACCCGGCTGGTATCGGCGGCGGAGATGAGAAAACGAAAGATGTCCAGCCGGCGGCCTTCCAACCAGATCGTGGCGTTGGCGGAGCTGAGGGAAAATTCCCGGCCGGCCTCAATCCGCACCCGCGCGTCCGGGGCTGAGAGTGGCAATTGCAGCTGTTCCACGGTGTCAGGCGCCGCCAGGACAGCCTGCCCCGCCAGCAACAATCCAATGGTTAGGTAATGGCAGCGCGACATGGCGCTGAATTTACTGGAACGGCAACCTAAGGGCCGCGTTTTCTTGGGAACCTCCTGTCTCGAACGTAACTTGTCCGGCGTTTTAGGCGCTCGAAAGGTTTAGAATAGAGATTTAGGCCAGGAGTGAGTCAGCCGGTGGTCTGATCTATGATGGGCTCCGCTGCTTGTCCCGTATTGATCCCGCCAACCCCGCCATCGGCGGGGCCACCAGCGGGGGCAGGGGCGGGATTAGGGGGACTAGCGGACCAGAAGATATGTTCATTTTCTTTTAGAAAGAAAACGAACCAAAAGAAACTTCGCGAACTATAAACTCGTTCCTGTAAAATAGCGGAACTCAGACATATAGTTCGCGGTTGCCGCCTGTGGCGACAAATTGGATCGGAGCCACAGGGAAGCCGTAAATGACCACCCTGAATTAAAAATAGTCCCGAACTGAGAGTTGGGACTGTCATAGAAACATAGCGCCCCGAAACTTCGGGGTGGTTTTATACCCCGCCAGAGGCGGGGTTAGGGGGACTAGCGGACCAGATATGTTCATTTTCTTT